>PKWH01000126.1 GCA_003131985.1 Acidobacteriota bacterium | reverse complement strand
TAAAAGCCAATCCAACAAGGAGAAAAAAAGTACAAACTCCGTTGAGCGTGGCGTTGACAGCGGGGAGAGATGAGAGCGGAATAATTGTCATTTGCGCACGATTTTGCCGGCAGGCGCCTCCTAACTATCCTGAGGCTTGGCAGCCGGGGGAGCCGAGGGTTTTGCGACCGGTTTTGGTGTGGGCGGAGGCTCAGGATAACCGGGTTCCACGGCAGCGGGTGGATGAGAAGGCTGCAGTGGCGGAGCGGCGGCCGGAGAGGTGGCGGGGACCGAAGCGGCAGTCTTTGCCACTGCCGGCGCAGGCGCCGCCGCGGGCGCTTTCTGCGCTGCCGGGGCGGCGGGCTTTGCGCGGAAAAAAGGAACCACGCCGGCTTGGTACACCATTACCAGAATCATGAGGCTGAAAATTCCGCCCATCATCAGACAGATAGCCAGCAACATGATGCCGTCGATTCCGCTGGTGAGCAGGCCGCTGGCAATCTCCCAGACGATGCCGATAAGCGCTAAGGCGACGAACAGGGCGCAGATTACACTAAGCTCGATCCAGTTAGCTCTAGGTGAGGCGGTTTCGTGTCTCATAGTTGTTGTCGTCATCGGCCCATTTTATCGAAAATCATCCACGCAAGCAGAAGCGGAATGTGAATAACGGTCGCATGCATCAGCCATTTCGCGCGAATGTTGGTGCGCGCGCGGTTGGCCCACAGCGAAACTTGCAGCAAAATCATCCCAAGAACTAAAGCTCCGAAGAAATAACGAATGCCGGCCATTCCCATCACCGAAGGCAGCAGGCTTACCGGCACCAGGATCGCCGAAAAACTGACGATCACGTGAAAAGTAGCGTCGCCCTTGGGATCGACCACCGGCAGCATCTGTATTCCTGCGCGGCCGTAATCTTCGCGGTACATCCAAGCGATGGCCATGAAGTGCGGGAATTGCCACACGAACAGAATTGCGAAAAGAATCCAGCCGCCCTCGGAAAGCGAGCCCCGCGCAGCGGCCCAGCCGATCAGCGGAGGTAGCGCGCCAGGAATGGCTCCTACGGCGGTTGCGAGCGTCGTACGGGTCTTGAGCGGTGTGTACAGGCCAAGATAAGACACGCTGGTGGCAAAGGCCACCGTGGCAGCGAGGACATTCACTGTGAGGGCTAACCAGGCCGTGCCAACGACGATCGTGACGGCGCCGAACAGGAGAACTTCGCTGGGCTTCAATGTCCCTGCCGGAAGAGGGCGAGCCGAGGTCCTGCGCATTACGGCGTCCATATCGCGTTCTACATACTGATTCAGCGCGGCAGTTCCGGCGGCAACCAGCAAAGTGCCGAACAGCGTCTGCGCCAGCCTAGCCCAATCCATCGGGCCGGTAGAACCGAGGTAAAAACCAGCAACCGTGGTTATCACCACGAGGAAGGTGACGTCGGGCTTGGTGAGCACGACATAAGCCCAAGGTTTCTCGAAAGCATTGACAGCGACTGTGCGTGCGTTGCTCATGAAATTAGGCTCTCGAGCTTTCGGGCCGCGTGCCGCCGGCGCGTGTAGTTTCCATCGCCGACCTTAATGCCACGACTGCCTTCGGACGAATCAAACGGTAGCAAGATAACGTTAAGACCACGCTGGAAGCAAGCGTCAATGCGCCGACGAGCACGTGCGCGACCGTGATGACAACATAGGTCAAGGACGGCTGCACAGCTTGCATGGCCTGCGCCACGGCCCAATATGCTGCGACGCCGAGCAGAACCTGAGTGCCGAGGAATGCCTGCAGCATAATGCCCCAGCGGCGCAGGTCGCGAACTTGGCCAAAACGCTTGCGGACTGCGCGGCAGGTCCAAACGATCAGGAACGTGACAACGACGAATCCGATGAGGTGCGGCAATATTCCGAAAGCACCGTGACGAAAACCGGCACCCAGGATGAGCTGCACAAAGACGGCGGCGGTAGTGACAGCCGCGAGAGGACGCAGACGGGGCGAGCCGCGATCGTCAAGCAGCGAAAGGTCACGTTGCCACCAAGCACTGGTTAAGAGAGCGAGGCTGACCACGGTGACGAAGAAAATCTGTGCGAGCGTAGCATGCATGGTCGCCGTTACTGCGGGGTGTCCGCGAAGGACTCGCAGCGCACCGAGAAGAGCTTGCGCGATGATCAGGCCGAGCGCGGTCCAACCGAGTTTGCGAGCTATGCGAGCGCCGCTGCGGGCAAGCCAGACAGCTAGAACTAGCGTCAGAACGCTAACCGCAGCGGCAAACACGCGATGTGCAAATTCGTAGCGGATGCCGCCTACCAGGGGAGGAATAATCCGTCCATAAGCAAGCGGCCAGTCGGGCACCGAGTCGGCAGCGTCGTTGCTTGTCACCAGGGCGCCGGCCATTAACAGCAGCACAGTGACCGATGCGGTAGCGACGGCGAAGCGGTGAACGCCTTGAAGCTTCTCGGTTTCCGGCATTATAGGTGCGATTCCCTGTCAATTAGAACAGAGCTGCTAAAAGCTGGTGCGCGAAGAATACGCGATATAGAACACATGACCGCAGGAGCGAGAGAGTACACTCCTGCGGCCACACATCCGCAACCGACAGCTTGCTAGTCTCCAGATGCCGCGGCGGTCTTGAACGTGAAGGTGAGCGGCTTCGATTCCTTAGCGCCGATCGTCACCGTCTGATCCAAGACACCGTACTTTTCTTGCCACGCTTCGATCGTGTAAGTTCCCGGCGGCAGGTCCTTCAATGTAAACTTTCCATCTTTCGAAGTGACCGCGTAGTAGGGGTTCTTGAATACGAAAATGTAACTCTTCATCCAGGGGTGCACGTTGCACTTCACCGGTATAGCCAGTTCGGCGCGGCCGAATGTTTCATCGATTGGAGAAGCGCCTGGCGGCTGCGACTTATTCCACTCGCGATTGTCTTTCGGCATCGGGTGAATATTGTGGGTGGTTTGGTCGTCGTTCTTGACTTCGAACGTTTGGCCGGCCATCAAGGCGATGATGTGGGGGTCGTACATGCAACCTTGTTGGTTGAGCACGACAGGCTCTTTCGGCGTGTCGAAGTTATAGTCGGCGAGACCGTCTTTCACGTAAACCACGACGTTGGCCAGATCGCCTTTGTCATTTACAACGACTTCCGGCGGGATAACGGGATTCGGATGTGCTTTCAGGCAATACGGCTCGGCGCTCATGTTGATGGGCTTGATCGGCGCGGGCTTGCCATCGAGTGTTACGCTTCCGGTAACGGAGCCGACCGTGGAGGTATCGATCACCTTCTTGGCGTTTGAATTCGCCACAGGCTGCTCATTGGTGTCTTCTTTCTTGCCACAGCCTGTGATGGCAATCGCCAACGCTGCTGCCAATGCTAGATTAAAAAGCTTAGTCTTCATGTGAAGAGAATCCTCCTTAGTAGAACGGGGTCATTCTAACAATTCTGCGGCCACATGAGGCGCAATTCTTTCCAAGCGAGGCCTGCGCAATGCGCTGCTACTTCCCGCCGCCCGCGCCGCCTGAGGGCTTTGTGCCCCCTCCGGTCGAAGTCGGGGTCTTCCCCACGAGTGCGGCTTGCTCCTGCGGGGTGAGCGAGAACATGTAGCGGACCAGCAGGTCCGCCTGATCGCCCTGGTAATGCTGAACAGACGCTGGGACCGGGCCTGAAAACACCCAGTGATCACCTTCCATGCGAAATAGTCCGGAAGGCATAGCCGTACCTGGAATTATTTTCGCGGGATCAATGATCCAGCGCTCGGTCCATGCCGGTTGCAAGCGGTCGTGGGCCAGCAAGAAATTTGGCGCAATCGCGTTCTTGTCGTGCGCTTCGTTGCCGGTCATATGGCATTTCAGGCAAGGCGCGGCCGGGCTGGTGAACAAAGCGCGCGCCATAGCTCGCTCGCTATCGTCCAACGGCTTCACCTTCGGTGGAATGAACGGATCTGGTTGCGACGACATGGCCTGGAAGAACAGCACGAGCTTGCGAATTTCGTCATTCGACAGATAGAACGTGGGCATGCGCGCTTGCAAATATTGGCGCACGCCATTGCGGTTCGTATCGGTGGTGCTGAGCGATGGGTTGGCCAGGAACTGCCTGAGCCATTCTGGATTTACGCGCGCGCCTTCGGTGGTAAGCACGGGAGGCAAATTCGCTTTATTCTCACCCTCGTAGTACGGCAGGGTCTGCATCACTGATTTCTGACCAACATCAATCTGATGGCAGCCGATGCAGTTGTATTTCGTGACGACCCACCAGCCCTCTTGAATGTAGCGTCTGCGATCTGCCGGGCGGTACATGTATTCCGGCGGGAGAGTGGGATCGGTGCTTCCCAAGAGCATGCTGACGAGAGCTTCGACGTCGCCATCGCCGTAGAGATTCGGCTTGGGCATGCGCAACGCGTCCATAGGGTTCGCGTGGTACTTACCCTGGTCGTAAACCGCGGGATTCCGCAGTTTTTGTTCGAAGAAACCTTTCGCGTCATACCAAGGTCCACGCGGCGAAGATTTGCCGTCGGGGAAAACGCCGCGCTTGGCATCTTCGGTCCAGAGCGCAAAGTCGAGACGCTCGATTGGCTTACTGCCTTCGTTGGTGAGTTCGGTGCCGATGCGGCCTTCGTCCTCAAGCCCGCTGAGTTCATGGCATCCGGCGCAACCGTAATGGCGCGCCAGGTCTTTGCCCTTGGCGGCGAGTTGCGGATCATCCATGTAATCAGCGGAAGCGTAGGAAGCGTCAGGACGCTTCTGAGCCATCAAATAAGTGGCGATATCGCGCGTGTCGTCCATCGAAAGGCGAAGGCTCGGCATCACGGTAGGCTGCTGGACTACGAGTTCATGGCCATCGTTCGGGCAGCGCGAATGATCGAGATCGAAAACGTACGGGAGATTGTGCTTGGCGTAATCCTCAGGCCCTAGATCGCGTTTTTCGTAAGGACAGTAGGGCCGCGTGCGCTGGCGCGGATCGTGGACCCAGCGAACGACGTAATCGTAATTTTCTTTTTCGCCAACGCGGCTGAGGTTGGCGGCGAAAGTTCCACCGACCGTGGACGACCCTTCGCCCATGGAATGGCAGGCGAGGCATCCGCGCTCTTCGAAGAGCTGTTTGCCGTGCGCAGCGTTACCTGGCGCCTGATGCTCGAGCGGAGGACTGGTGAGTCCAGACTGCCAGACGAAAGCTGCGAGGGCTTGCGTCTCGTCCTGCGAGAGACGGAACTGCGGCATCTTGGTAGTCGGACGAAATTCCGTGGTGTGGCCGATCCAGTACGGAATCCACTCTTTGCGCAGCTTTTGGCGCGCCTCCTTCAAATCCGGACCAACTTTCTTGATTTCCTGCAAGAGGTTGTGAGTTTGTTGTTCGAGCGATTCGGAGCGCGCGTCCATACGGCTGATTTCAACCGTTAGGTTTGTGGCTTGACTGTTGAGCTTGTCGGCGGTGGCGTTGTCAGGAGCGGCGTCTGCTTGTTTCTGCAAGCGCGGGATCGTCAGCAAATCGTCTGATTTGGTTTTCGCGAGCTGCAAAATCTGCTGGCGGGCGTTGACGAGTTGCTCGTCCTGATTGTCAAAACCCTGGAAGCGATGGCATCCGATGCAGCCGCGCTGGCGATAGAGCTGTTTTCCTTCGTTGAGCACGGGCGCGTGCTCGGTGACCATGTCACCGGAGTGGCATTGCTGGCACCCCGCTTGATAATTTTCCGGATAATACATCGGCCAGAGCCAGTGCGGGTAGCGGCCGTGTCCGCGCTGAACGGAATCGATCGCGCGGCCGTTTCCGCCGTGGCATGGCGAGCAGCCGAATTTTTCGAGCGGATGCCACTGAATCAAATCCAGATCAGGGTGACTGGAAAAGGGCGCATTGTTGCTCTTCGCCATTCCCAGGTCTGCTTTCGTCAAGGCGACTTGAGGCGGGACGTACTTCGGGTCGGTGCCAACGTGGCACGATTCGCAACGATCCACCAGCCCGGCGCCGCCCAGATTATTGATGGATGCGCCAGTCGGATTGACGTTGATTTGAATGATGCGTTCGTCGAAATCTTCCATGGAGCGGCGCAAACCGTCGAGTGATGCGGAGCTGAGTCCAGGCAGATGGTCGGAAACATATTTCGTTAGATCGGCCTGAATGTCTTTCGCCGGCTTGTCGACTTCGCCACGTTTTGCAACCAACGCGGCGCGCTGCGCCATGATGCTGGTGAATGTGTCGTTCAGCTGATCAGCAGTGAATACTTTGTTTTTCTCGACCTGGCCGTTTCCGGTGGGCCAATCCACTTTCCACGTGGAGCTTCGCCCTTCGTTCAATTCCTTTAGCGCCTTGGCTTTCGCGCTTTTGTCGCTGTCCGGAACTATTTCGTACTGATAAACGAGGTGGCCGATTTTTCCGCGTTCGTCCTTAAACGCATCGGCCATGGCCGCGCGCTGGTCGTCCAAGAGCTCGATCTGTTTGGCGATCTCGTCGTCCTGGACTTTGGCTGTTTGCTGCGCGCTGGCGAGACTTGCGGCGAGTTGCTTGTACTCAGGCGACGAGTACACGTCGGTCTCGTCCTGTTTCTGCCGCTTGATGTCCTTGCCGAGATATTCGGAGTAAGCCTTTGCGAAACGGGACTGGTAGCGGCGCCAGGGCTGCAGTCCATAGAATTCAACGTAGAAAGACCATGCGACCGTAAGAATAAGAAGCAGCGAACCGATCAGAAGCGGAAATGCAAATGATCGATTCTTAATCGGATCTTCCGGCAGGATTTCAGGCGAACGATCAGGCACCCTTGTCCTCCGTGCGCAATTTCGTGATACACGCTGCTGTTCCGGCCGCTGCTAAATGCTGAACCATGGCGTCACCCATATATATTTAATGGTGAAAACAAGCCGCAACAGAATCTTGATTGGCAGCGACAGCATAAGAATTAAAAACGTGTACATAGTCACAAGCTGCAGGAGACTCATGCGCTTGTAGATTTTCTTGCTGAATTCGGTACGCGTGCACACCCAGTGCACCAGAATTGCCGCCACAATGAAAAAGATCACCAGCGGGAAAATTCCAAAAATTGCTCTAGCCCAAATCGCGGCCTGATCTTTTGTGGTATGGAAGATGGGCGCAAGCCACGAACCATCGATCCCGAACACCTGATCGAGGTTTCGGTTCACCGCATAATCCACGCGTTCAGCGTCCCATGTTTGCCCCGGCCAGAACCACATCCATCCAGGACCGCGAATGAACGTGCCGATTACAATCATCAGCACCCAGAGGCCGATGAAGCCCACCAGGAAAGTCCAAATCGAAAATCGTCGCTGCTTGTAGGTGTAGTAGCCGTTGCCCAGCGGGTTCGAGTCGATATACGGAATCACCATCAAGCCGACAATGATCAACGTCGGCATGACGACGCCCGCGATCCAAGGATCGAAATAAACCAGCATCTCCTGAAGACCCAGGAAATACCACGGCGCCTTGGCCGGATTCATGGTGACGTTCGGGTTGGCAGGCTCTTCGAGCGGTGCGTTCAAGGTCAACGACCAAACCATGAGCAGCACAGTGACCAGGATGGCCACCAGGAATTCCATGCGCATCAAGTACGGCCAGGTGTGAACTTCCCTCTCCCACTTGGGATCCCATTCCTGCGTCTTGCGGTATTTGGTTTTGGCGGCCTGCGCATCGCCTTCCAGGATCGCGATTAGCTTGTCATTCGCAATTCCCTGCCGCAGCGCGTACCACATGAAAAATGGAGCGACAAACAACAATGCGACAATCGGCACATTGTCGGGTGCGGAAGCAATCTCCCAAATTTGGCGCCAATCAAAAGGCATCAAGCGTCCTATCCTCGAAAAAGCTGCCGGCAAAACGGTTTAAATTCTCACGCTAACCCATGCCACTGGGCCGCAGAATTACCGGCCGCGGACTTCTTTCTTCCTTGATTTCCGATTCGAGCATTACCGGCGCTGGACCTGATATTCCCCCGTCTTTTCGCACACGCCAGAAATGGACACCCAAAAATATAGCCACAATCAGTGGAATGGCGATGCAATGCCAAATGTAGGCGCGCAGCAATGCATTCGCGTCCACGATGGATCCCCCAAGCAAAGCGAAGCGCACGTCGTTATACGGCGTCATCCCCATTTGAGGGCCGCCCGGGCCTTCATTACCTAACAGCGGCGTGGCACGCGCCATATTCGTTCCCACGGTGACGGCCCAGAATCCAAGCTGGTCGTCCGGGAGCAAATATCCAGTGAAGCTCAGCAACATGGTCAGAACCATCAGCAATACGCCGACGCACCAATTGAATTCGCGCGGCCGCTTATACGAGCCCGTCATGAATACGCGGAACATATGCAGCCACACCGCGATGATCATCAAGTGAGCGGCCCAGCGATGCATATTGCGTAGCAGCTTGCCGAACGGCACATCGTTTTCAAGATACAGAATGTCGCGGAACGCCTGCACCTTCGAGGGGTGGTAATAGAACATCAACAGGACGCCGGTGAAAGTGAGAACGATGAAAAGGTAAAAAGTGATGCCACCCATGCCCCAAGTGAAATTGTATTTGGTAGCGTCGCGATTGACTTTGGCTGGATGCAGGTGGAAGAAAACGTTAGAAAGAACGCTGAGCGCGCGGTTGCGCGGTTCCTCGTCGTGCTTCACACGGAAAATCGAGCGATAGAGCTGGGTCTTCTCCGGCTCCTTGAGCTCGGTGGCCTGCTGCTTGGCTTTTTCCGTCAGTGTTTCACGGAGCGCGGCGGCAGAGTCCTTGGCCTTTTCGAGGACGCCCGTTTTGCTCTTGCCGTCGCCGTTTTCTTCGGGCATCCGTCTGACCCCTTATCCCGCTCAAACTTGGCAAAACCACCGCACGCCGGCCTTCAGCGTCGCAAGGCTATACGTTCAAAAATGCTCCCGGATCGTTGAAATGGTTCACGCCCGCGCGCGGATCGTCCACNNAATTTGTTCTCAGCAGGCTTCCATTCAGGCGTGCATCCCAAGTGCGTACAGCGAGCGAAAATGACGAAAAGGCGGTCCGGCTCGCGGACGACCCAGACGCGATTCGTCATCAAAAAGCGCTGGTCGATTCCCAACGCGAAGTCCGAAGGAAAGCCGATATCAAAAACAGTATTGGGTTCGTATAGCGCCCGGGGAAAGAAAAACCGCAGAAACATCAGGAAGTTAATGCCCAAGTAGCCCCAAATACAGGCCCAAACAATGCGGCGACGGGTGGTATTCACCGTTTTTACCGCCGCCTTGGTGTCCAGCGCGGCAGATGCATTTGCCGCCGGCGCCTTCGAAGGCGCGCTGGTCGTTTCTCCGGACTTCCCGTCAGACATATCTGGCATCGGCCCGTTGTGCTGCTAGCTTCAAATCTAAAAATATATGAGTGCTTCGTGAACGCAAAACAAGAACACTGTTTTATATGACGTAGGAATCTCCGTGTCAAGTAGTTACAGAAACTTATCGCGGACGAATTTCCGATGATGCGGCACGTCTGGCAGCCTGGAAGGGCCACTTTCTTCGCTCAACCATGCTTCCTTCTGTTACCCTGCGGGTCTATGCGCCCATACCTAAGCTCGCTTTTCGTTGCGGCTGTTGTCCTGTCGGTCGTCGCCCAAAACCTCAAACCAGTGTCCGATCGCATTGCGGCGCAGAACAATCTTTTTGAAGAGCAGTACGAGTCTGATCTCCGCAATATGCCCGAGCGCGCCACGGCTTTCGGCGACTACCGTTACAACGATAAGCTTGAGGATCACTCACTCGAGGCCATCGTTCAGCGCCACAAGACTGACGAGGGCTTCCTTACCCGACTTGAAGCAATCTCCGCCACTGGCTTCTCTGACCAGGACCAGCTCTCACACGACCTCCTCATTCGAGTGCTTCAACAGCGCATCGCCGATTTCGACCTCAAAGAGTATGAGATGCCGATCAATCAGCAGAATGGCATCCATACCGGCTTGGCCGATCTACCGCTTTCCGTTCCTCTCGACTCAGTCAAGCATTACGAGGACTATATCGCCCGTCTCCACCAGATTCCGCGTGCCCTCAGCCAGACGACCGAAGTCCTCCGCGCGGGGATGAGGGACAAGCTCGTGCCCGTGCAATTTCTCCTTGAGAAGATCCCGGTGCAGTGCCAGGGCATCATCGACGCCGACCCGTTTCTGCTCCCGACAAAAAAGTACCCTGCGGAGATCTCGCCCGAAGACCAGAAGCGTTTGACCCAGCAGATTACCGACGCCGTCAACTCTGAGGTCATTCCGGCGTATCGGACCTTTGCCAACTTCGTCCGCACGGAATACGCGCCCGCAGGCCGCACTACGCTCGCGATCACTTCTCTGCCGGATGGCGAGAAGCGCTACCAAAATAATATCTATGCCCGGACCACGACCCGCATGACGCCGGACGAGATACATCAGCTAGGTCTCCGTGAGATCGATCGCATTCAGATCGAGATGACCGCTATCGCGAAAAAAGAAGGGTTCGCCGATCTTGCGTCCTTCCGAGCCTCGCTGAAAACTAATCCAAAATACATTCCAACTTCCGCAGAACAAATCCTTGACGATTTCCGACGCTACATCGCGCAGATGGAGCCGAAGCTTTCCGAACTTTTCACCTTGCTTCCGAAGTCGCCGGTCACGGTTGAGGCCATACCTGCTTTCCAGTCCGCTGCCGCAACTCACTACGTTACCGGAACGCCGGACGGAAAACGTCCCGGCCGCGTCGTCGTCGCTACATCCAACTTCGCCGAACGCTCGCTCATCGACGACGAGGCGATTGCTTACCACGAGGGCGTCCCAGGACATCACATGCAGCTTTCCGTGCAACAGCAGCTCACTGGGCTGCCGAAGTTCCGCCTGCACGGCCTAGGCTTCAACGCGTACATCGAGGGCTGGGCCCTGTATGCGGAACAACTCGGCAAAGAGGTAGGCTTCTACCAAGACCCCGTTTCCGATTACGGCCGCCTATCGTCCGAGCTTTTCCGCGCCGTACGATTGGTCGTCGACACGGGTATCCATTCGAAAGGATGGACGCGCGATCAAGTCGTGGACTTCTTCCGCAAGTCCGGCGCGGTGGACGAACCCACCATCCAGTCCGAAACCGACCGATACATCTCGTGGCCCGCGCAGGCTTTAAGTTACAAACTGGGCCAGCTCAAGTTCCGGGAACTCCGTGAACGCGCCCAAAAAGAATTGGGGCCCAAGTTTGACTTGCGTACATTTCATGACGAGATGCTGAACGGCGGAACGCTACCTCTCGATCTTCTCGACGCCCGCACGAACAAATGGATCGCAGAACAAAAATCAAAGTGATTGCACGTTAGCGGGATTCCGATTGTGGGTGCTGCGAAGTTTCGATCCAGAGTATTACTGCAGGCTACGATGCGATCGAGGAAACGCCGTTGCGTTTCCCCACAGAACGAAGGACCAGGTCGGCGAGTGCCCGAATTAGCAGCGGCGAATCATTCAACGCGGGCATCATATGAAATTCACTGATCCCCAGAGACTCTGCCTGCTCCCGCGCTTCCATGTTAATTTCATGCAGGGTTTCAATGTGTTCGGTCAGGAACGAAACCGGAATCACCAGGACGCGCTTGATCCCGCTTCGAGCGAGCTTCTCGATGGTGTCCGGGAGCGACGGCTGTAGCCATTTCTGCGGACCCACCCGGCTCTGAAAACATAGAGCGTGCGGATTCGGCCAAGCGCCAAGCTCGCGCACAAGCTGCACCGTCTCCTGAATTTGTTTCGGATACGGATCGCCTTTTTCCACTAACTTCATCGGAAGGCCGTGCGCACTAAAGAGCAGGTGCACTTCATCAGGGTTTGGTAACTCTTGCAGAACGCCGTTTACCCGGTCAACAATCGCCGCAATGTAATCGGGATGGTCGTAAAAGTGGTCGATCACATGAACCGGGACCTGCGGTTTATAAAGCCGGTTCCATTCCTTCAAGCTGCTGCCGGTGGTGGCGAAAGAATAGTGAGGATAAAGCGGAAGCAGGACGAGTTCGTCATATGGCGCGCTCTCGAGGGCAGCAATGGCTTGTTGCGAATCGGGGTACCAGTAACGCATCGCAACGATCGTTCGCGCGGAAATGTAGGGGCGCAGTTCGTCTTGGAGCGCTCCGGCCTGCTGCTCGGTTAGGCGGCGGATCGGCGAGCCTCCGCCAATTTCCGCGTAGTATTGGCGCACGATTTTCGAGCGCGTGGTGGAAATCAGCTTGGCGAGCGGCTTTCGTGCCAGGAACGCGCCGGGGAAATTTATGATATCGGGATCGCAAAATAATCTATACAGGAATGGTTCGACCGCGGCCTGGCTATCGGGCCCGCCCAATTGAAACAGTACGATCGCAATTCTCTTCGGCCCATCCATGACGAACTCCTCGCGAACTACCTTTCACGCAATTGCCGCTTCACTGCTTCGATGTCATCGCGCAAGCGCGATAGCCGTTGAGCGATAGACAGCTCATAGACAAAAAATACGGCCCAAACCACCATCCACGCGGTAAACAGGTACTCGAAATTCTTCATGTACTCTCCTTTCCAAGAATAGATGCCGGAGCGATGCTGCGAGTCTCAACTTCTTGACGCAACTCCTCGAATTCGTGCCGGAGTCGCTCGAGCCGGTACCGGTCTAGCAGAATGATAATCATCACTCCCATCACTGCAATAACGCAAAGAAGAAGAACTTTGCTCATGGTGGGATCGAGGCCCGAGCCGTTGCCGCCGAGAATCACGGGTTGCGGGTGCTGCGTGCGCCACAGGCGATTCGAAACGTAAACTAACGGGACATCTAGAAAAGCGAAAATGCCGAATATCGCTGACAGCGTCGCTTTCTTTTCAGTGTCGTCGAGCAGGCCGCGCAAAAGCAAATACGAAATGTAAAGAAGCCACAGGATGAAAGTGGTGGTCAATCGCGCGTCCCACGTCCACCAGATTCCCCACACCGGCCGCGCCCACAAAGGTCCGGTGGCGAGGCCGATGGTGCAGCAGACCACCCCAGCCTCCGCACCGGCTACGCCCAGCGCGTCCCATTTCGCTTTGCGCGTAGCCAAATAGGCGACATTCGCAACGAAGACGACGGACAGCGCGGTGAACATGGCGATCCAGCTTGGCAAATGAAAATAAAATATGCGCTGGATGGCATGCATCGTCCTTTCGTCGGGCGCTATGAAGAGCGCCGCGTATCCCGCGAAGAAAATCAGCGCGGCGGCAAAAACCGTGGACGCGATTCGGCCTTTCATCGGTTGCGTCTCGTCATTCCTCGATTAAATAATCGCACAAAAGCCACGATGCCGTCAGGAACACGATATCAAATCCGGCGAGCAACGCGACCCAGGTGCGGTCTAGCTCCGGCTGATCCACGAGCAATGAAGCCGTGGCTTCGACCGCACCGATTAACAGCGGCGTCAGAATCGGCAACAAGAGAAGCGGCAGGAGGAGTTCTCGCATTCGCGCATGCGAAGAAATCGCGGAGAAAACCGTTCCCGTGACGGTTAGTCCGATAGTCCCCAGCACCAGCACCAGGATCAAGCGGCCCGCCACGCCGGCCAGAGACACGTTGTACAAAACACTAAAAACGGGGACCAGGACGAGCTCCACGAGCGACATGAAAATAAAATTTGCGAGCATCTTCGCCGAAAGAATCGCAAAGGGAGAGATGGGCGCCATCCGCAGAGCGTCCAGCGTGTCGTTCGCCTGCTCGCGCGCGAACGATGGATTTAACATCAGCGATCCTGCGAACAGAAATGATATCCAGAGAAGGCCCGGGCCGTAACGTCTCGATTCTGCGGCGGTCGGATCGAAGGCAAAACTGAAGAGCACCACGATGACCATCGCAAAGACGATTGTCGCGCTCAACAACTCGCGAGTGCGAAACTCCAGCCGAAGCTCCTTGGCCAGCAGGATCGCAGCGGCGCGCGCGGTGCTCATTTAAGCGTCCGCTCGCAGCGCCGCAAGTATCGGGTGTGGATCGCCGCCCGACCCGCTGTCTTGCTTTACGAGACCGCCTTCCAACACGAGCGCTCGCGTAGCAAGATCCAGCGATTCGTTGCGCGCGTGCGTGCTCATCAGCACCGTGCAGCCATCTTTGCGCAGCGATTCGAGAGTGGTACCGAGCCAGACGAGACCTTGACGGTCAAGTCCCGCGGCAGGTTCGTCAAGCAGGAGAAGACGAGGTTGATGCAGCAGCGCGCGCGCGACAGCTAATCGCTGGCGCATGCCTCGCGAAAATGTTCGGACCAGGCTTGCGGCGCGTGATCCAAGTCCACAGGACTGTAACGAATCGGCAACGCGGACAGGAATATCGTCCAGACCATACAGTTGCGCGAACAAGGTGAGATTTTCTGAAGCCGTGAGTTCGTCGTATAGCAGCGTGCTGTGGCCTACCATACCGGTCAGCTTCTTCGCTTCTACGGCGCTAGAACAATCACCCGATCCTTGGCCTACGGTAAATTGCACTATGCCGCGCGTAGGACATGCAAGCATCGCGGCGATTCGCAGCAAGGTTGTCTTCCCTGCACCGTTTGCACCCAATAACGCCACAAATTCGCCGGAAAGGATCTGCAGCGAGACGCCGCGCAATGCCACAAACGACCCGAAACGTTTTTCGACGCTATTGAAAGAAACACCGAGGGGAGAGACTGCAGTACGAGAAGTAGCAGGAGTTACGGACAAGGCGTTCCGCTTAGCCTCTCACCAAATCGCGCAGCACTTTTTCCATCTGCCGCCGCTCACGATCGTAATCGTCCTCGGTAATGGTCCCCGCCTGGCGGCGAAGTTCCAAGCGGAAAAGGCTGTCTTTTAGTTCATCAAGACTTCCTGTGACCGCGCGCGTAACCTCGGCCACAGCTTCCGTGGCAGCCGTCGCCTCTTTGGAGGCTGGCGAGTACGCTATCTTCGTTGCGGCAGTGGCAACCGCAGGCGCGTCACCATTAGTCGGGGCCATTACTTGCGGCCGGCGGAAAAGGTAAATAAAACCCAGCGCGAAAATTGACGCGAAGCCTCCCACCAGAATCCATTTCAAACTATCGAGGCGAGCCGGAACGGTGGTCGTCGCCACGGTAGTAGCCTCGGCGCCGGAAGCTTCCAACCGCGAGTTCACCGACGCGTTGGCGGAATTATCGCCTGCGGGCGGAGCGCCGTTATCGCTGGCGCTCTGATTCGCCGGCGGCATCGGCGCCGTGCCGGAGATCTTGATAGCTAGCGGCGCATCCGCGGCTACTCCTGTTCGCGTGTAAACACTGAACCCCTGATCTTGTCCGGCAGGAGTGATTCCGTCGCCGGAAATCTGCACCGAAGGAGGAGCGGCAATGATCAAGCGGTCGGTGGCGTAGGACGAAACATTTTTCAGGACTATCTGATTGCCCGGGTATGGAACTTTATACGAAATGCGCACGCCGCTCTCACCGGGACGAAACGCGAACGCTATGGCCAATTTATTTTTGCCTTTATCAATGGTGCCTTGTACCACGGGCATTCCGGCAGAACCCCAAGCAGAAGCCTGACTGAAGTCCGCGCCATCAGGGATCGAGAAATCGAAGGAACCGTCTGCGCGGTAAAATGCAACGGGCGGCTGCGTTTTATTTTCGACGGAGTATTCTTCACCGACCATCAGATCAGATCCATTCGGCTGCACGATCACGGCGTGGTTGGTGACAGTGAACGCGCTCGGTTTGTCCGTAGGTTCAAAAACCTGCACGTCCGCGGTCGTTTTTCCCGGTGGAACGGGCTCGTGATAATTCACGCCGCCGTATACGACGCGAATGAGCATCGGCGCACCGGCACCAAGACCGGGGTTGTCGAACGAGTATCGTCCTTTCGCGTCGGTTTTCGTGTTCGCCACGGGCTGCATGCCGCCCTGAAGCTGAATCAGGATCACTTCGGCGCCGGCCGCCGGCTTGCCGGTGGTTCCATTGGTCACTGTGCCCGACACCGTACCTGCGAGCGCAAGGGGCGCTGCGGCGAAAAATGCGATGAAGGCCAAAAAAGAGATTGCCGTCGCGCGCGCAATTCGAAAACTAGGGAACCTGAGATTCATGAATGTTGTGCCTTCTCTGTCGCCGCTTGGCGAGTAGCCGGCGTGGGAGTGCCGCCGGTCAGTGTATCCATATCCGCGAGTACGCGGGCGGCTTCCACTTCAAGAAGTTGCTTCGTCTCCTCGTAGTCCGCTTCCGAAAACTTTCCGGCGCGGTATTCAAAACGCAGGTCACGCAGATTTTCGTAAATTGCGTCGCGGCGCTCCATCAACTGGTCTAATTTCGTGCGATGTGGCGCGGAATCAGAACTGTCCGGCTGAACCATAAATATGAAAACAATCGTCGCCGCAGCGAGCAAAGCGCAAGCGACTGCGACGTCCACGCTACTCATCGTAATCTTTTCCAGTTTCTCGTTGCGCGCGCGCTAGAAACTCGGCGGGAATCGCGGGGCCTGAGGCGGTGGCCAATGTGGCCTTGTGCCGCCAGCGGCGCACTACAACCCAGACGAGAACGAACGCTAATAGTGGCATCACGACGGGTGTAACCCAGGCCGCGAGGTTGAAACCCTTCGCAGGCGGAACGATCAGCACAGTGGGTCCGTATTCCTGCACGAATGCTTGCAGCGTCAGGTCGTCGGATTCATTACGAGTGACACGCTCGTTGATTTCGCTCTGCATCCCCTTCGCTGTGTCGCAAGGACCCGAGAATGCGCCCCCCGTGTGATTGCATCCCGTGGCGGAATCGTTGCAGCCGCCGCACATGCATTTCACTCGCTTGCCAAGCTCTCGCCCTCGCTCAGTTTGCTGTGCATAGACGGGAGAGGAGAGGAGCGCGGTCGGCAAAACAAAAGTCAGCGCTGCGAGCCCCAGAAGAAGCAATTTCGCGCGCGTGCGAAAGCGGCGAGCCTCGGATACGTGGCCTTCAATCACTGGTGTCACCTCGTCGAGCAATTGCCGCAATCGGCGACCCGCTCACTTGCACTCTATCTCCCCAAGCCTGCTCGTTCACGGGACGCAGGACCAGGGCTGCTCGCCGGTTGGGCAGCATCGCCAATCCGGTGCCCAGCACAACCACGATTCCTCCAAACCAAATCCATTTCACGAGAGGGTTCAGGTAAGCGTGGATTACCGGCTGTCCATTCTCCGGGCTGCGACCGGCGTACACGATATAGAGATCGCGCAGCGGAGAACTCTGAACCGCAACCATCGTCTCGGTTACTTGACTGGCGAGGAAAAA
>PKWH01000186.1:29083-35507 GCA_003131985.1 Acidobacteriota bacterium | reverse complement strand
CACCGCATTGCCGGGAAACCCATCGAAGTATCGGAGCTTTTGGAGATCGGCATTCAGATCGCGAACGGGCTCGATGCGGCGCACTCCAAGGGAATCGTGCACCGCGACATCAAGCCTGCGAATATTTTTTTGGTGGAACGCGGACAGGCCAAGGTTTTGGATTTTGGTTTGGCGAAGCTGACAGCCACGGTGCGTCAAGCCGCCGAGTCGGTGGCCGCTACGTCGATGCGCACGCAGACGCATATGCTCGATAGAGAGCAACTGACAAGCCCGGGCAGCTCCATGGGCACGATTGCGTACATGTCGCCGGAGCAAGCGCGCGGAGAAGAACTGGATGCGCGGTCGGATTTGTTTTCGCTCGGCGTGGTTCTTTACGAAATGGCGACCGGGTCGGTTCCCTTTCCGGGCGCGACTTCGGCGGTCGTTTTCGATGGAATTCTGCATGCCGCGCCCACCTCTGCGAAAGAGCTAAACCCACGGCTGCCCTTGGCGATGGAGAGCATTCTGGGTAAGACGCTGGAGAAAGACCCTGACCTGCGATGCCAGACTGCCGCGGAACTTCGCGCGGACCTGAAGCGTCTCAGCCGCGACATCGAGTCGAGCCGGCGGCCCGGCGCTGAGAAGAGCGTCGCGGGTTCCGGGGCGCAAGCGGTAGTACCAAAGCAAAAATCGGTTGCGGTGCTTTACTTCGAAAACCAGAGCGGCGCGAAAGAAGATGAATACTTCCGAGACGGAATTACCGAAGACATTGTCACGGAGATTTCAAAGATCGCGCAACTGCAAATCTTTCCGCGGTCGGAGATGCTCGCGTTTCGCGACAAAGCGGTCACGGCTCATCAGGTGGGCCAGCAGCTTGGCGCCTCCTACGTGCTCGAAGGGTCTATTCGCCGAGCCGGCAATAGGGTGCGGATCACGGCACAGTTGGTGGAAGCCTCAACCAGGCACTCGGTCTGGGCGGAGCGGTACGACAGGCAGCTGGAAGACGTGTTCGCCATACAGGAAGAAATCGCGCGAAGCATAGCCCAGGCGCTGCGCATTACGCTGACGCCTCAGGAAGAAAAAATCATTGCGCGTAAGCCCACGGAAAACACTCTGGCGTACGATTTTTACCTGCGCGGAAGAAGCTACACGCGCCGCGAGAATATGGACTACGCGCTCCAGATGTTCGAACAGGCCATCCAGATGGACCCGAATTTCGCTCTGGCGCACGCCGGGATTGCGCACCTGTGCGGGCTCATCTACGAGATTCGCGAACAGAGCCCGAAATGGATTGAACGGGGACTGGCTGCCTGCGACCGGGCCACTGCGCTTGCGCCGGACCTGCCGGAAGTGCTGGTAGCGCACGCCCGACTCTCTTATGCGCAGAAGAAATACGATGACGCCGCACTGCTGGCCCAGCGCGCCATCGAGCGCAAGCCCGACTGTGACGGATCCTGGAACATCCTCGGCCGAGCGTACTTCGCCTCCGGGCGGTTCGAAGAGGCCGCGGCGCTCACGGAGCGGGCCATCGAAGCCAACGGCGACGACTACAATACCTATATTCCCTATCGCAACACGCTGCAACGGCTGGGCCGGAAAAAGGAAACGGAGCATGTCCGAGAGCGGATGATCAAGGCCCTCCGCCAACAACTGGAGCTGGTGCCGGAAGACGTGCGGGCCCGTATCTTGCTGGCTAATCAACTCGCCAACTCTGAACAAGACGCGGACGAGGCCACCCGGCACTTGCAGACCGCCGTCGCCCTTCGCCCCGGCGACGCCAACACCCTGTACAACGCCGCTTGTACCTACGGCGTCCTTGGGAAAAAAGCAGAGGCGCTCGAGACGCTCCACAAGGCGTTTGCGGCCGGATATGGGAATCGCAATTGGGCGGCGAAAGATTCTGATTTCGAGTGCCTGCGCGACGACCCCGAATTCCAGAAGCTGGTCGGCCTCAGCAAAAGCTCCGCATCGTAATATTTCTTCTATCACTCTTGAACTGCCGCGTAGGCTAGGTCTTCGATGGAAACACTTGTACGGTTGAATGCCGGATTTTTGTCCGGTAAGCTGCTGGCCCTATGGACGACGCTATTTCCGAACGGGTAACAGGCTTCGCGAACCACAGTGCTTCGATGGGGCGGCGCGATATTAGCGGCAATCGCGAATCGCTCTTTTCTGGCGGGATGGCGATCGCGTGGGCGCTGGCGGCGGTTGCATTGTTGGTGCAGATGCTTACCGATGGGCGTTACGGGTACTTTCGCGATGAACTGTATTTTATTGCTACCAGCAATCATTTGGCGTGGGGATACGTGGATTTCGCGCCACTGGGGGCGTGGGTGCTGCGTGTAAATCGCATGTTGTTCGGCGAATCGCTTCACGCTCTTCGGCTGTTGCCGGCGTTGGCGCAGGGAGCGCAGATCGTCTTGACCGGACTGATCGCGCGCGAGCTTGGCGGCAAGCGATTTGCGGTGTTTTTGTCCGGCGTGTGCGTGCTGGTGGCTCCCGTGGTTCTCGTGATAGGCGGGCGCTACTCGATGAATGCGTTCGAGCCGCTGTTTTGGATGGGGTGCATTTATTTTCTGCTGCTGGCGATCAATCGCAATCAACCGAAATTGCTGGTGTGGAGCGGAGTGCTGCTTGGGCTCGGGCTCGAGAATAAACATTCCACGGCGTTTTTTCTTTTTGCTCTGGTCGTCGGAATAGCGGCGACGTCCGACCGGCGGTTGCTCAAGAGCAAGTGGCTGTGGATTGCGGTGGGGATTGCGTTCCTGATTTGCTTGCCGAACTTGATCTGGCAGTATCAGCACGACTTTCCGACATGGGTGGACCTGAACAACGTAAGGAAAACGGGCAAGAACACAGTGTTGCCTCCTCCGCGTTTTCTGCTGCAGCAGATCATGATGTTGAATCCGGCGAGCGCGCTAGTTTGGATTGCGGGATTGGGATTTCTTCTGTTTCACCGCGATGGAAAGCGATATCGGATTCTGGGCGTGACGTACCTGGCGTTTCTTGCGGTGATGATGGCGCTGCACGCCAAGGATTATTACCTGGCGCCGATTTATCCGATGCTGTTCGCTGCGGGAGGCGTGTATTGGGAAGGGTTAAATCGCGGGCGCGAGGGACGGCGCTGGGTGCGCGTTGCAATTCCTGCGCTCGTGGTGGCGCTGGGCGCGATCGCTGCGCCGCTGGTGATTCCGATTTTGCCGATTGCGAAGGTGGTGCCGTACATGGAGGCGTTGGGGATCAAGCCGCCGCACACCGAATCGCACGACACCGAAGCTCTGCCGCAGCATTTCGCCGATGAGTTTGGATGGCCGGAGATGGTGGCGTCGGTGGCCGACGTGTACAACGCCATACCTCCCGAACAACGCGCCAAGACGGGGATTCTAGCGGGAAATTATGGCGAGGCCGGCGCGATTGATTTTTTCGGCTCTCGCTACGGGTTGCCGAAATCGATTAGCGCGCACCAGAATTATTATTACTGGGGGCCGAGGAACTACACCGGCGAGAGTTTGATTTTGCTGCAATGGGATCTGGACGACGCGCAGAGGTATTGCCAGAGCGTGGACAAAGGGCCAACGCTGGATCCTCAGTACGGGATGGATGAGGAGCATTACACCATCTTGGTTTGCCACGGACTGAAAGCACCGTTAGGGGCGGCGTGGCCGAAGTTGAAGCATTGGAACTGAGGCAGGAAACTACTTTCCTTTCAACTTCGTTTTAGCCGCACCGCACGGCTTCAGCGTGACCCATTGCTGAGGGTTTACGGGGACGCCGTTCACGTAAACGACCCAGTGAAGGTGCGGCCCGTTGGCGCGTCCTGTGGCGCCGACGTAGCCGATCACGTCGCCTTGGTTCACGCGAGCGCCTGCCTCCACGTTCAATTTCGACATGTGCAGATACATGGTTTCGAGGCCCTGGCCGTGGTCGATAGCTACGGTGCCGCCGAGGACGTTGAAGGGCTGGACGATTTTTACGATGCCGGCTGCCACTGCGCGAATGGGAGTCCCGTCGGACGCGCGCTGGTCGATTCCCGCGTGAAACTCACCGGTTGGCTTCCCGTTGTGCAGGCGCTTTACGCCGAAGGGTGAGATGACGCAGCCGGGAAGCGGAGCAACGAGAGGATCTTCCCAATACTTGACGTCGGATACGGAGTCGCGAAAGGTGGTTAGGGTTTGCATTTCTTCCGGGGTGGAGTGGAGCGCTTCAATTTGCGGCGCGAGAACAACATTTTGCGAGGGGAAGATGGTTTTGCGAATGGTCAAGCTGACGGAGGCGACGGAGGTTCCGTCCTCTGCGAGAAATTCAATCGGGTAGGTGCCTGGAACGTCGGCGACGGCCACGGGCATCAGACCTAGCCAGGCGCCATCGGTCTGCTTGAAAAGACGCACGGTGCGGCCCTTCAGTCGCGCGGTGGTTGCAGGGACTTCGCAACTAAGGCGGACAGTCTGGCCCAGCGGAATCGATGCGGGTTTTACGGTGCATTGTTGCGCGCCGGCTGCAGAACCGAACATTGCGGCTAGAAACGGCGCCAGCAAGACGCCAGGGATCCCAGGCCGCCGGTAACTATCGTTTCGACATTTCATCCATACTTAATTTACACGCTAAGACCTTCCGCTTGAAATTTTACGAGACAGGAGTTCCTGATTGTCACGGAGGCCCCCGGTTTCAGGGGAACCTCCGTGTGTCCCGTCCGCTTGTGCCGCCTTGACCTCCCCCAGTCTTTAAATATTTATTTGCAATGGTCGCGAGGCGGAGTATACCTTCTCGCGAAGTTTCCAAGAGGCGGCGGTCGCGTCACGACGGGCCAGCAGGGCAATGGGGAAAGTAGAAGCGGGAGGAAATAGGATGGAGTCCGATTCGAAGAGCGCGCCCAAAGCGGAACTAATTGTCGCGCAGCCGATCGTTGCACGGCTCTCGCGCGCCGCGATCTTTCTGGTCGTGACGCTAAAGCCGGGGACCGACAGTCGCGCGACTCTGCGGTCGTTCTGCGGAGATCTGAGCGGGATTTTTCGCGCGGTGGAGTTTCGCAACATTGAAGCGGGGCTGTCCTGCATCATGGGAATCGGATCCGGCGCGTGGGACCAGCTATTTGGGCAGCCGCGGCCGGCGGAGCTTCANNTGTTACTCCGGTGGACGAAGTGCACGGCTTCAAAAATTTCGACGACCGCGATCTGGTTGGCTTCGTGGATGGGACGGAGAATCCGAGGGGTGAAGCGGTGGCCGATGCCGTGCTCGTCGGCGAGAAAGATGCCTCTTTCGCGGGCGGCAGCTACGTGATGGTGCAGAAATATCTCCACGATATGAACGGATGGAATGCGCTGTCCACCGAGGCGCAGGAAAAAATCATCGGACGCAAGAAGCTGTCCGATATTGAATTGGACGCAGCGGTGAAGCCGACCTGCTCGCATAGCTCGCTGACAACGATCGAGGAGAACGGCAAAGAGATGAAAATCCTGCGCGACAACATGCCGTTCGGCAGCGCCGCGCAAGGGGAATTTGGGACGTACTTTATCGGCTACTGCCGGACGCCACGCACGATGGAGCAGATGCTTGAGAATATGTTCGTCGGACGGCCGCCGGGTAACTACGATCGCCTGCTCGACTACAGCCGCGCCGTCACCGGAAATTTGTTCTTCGCGCCGTCCGCCACATTTCTGGAATCGATGGGCGACGACTAGCGCGAGATTTTGCCGCAGCGTGCGGCGAAAACTTCCAAAACAATGTTACGCATCTGCATCGTCCTGGTGCGGAACGCTGGTGCCGCACGAAAGGGGTCGGCGACCCGTGCCTTAGATAGGTTTTCCTCTGACGGTGTCGCTCGCAGTGATCAGTCCTACGTGTTCAATCCCCGCTCCCTGCATTATGTCAATCGCCCGCGCCACCTCCGCGAAAGAGGCGTCATCCGCACCTTGGACAAAGGCCACCTTATCGGCGCGCTGTTTGAAAATTTCAGAGAGACGCGGGCCAAGCGTGTTCCATTCGATCTGGTCCTGGTTGATCATGAGCTTACCGCCTTGCATCACCTGCACCACAATCGTGTAAGGATCGGCTGGCTCGGATTTCGGTTGCACCGGAGCAGACTGCGGAACCAGGGTTGGCAGTCCGGTGGGTACTGTGGGCGTGATCACCATGAAGATGATGATCAGCACCAACAGCACGTCGATCAATGGAACGATATTGGGATCTGAAACCGGTCCGCCTCTACTTCCACCAGCCGAGATTCCCATGGTCAGGACTCCTTATCGAATGAGCCGCGGCAATGGCCGGAGATAAACCGGCGGTGTCGGCAGTAGCGCGATGCTTACTCGCCTGTCTGTTTGACACCACGCTTACGGAATTGTGCCTAATAGGCACTCTGCGTCCATGCGCCCGGAATGGGAAGCCTGCGAGAGAACGCTGCAATGGTGGTGGTCCATACGCGGTGATTGTGCGAGGATTCACGCAC
>PKWH01000186.1:138-29033 GCA_003131985.1 Acidobacteriota bacterium | reverse complement strand
TGTTTTATTTTCCGATGGCGGCGGTGGTGATCGGGCTCAACCGGATTATGCCGCTGGAGGGGGGCCTTTACGTTTGGGCGCATCGTGCGTTCGGCGGGTTGGGCGGATTTCTTACGGCGTGGAACTTGTGGGTTTACGGCATCGCGGTGACGGCAGCGATTCTGTACGCGATTCCCACGGAGCTGGCTTACTTGATTGGTCCCAAGGCAGCGTGGCTGCCGGAAAGTCATGTGGCTTCGCTGGCGATTGTCGGCTCGATTATTGCGGCGGTAACTCTAGCGGCGGTGCGCGGACTGGAGTGGGGCAAGTGGATTCACAACATCGGCGGGATGGCGATGATTACGGCGTTTGTGGCGCTGATTCTGCTGCCGGCGTGGGTGATTTGGCGACATCGAACGGGCCAACCAGAGATTCATGGGATGCAGTTTGCGTTGGCGCTGCCGCCGATGAACCTGCGCTCGATGGCTTTGTTTGGGCAGATGATGGTGGGTGCGTTGAGCGGGCTGGAATATATCGCCATCTTTGCCGGTGAAAGCAGGCAGCCGGAGCGGAATATCACTCGTTCGGTGTGGATCTCTTCGCCGATCATCTGCGCCATGTTCATTCTGGGGACGGGCTCGGTGGTGGCGTTTGCGAAGCCGGGACACATCGACTTCATCGCTCCGATTCCGCAGACGATGCGAATTGCGCTGGGCAATTCGGGAATTGGGAATGTCGTCGCGATCGCCACGATTCTGCTGGTGCAACTGAGGCTATTGGGCGCGGCGAGTTATTTGTTCACGGGAGTTACGCGCTTGCCGATGGCGGTGGGCTGGGACGATCTGTTGCCGAAGTGGTTTACGCGATTGCATCCGCGATGGAAGACGCCGGTGAATTCGATTCTGTGCACGTCCGCGCTGATGATTCTGCTGGTGGTGTTGGGGAGCGTGGGCGTTCACGCGCAGGAAGCTTTTCAGGTGCTTTCGAACGCTAGTCTGACGCATTACGAGCTGATGTATATGGCCATGTTTGCGATTCCCATGGTGGGGGCCGTGGCCTTGCGCAAATCGCTGCCATCCTGGCTGAAGTGGGTTTCGTTTGCCGGATTCTGCGCTTCGCTCTTCAGTTTGCTGGTCTCGGTGTATCCGTTTGTGGATGTGGTGAATCCGCTAGGCTACGCGGCGAAGATTGCGGGGACGGTGGTGGTAAGCAATGTTGCTGCTGTTGTTTTCTACAGGCTGCTGAATCGGGGAATACATAGCTAGTAGTGGAATAGGGCACGTATGACGCGCTCGGAAACAATCCACTCGCTCGGTAAACTCATGGACGCAGGATGCGTCACTTTTTCGGACGTCCGTCTGATTCTGAATCTTTAGACTTGGGGATGCGCCAAAATCCGGGTGTGGGCACGATAAATTCGACCCCAATCTGCGTCTTGCCCATGAAGCTATCGCCTCGGCTGATGACCCGGCAAAGCAATTCTTCCGCGTTGGTGGGATTCTCAATGTGGATTATCTGATCGATCTCCACGGCAGTCGCCAGAAGTATCAGCGCTCCGTGGTCATTCACGATTATGGCTTCTGTCTTTTCAGAAACGGAAGCCTTGTTGGAGCCACGGAGTCGAACCAAGACCGGGATCCTGATCTGGGCACGTTTGCTACGCCTGCGATTCTGCGGGCGTAAGTCGGGAGGGGGCACGATGGGCACGAATAAACGTAACAAGTCTGCGCGGAATTCTCAAAGCTTCAAGGCGAAACTGTGTCTTTGGAGATACGCGGGTATTTGGACCCAGGTTTCTGGTTTAGGTGCCTTCGGACCAGGGGCGAGGTATTGTTCTTGGTCTTGGTGAACTTACCGACCTGGATGCCCATGCCGTCGAGTTGAGACTGACAGGATACTTCGAACCTAGCGAGGATTTCGTGCCCAACTTCCGAGTTGCCGACCACTCGCCCAGAACCCCCAAAGCTTCACTTCCCAAAACCCGTTTCTGGCCAACTTCCGGTTTGCCGACCACTCGCTAGGAACCGGCAATTAGCGTACCTCCGGCTAACACTCCGCTTCGGTGCTCGCAACTTAACGCTTGTACTCATAAGGCTTTCCTTATATGGTTGTGGATAAGGATTTGCTTATGCCGTCAGTAGACTCGGTGTTCAAGGCAATCGCCCATCCAACGCGGAGAGGCATCATCTCGCTATTAGCGATTGCCGCGCGCTCGGTCAAGGAACTGACAGCCGAGTTCGAGATGTCGCAACCTGCCATCTCGCAACACCTTAAGGAGCTGAGGGATGCCGGCCTCGTCTCCTCTCACCGTGTCGGCCTCGAGCAGCGTTACAAGCTGACACCGCGCCCATTGAAATACGTTTTGGAGTGGTCAGACAAGTATCGAACCCTGATAGACCCGGCGGGCCACGCCTGGAGCTTTGTACCGCTGACCGGAGAGCAGCGCAAGAAAAGGGTTGGGAAAGGAGAGCGTCATGGCCGTTAAAGGTTCCGTACCGGCGCCCGGCATCATTGTGCCGCATCTCATCGTTCGAGACGCCGCGGAAGCCGTCTCGTTTTATACGCACGCATTCGCCGCCGAGGTGCTCTACCGTTCTCCCTCGCTGAGCGGCGCCGGCGAACACATACACCTCAAGATATGGGATTCGTTCGTGCAGGTCTCGACGGAGGAGCCTGCCCAGCAATGGAAAAAACTGGAAGCGTCCCTGCTCGCCTCACCAGAAACATTGTCGGGTTCGACGTGCGTGTTTCAGATTGGAGTTCCCGACGTGGACTCGGCATTTAAACGAGCCATCGATCATGGCGCGCTTCCCGCCATGCCTCCTGCAGATATGTTTTGGGGCGACCGGTACGGTTGGGTTCGCGATCCCTTCGGGCACGTATGGGCTCTCTCTAAGGTTAACGAAGTGCTCACGCAGAGAGAAGTCGAACGACGCTTGCGCGGATTTGCCGCGCAGTTGAAAGGACAAGACTGATGAAAATGATCGCTCGGATTCTTCCGTTGTTCCTCGTCGCGCTGCCAGTTCTCGCGCAAAGTACGCCATCGTCACCGACAAACCCATGGAAATCGCTTTCGTTCCTGCAGGGCACTTGGGAAGCGAAGGTCACAGGCGGCCAAAACGTTTCGGGGACGGGCACTTACACTTTCGCGAGCGAGCTTGGGGATCACGTTCTCGCGCGTCACAGCACGAACGATCCCGGATGCAAGGGTCCGGCAAACTTCGACTGCGGCCACGGCGACTTGCTCTATATCTATCAAGACGCGCCGGGACAGCCGTTCAAAGCAATTTACTTCGATAACGAAGGGCACGTCATCCATTACAACGTTTCAACTCCAGATGCGACGACTGCGATCTTCCTTTCGGACAGCAGTCAGCCTGGGCCTGAATTCCGGCTCATGTATGAGTTGAACGGTGCCATCATGTCGGGAAAGTTTCAGATACGTATGCCCGGTCAAAGCGAATGGAAGTCTTATCTCGAATGGAGCGGGTCCAAGCGAACAGAGAGATAATTCACTACCCAATTAGGGCGCGAAGATTAAGTGCCTTCGGACCAGGAGGCTAGGTACTGCTCTTGGTCGGGGGTGAGCTTATCGACCTGGATGCCCATGGAGTCCAGCTTAAGCTTTGCGATATGGCGGTCGATATTCTCGGGGACGGAATAGACCTCGTGCTTGAGACTGCTGGCGTTCTTGACCAGGTATTCGGAGGCCAACGCCTGGTTGGCGAAGCTCATGTCCATCACGGAAGCGGGGTGGCCTTCGGCGGCGGCGAGGTTGATTAGGCGGCCTTCGCCGAGAAGGTAGAGCTTGCGGCCATCTTTCATCACGTATTCGTCGACGAAGGGGCGAACCGGCTTTTTCGAGCTGGATAGCTTTTCTAGCGCGGGGATGTCGATCTCAACGTTGAAGTGGCCGGAGTTGGCGATGACCGCGCCGTCTTTCATTCTTTCGAAATGGTCGTGCGTGAGAATTGATTTGTTGCCGGTGACGGTGATGAAGATGTCGCCGATTTTAGCGGCTTCGGCCATGGGCATCACGCGGAAACCGTCCATCACAGCTTCGAGAGCGCGGACGGGATTGATTTCGGTGATGATGACGTCAGCTCCGTGGCCTTTGGCGCGCATGGCGACGCCTTTGCCGCACCAGCCGTAGCCGGAGACGACCACGCGAAGGCCTGCGATTAGAAGGTTCGTGGCGCGGAGGACGCCGTCAATCGAGGACTGGCCGGTGCCATAGCGATTGTCGAAGAGATGCTTGGTGAGTGCGTCGTTCACGGCGACGATGGGATATTTCAGCGTGCCGTCTTTGGCCATGGCGCGAAGGCGGATTACGCCCGTGGTGGTTTCTTCGGTGCCGCCGATGATGTTCTTTACGAGATCGGGGCGCTTGGTGAGCAGGATGGTGACGAGGTCGGCGCCATCGTCCATGGTGATTTGGGGCTTGTGATCGAGCGCGGCGTTGATGTGCGCGTAATAGGTGGCGTTGTCTTCGCCCTTGATGGCGAACGTCGGGATGCTGTAGTCCTTGACTAGAGAGGCAGCGACTTCGTCCTGGGTGGAAAGCGGATTGGAGGCGCAAAGGACAACGTCGGCGCCGCCGTCGCGCAGAGTGATGGCCAAGTTGGCCGTCTCGCTGGTGACGTGCAGGCAGGCGGACATGCGAATGCCCTTGAGAGGCTGTTCTTTTATGAATTGTTTGCGGATGAGTTGCAGAACGGGCATGTGCTGATTGGCCCATTCGATTTTGCGTTTGCCTTTTTCGGCTAGGGCAAGGTCCTTCACATCGCCGGTCAGCTTTGGTGCAGTCGTTTCCACGAGAACTCCCTTTAATTTTTAATTGTGCGGAGAAATTTAAGTATAGCCACCGAAAAACGAAAACCAAGATGCCGGGCTAAAGCCCGGCGCTACATAAAAACCTGGAACCCGTTGTGTCGTCAGGGCAATCCAGCGCCACGAAACTTAGACCTTACAAAACCGGACAACACGGAAAATTTAGCTGCGCGACACTGCTACTGCCCCGCGCGAGCCTGCTTCTTTCTTGATGGCTTGGGCTTTATCTGTTTTCTCCCAGGTGAAGCCAGGGCCGGTGCGGCCGAAATGACCGTAGGAAGCTGTTTGACGGTAGATCGGGCGGCGGAGATCGAGCGTTTCGATGATTCCCTTGGGCGTGAGCTTGAAGAACGCGCGAATGATCTCGGTGATCTGGGAATTCGGGATGGTTCCGGTGCCGAAGGTGTCCGCCATTACGGAAACCGGCTCGGCAACGCCAATGGCATACGCGAGCTGGACTTCCACTTTGGTGGCNNGCGTCTTTTCCGGAGAGAGCGCCGCCGCCGTGACGACTGTATCCGCCGTAGGTGTCGACGATAATCTTGCGGCCAGTCAAGCCTGCGTCACCCATGGGGCCGCCGGTTACAAAGCGGCCGGTGGGATTGATGTAGTACTTGGTCTTCTTATCGACCATAGCCCCGGGAAGGACAGGCTTGATGACCTCGGCCATCACTGCTTCTTCGAGTTTGCTGTGTGAAACCTTATCGCTGTGTTGGGTGGAAATGACCACGGCGTCAACACGAGCGGGGCGGCCGTCAATATATTCGATTGTTACTTGGGATTTTCCATCGGGGCGGAGGAAATCGACAGTTCCCTTCTTGCGGACTTCAGCAAGCTTGTGCGTGAGGCTGTGAGCGAGTTGGATAGGCATGGGCATCAACTCGGGCGTCTCGTCGCAAGCGAAGCCGAACATCAAGCCCTGGTCGCCGGCGCCGCCGGTATCCACGCCCATGGCGATGTCGGGAGACTGCTTCTTAATGGCGCAAATTACGCCGCAGGTCTCCGCATCGAAGCCGAACTTCGCGCGCGTGTAGCCGACGTCGCGAATCACTTCGCGAGCGAGGTCGGAGAAATCGACATAGGTGGAAGTGGTGATTTCGCCAGCCACAACGACAAGTCCGGTGGTGACGAGGGTCTCGCAAGCAACGCGGCCCATGGGATCGTCCTTCAGGACGGCGTCGAGAACGGCATCGGAAATCTGGTCGGCGATTTTATCGGGATGGCCCTCGGTTACAGACTCCGAGGTAAATAGGTATTTTTCGTCAGAGTGCGCCAAAAAAGTATCCTCCAGCAGATTGAAAGGCAAGTGCGGGGCCAAATTGCGTTTCGGGCAGTTTTAGCCGAACAGCGACGCTAACATAGGGGTATAGGCCTGTCAATCTCGTGCATTAAAAGGCCTTAAACGAGGCTCGAACGGCGATTATCCGGGTTGAAATGTGCACGGAAGACCTCGCTCGTTTTGAGACGACGAAGGCGATAGGCAACGAAGTTCCACTTCATTACCTCCGTTCAGTCTTCACTGGCACTTGTTTCTCCCGGAGGCCGGAGGCCCTTAATTGCGAGCTCAACGGTATCGAGCTGAGTCACGGCGGCTTCGACCGCCGAAGCTCCTTCGAATCTGATCGCGCGCGCACGCTCAAGGGCCCGTTCCGCGATGCGACTGACTTCGTGAAGGAGTTTGCGGATTTCGAGTTCCAGCCGGCTCCGGCTTTCGTGCACCCGGTTCACTACGTCTGACTGGACGCGCGTGCAGTTCATGTCGACCAAGTGATCGAGAAACTCTCTCGCCTCACGCTCAATCAGAGCGAAAGCCTGCACGGCGCCGAGGATGACGTCCGCGAGATAGCGCAAAGGAGAGGCAGGCAAAGAAACACGAAGCAACTGTTCGAACGTGAACCTGGAGGGCACGCGGAAGCCTCTCCCAGAATCGAGCGCATTGGGCATTCGAGCGAGTTCCGGCACATCCGATGAGGAAAGCTTTTTGAGGAAGTCATTCCCAATACCTACAAACCGAGACGCAATCCTTCGATACTCCTTCTCGGCCGCCGCTTCTTCGGTTTGCAACCAGGGGAGAACGTGACGCTCGGAAATAATTTGCGCCAAGCGCATCGCGTCTTTGCGGAATTTCGGGCCATACCGCCGCTTCAACGTTTTCAACTCGTCTTGAAACTCGGCGTTCACTTTCGGCAGTGTCCGGGCGAGAAACTGTCTTCGCTGCTCAAGGAACATGTCGGAGAGGTGATGTTCCTCCGCCATGAACAGATAACCCACGTCTTGGAGCGATCGCTCGGCTTCCGACATTGTCTGGCGCAAATGCCGGATGCGGCGTTCGGATTCATCGATCGGCCGCCGTAGAGCCTCTCTTTCTTCCGAAACGATCGTGAGTAATTCCTCGCTCAACCGGCGAAAGCCTCTTTCTCCGGCAGTGCGCGCCAAACTGCCCCCAGACTCTCGTTCCAACTTTTTCAATGCGTCGATCAGCAATTCCCAATCGCGCTGCGGGCCCCGATTCTCTAGACGCTCTTCGGCGCTGACTTCGTAAATACGGCTGACAGGCCGCTGCAGGCGTTTGCCAAGGATTTCGCTTGTGAAAGACTTGGCGATCCTGCGGTCCTCGTCCGAAGTTCTATCCGCCTTGTTCATCACGATGATGAGGTCATGGACGTGATTCCCTACTTCTCCGACCAGCGCCAGTTCTTCACCGGAAATCGGCGGATCGGCGCCGACGACGACTATCGCAGCATCAATGTGCGGAACAAATGCGAGCGTGGCCGCCGTATTCCCGGTAAAGACAGAACCCAACCCGGGCGTGTCCACAAAGCACATTCCCTGGGCAAGAAACGGGCTTGGAGAAAATACTTCTACGCCGGCGACACCCTTTTTATTCTCGGGATTCAACTCTTCGGAAACGTATTGCGAGAGAGCCTCAGGTGAAATATCCACCCAAGCTCCGCCTCGAAAGCGCACTGTCGCGCTTCTCGAAGGCCCGTAGCGTACAACGGTTGGCACGGCCGTTATCGGCAAGACTCCGGTGGGCAGGATGCGGTCGCCTAGCAAAGCGTCCAGGAGGGTCGATTTCCCTCGCTTAAATTGCCCGATGCAGGTGACATAGAATCGGCCTTCGCCGGTGCGTTGGGCGAGTTCGATGGCTTCTACCTGAACTCGTTCCGATCCCAGTTTCAGCGCGAAATCCGCGAGGCACTGGAGTGACGATTCCGCTGACACATCCTGAACGAGGATTTGACGATCGTCGCGCGGAGTACTCATGACGTATAACTCGAGGCAGGGAGTGATGCGGATGGATGGCCCTGCAGAAGATAATCCACGTGGACCAATCTGATTTTCACCTGATCTCCATAGTGATAGCACGGGTGAGAAGCGAGTTCGCACATCTTCACGATGGAGCCTGGCAGATGCCCGCTCAAACGCAATACCTGTTCGCGAAAGCCTTCCAGGTCGAGCGATCTCAGGCCAAACCTCTGTATGCAAATCTCCAGGAGTTCACGGGCAGACGCTTCGGACAGCGGGCCCAATCGGATTCGATATTCGTCAGTCCAATAGAGGCTCCACGCATAACCGATCTCGCCCTGAGTATAGCCGCGGCCGGTCAGATAGGTGGGCGTCTTAGTGCGGTACATGATTTCTTTCATCAGCTGGGCGATGGTGTGCGACGCCGGGGGCAAATGATCGATGAAAAATCGATACTCGCCCTGCTCCGCCGCCGAGAAGACGATTCCCCGTAACCGGAGCACGGACTGTTGGCTGATCCAACGGGTCAGGGCTGCGTCTTTTGCCCGGTCGGTATGGACTTTCTTCCGTACTAAAGGATCGTCTGCCAGGTAAAGTTCTCGGATCCAATGTTCGAGCAACTGTCGCCGGCTCGTTGCGCCAGTCCAGCAGATACACTTGCGGCGCTCGGCTTCGGGAAGACCGGCGAGCGCACTCTCGATGAGAAAGCTCTTGCCAGCGTCGGTAGCTCCCCAGATAAGTCGGCTTTGACGTTTGAGCAACGCCGTTTGGAGACGCTGCAGTTCGGTCTCGCGACCAATCAGGATTTCGAGCGGAGCCTTTAGAAGTGCCATATCGCTCTGCTTCTCCTAATTTGGAGGTGGTTACATCGTCTTCGAGGTCGTCTGCGCGAGATCAGCGCGGCGTGTCGAATTGACTTCGCGAAGCTCACTTCCCGCTGCCACAGACGGCTTCAACCGTGCAAGATTTTCTTCAAGGCCGTCGAGTTCGTCTTTCGTAAGCTCCTTGCCTCCCAGCGCCTGCTCGGCCTGAGCACGATAACTCTCGGCGTAGGTCTCAAACTTCTGTTTCAGTTGGCCTATGACAGAGTCCGTCCACTCTCGTACCGACTGCCAATAGGCCTCCAGCCCAGCATAAAAAGGTTGACGCAACTGGCGCGAAATTTGCCTGGCCACTTGAAGCTCCGCGACCCGACGGCCTAGAAGTCCCGCAAGGGCTGGGCGAGAGACAGTGATGTTGGACGGCAGCGATTCAAAGACGGGAGTGCCTCGGATGAGCGACCGGAATTCGCCTTCAGCCGACGCATCAGGAATGCCCAAGGCAGCGGCACATTGCCGAAGGTCCTGACTGAGGTGGTCCGCGAGAGTTGTGATTTCTAATTGGAGTTTCCTCACCTGGAGCTGAATAAATTGGGTGATGCTGTCGCGAACCACCTGTCCGGCCACAACTACACCGTAACTGCCCTTGGAAGAGGAATGCAGGAATCGCCTCGAGCCTTCCTCAAGCGCTTCCGGCATGCTGGCGATAGCCCCTTGTGTAAACTTTTCGCAATGCGAGCGAACTTCTTCAATTTGCCCAGTCGTTTTTCGGAGAAGATCCTCGGCCGCGCGCGCCTGGTCTTTATATTCGGCCGATAGCCGTGTGTCTCTTTTCAATCGCGCTTCGAGAGCCGCTGCGACAGAATCGCGCAAAGCTCCGATTTTTCTTCGCAGCGATGCCGCGCGGAGGTCCTGCGAGCGCGCGTATAGAGGGCCGATCTGGTTTTCAAACCACTGATCGAGCATTTCCTTGCACGAGGGCAAAACGCTGACGGGATGGACGGGCAGGTCCAATTTGCATTCGGATGCGGTGTACTCCCTGATGTACCGAATAACTCGAACACGGTCTTCAGCGCCGAGAAGGTCCGCTTTGCTGAGAAGAACATTCACGGGAATCGCCGCTTCCTGAAGAGTCATGATGGTGTGAAGGTCATCGGCTGTGAGGGTCGAACCCGCATCGATCAGAACCACGCCCAGATCGCATTTGGGAAGGTAGGCCAATGTTTCCGTAGCGCCGCTTGCGGCAAGAGATCCCAACCCCGGCGTGTCGACAAATGCGATTCCACTCTGCAGCCTTGGGGAGGGGAGTGCGACGACGATGCGCGTTACATGCTTGATGTTTCCGGGGTTCTGTTGTTCCGTTGCGAACTCCGGAAGGCGAGAAATCTCAAGTTTCTTCTTGGGCGCTTCCGAGAATGATACGGTAACGGATGGCTCTTCGGCATACGTGATGCGAGTGGGAACAGCTGTGATAGGTGTGACGCCGACCGGCAAGATGTCTGTTTCGAGGACGGCATTCAGTAAGGAAGATTTCCCGGAACTTACGCGTCCAAACACCGCGATCTCGAAACTTCGATCTTCGGCTCGATCCAGAATCGCGGCGATCGAAGACCGGAATTCCACCAGGCCCCGGTCTCGGACGGTCTGTTCAATTTTTGCGAGAAGCTCCAAGTCGTTGCCAGGTTGCTCCAGGCGCTCCAGCCGGGCCTTCAGGTCCTCCCCGACCCCTTCAGAGAGGTAGCGGCCAAAACGGGCGACCAAGCCGCTCAGCTCACCAACGATTCCGTTTAATTCCGTCGCCACACTTTCCGGCACAGCCCCATAGCCACGCATGTACTTCGGCATTAATTCTTCGGCCGCGATGTCAACGGCGCCCAGCAAGACGCGCACTGCGCGAGACGCCGGAATCGAGGGGCTTTCCGGCACGATTCCTTGGCCTTCCAGAATTCGAACCAGTTGTGCACGGACTCTTGCGATGTAGTCTTCCATCGTTCTGCGCTGCGCGGGGACGATATCAATCGAATAGCGCGGAAAGGCGGCCTTGGAGGAAGTCGAATTTAGAACGCCTTCGATCTCCACCAGAAGCTTATCGATATATTGGCAGGTAATGCGAAGACGGTTGGCTTGGAACGGGTTCAGAGATTCATCAGGTTTTCGGGCTTCCGAAGTCATCTGAGTGCCACCGAGCGCGGGTGCTATCGCCAAAGACTTTCTCACCGCGCGTCTGAATTTGATTCCTCTTGTGAGGGCACTCGCTGCTAAGGAAGGAAGAACAGAAGCAGATAGCTTCCTAGCAAGTGAAAACCCTCGTAGGAGTCATCTGCCCTCTAGCGGGCGGTTCAGGGTGAACTCCAACACCCGTAACAACAGGATTGTCTCGCGCGATTGTGGTGAAGTCAACGAGAACATCTATGCGCGGGAAGGCCTTAAATGTGGCTCGAACGGCGATTTTCGAGACCGAAATGTCTGGGTAGGAGTTTTCACCTCCCCAAACTAGCGGCGCGATGGGCAACGAATTGCCACTCGATTCCCAGCTAGTGGGCACCTGCGGCACCGGCTCCATTATCGCGACGGAAGAGGAGGTAGGCGCGGATGAAGGGATCCAAGTCGCCGTTGAGAACCTTGTCCACGTCGCCGCGTTCAACTTTTGTGCGGTGGTCCTTGATGAGCTGATAGGGCTGCATGGTGTAGGAGCGAATCTGGCTGCCGAAGCTGATTTCGGGCTTGGAGGCATCGAGTTTATGCAAGGCTTCGCTGCGCTTTTCGAGTTCGAGCTCGTAAAGCTGGGAGCGGAGGACTTTCATGGCCCATTCGCGATTCTTGTGTTGGCTGCGCTCGTTCTGGCACTGAACGACGATGCCGGACGGAAGATGGGTGATGCGAACGGCGGATTCGACTTTGTTGACGTTTTGGCCGCCGTGGCCGCCGGCGCGGAATGTGTCGATGCGAAGGTCGTCGGGTTTGACTACGATGTCGATTTTGTCGTCGATTTCGGGGATGACGAAAACGGACGCGAAGGATGTGTGGCGGCGGGCGGCTTGATCGAACGGCGAGATGCGCACGAGGCGATGCACGCCGCTTTCACCCATGAGCATGCCGTATGCATTTTCACCGGCGATCTGGACGGTGGCGGTTTTGATTCCGGCTTCTTCACCGGGAGTTGAGTCGATCACAGTGGCGCCGAGACCCTTCTGTTCGGCCCAGCGGAGGTACATTCGCAGAAGCATTTCGGCCCAGTCTTGGGATTCCGTGCCGCCGGCGCCGGGTTTGATGGTGACGATGGCGTTGAGGCGATCGTTTTCGCCGGCGAGAAGTGTTTTGGTTTCCAGCTCGGACAGATACGAATCGGCGGAGGCTAGCTCTTTGCTGACGTCGTCGAGCAGAGCGTTGCGCTGCGCGTCGTCGGATTCTTCGCGCGCGAGATTGAAATAGGTTTCGATGTCGCTGGATTTGGTGTCGAGAGTTTTTTCCGCGTTCACGCGGTCTTCGACCTGCTTGCGCTGCTGCAAGAGGGCTTGCGCCTTTTCCTGGTTTTGCCAGAAGTCAGGGTCGCTTACTTTTTCTTCCAGGGTGGCGAGTTGCTTTCGGGCGGAGCCGGCGTCAAAGAAAGCTCCGCACAAGCTCAATGCGTTTCTTGAGCTCGGCGTAGCGTTGCTGCAGGTCTTCTATATGTTCAGCCATTCTTTTTCGCCTTTTTACTTCTGGTACAAGAATAAGTCAAAATCCGCACCCTTCAAAAAAAGAAGGATGCGGCACCCTGAAAATCAACAGCTAAAGCCACTCTCGATTTTATCATCGGACGGGCTTTGCGGCTTGTAACGCCGGCTCGGGCGCGCGGGGCTTCAGCGCTAGAAACAGAATCGCGATGGTTACGATCACGCAAAGCCAGGAGAACCAGTCGCCGAAGCGGGCGTAGGGCGTCATGTCACTGCGGAAATCGTAGGGGGCGTCGAGCTGGCCGCGGATGTCCAGCGGGTACTGAGCAGCGGTTCGACCGTAGGGATCGATGGACTCCGTGTAGCCGTTGTTGGTGTCGCGCAAGAGCCAGCGGCGATTTTCCACGGCGCGGACGCGCGCCATGGCCATGTGCTGTTCTGCGGCTGAGGAGCGGCCGAACCAGCCATCATTTGAAATCGTAATCAGCAATTGGGCGCCCGCTGCGGTGAAGCGGCGGACTTCGCTGGGGAAAATCGCCTCGTAACAAATGAAGGTCCCGAATTTTCCCTGGGGAAGCTGCCCGACGGTGTATTGCGTGCCAGGAGTGAAATCGGAGATGTCCGCCGTCAGGCGTTTTGCGAAGGTCAACCACCCGCGCAGCGGCACGTACTCACCGAAAGGCAGCAGGTGAATCTTGTCGTACACATATACACGCTGGCCCTCGGGATTCAGCAGCACAGCGCTGTTGGATGCAAGCCACTTTCCGCCGGGGTCCTTCTTCCAATCCACCACGCCGACCAGAAAATAATTTCCGGAGTTGATCGCGATTCGTTGCGCGCGTTGGGCGAAGAGCGCTTCTTCAAAACTGAAAGGCGCGGGGACTTCCGGCCAGATGACTATTCCCGGAACACGATGCGCGGCATCCACACTGATGTGTTCGAGCTGGTCGAGCTCTCCGGCATGAACTTGCAGCCAGTCCGACGGATAGCTTTCCGACTGCGGAAAATTGGTCTGGACCAGATGCGCCACGTAATGAGGCGTGGCCTGCGGGACTAGGTACGCGCCACCTATCGAAACAGCGATAAGGACGAGGGTAACGACCCCAGCGCGGATCCACAGGCGCCGATTACTTGCGAGGATTGCGTATGCGAGCAGCGAACCGTATGCAGCAATCAGAAGGCACAAGCCGTAAATGCCGGTGACCGAGGTGATTTGCAGCAACGCCATGCTGCGAGCGGCGGGATATCCGGACAAGTCCCACGAGGAACCGATGATGGGGATATTCGTGCGGAAATACTCCAGGGCAGTCCATAGGAACGGCGCGAGGAGGCACGCCAGCAGCTTGCTTTTCTTCGATGCCAAGGCAACACCGGTGGAAAAAATCGTACAAATCAGGCCGCCGATGAAACCGATCAGACCTACGAACCCCGCCGCGATCCACGGATCGATGTTGCCGTACTGCTTCATGACCGTATCCACCCAGGGGAGGCACACCGGGTAGAACACCTGGCCGTGGAGAAATCCGTAGAGCGGCGCTTCCTTCAACGGCGCTCCGGCGGATGCCAGGACGAGCATTCCCATCGCAATCCACGCGAGCAAGTACAAATTATAGTTGGGGAAGGAAAGACCGAGGGCGACTCCACTGCCGATGGCGAGCAGGACTCGCGCGTAACGGGGCAAGTTCATTCAGTGTTTAATTATAGGCTTGAAACCGAATTGTTCGAGGGCGCGTTTTGCGGCTTCGGCTGCGGCCATGTCCTGATACGGGCCGACTTGCACGCGGTAAAAATTGTCCGGTCCGGGCGTGACTACAAAGGCAGGAAGCTTCTTCTGCTGGATGACTTCAGCCATTTCCAAGGCGTCACTTTGGCGCCGCAGCGCAGCGACCTGGAGAAGGATGCCGGGCTTGGAAGAAACAGGTGTCTGGTAACGCTGAGCGGGTTTTGCGTCGGTCACCGGAGGTTTGGATGTAGGCGCTGGGGTCGCCGCGTTGGGCTTGGGGGGCGCGCCTGAAGTCACCGGAGATTTCGTCGGAGAGTCCGACCAGAGATGAGCAGTGTCCTTTTTGTCCGGGAAAGGGTTTTCAGGAGTCGCGGCTGGTTGATCTGTTTCTCTGTATTTCGTAGAAGACGCGTTTCTCGACGCCGATTCCGCGGCATGAACCGAGCCACCGAACTGATTGCGCCCCATCACGTAACCGAGCGTGAAAAACACACCGCACAAGAGCACAACGCCGAGAAACAGTCCTACAAGGTGCCGGCTCTCCAGCACCCGCTCGCCACCACCGCGGCTTCCGTTACGTGCCATCGTCTCTAGTCGTCCGTCCCTATTTGCCACCCGCCAGCTTCATCCACTGCGAAATAATGTCCACCGGCAGCGGGAAAACTATGGTCGTATTTTTTTCAACGCCGATTTCGGTCAAAGTCTGCAAATAGCGAAGCTGAATCGCAGCGGGCTGTTTCTCGAGTATTTCGGCTGCGTCCGCCAATTTCGCTGAGGCTTCGAATTCGCCTTCCGCGTGAATGATCTTGGCACGGCGTTCGCGCTCGGCTTCGGCCTGTTTCGCGATGGCGCGCTGCATATTCTCCGGAATATCAACTTGCTTGACCTCAACCTTAGTTACCTTGATACCCCAAGGCTCGGTATCCTGGTCAAGGATTTGTTGCAGCTTGGCGTTTACCTTTTCGCGCTCGGAAAGGATGGAGTCCAGCTCGAACTGACCGACCAGGCTGCGCAGGGTGGTCTGGGCGAGCTGCGAAGTGGCGTAGAGATAATTTTGGACCTGCGAAAGCGCGAGATTGGCGTCCACTACGCGAAAATAACAGACGGCATTTACTTTCACGGAAACGTTGTCGCGGGTGATCACGTCTTGCGGCGGGACGTCGAGCGTTTCGATGCGCAGAGAAATGCGGGTGAGCTTGTCGATGGGAAAGAAAACCAGTTGCAAGCCCGCGCCTTTGGCTTCGGGAAGCATGCGACCCAGGCGTAGCACGACGCCGCGCTCCCACTCCTTGATGACGTAAACGGAGTTCACCAGCCAGAAAAGAAAAATAAGTACGGCGAATCCCAAGAGGATCGTCGGAAATTCCATTCGCTGTCTCCTCGTTGAATCTATTAAGAAGAAGCCGATTGAGGCGTCTTCACAGGCTCGACTTCGAGCGTCAGCCCGGCAACTTTTTTTACTCGAACGCGCGCGCCCTTGGGAATTTCTTCTCCGCCCCGCGCGGCGGCGCGCCAGAGTTCGCCATGAACAAAAACCATTCCCACGTCGGGTGGTTCTACTGCTTCCGTCACTTCTCCTACTTCCCCGATCAACTCTTCCTTACCCGTGGACTGTTTCCAGGTGCGCGAGCGCAGAACGAGCCGCATCAAAATAATAACAATGACCGCACAAGGAATGGCCACGCCCAGAGCGGCGCCCAGGCTCACGCCCATTCCCGTGAGAGGCGAGTCAATTAGAAATAGCGCGCCCAACACCATAGCCACCACTCCTCCCACGCCTAGAACGCCGTGCGTTGGATATTTGGCTTCGAGGACAAACATCACGAGCGCCACGACAATGAGCAACAAGCCGGCAAAATTGATCGGCAGCATGTGCATAGCGAATAAGGCCAGCACCAGCGCGATCACGCCCATCACGCCCGGCGCGAACACTCCTGGATGCGTGAATTCCGCATAGAGTCCGAGGATACCGATAATTAATAGAATGAAAAATGCGTCGGGTTGAACGATGCGCGAAAGGAACTTCTCGCGCGAAGTCATGTCGACGGCGGTGATGACAGGATGCGGCAGCGCGAGTTGCAGAGTAGCTCCATCAAAGCGCGTGACCGTGCGGCCGTCGAGCTTCGCGAGCAGGTCTTCGCGTGACGGCGTGACGATCTCGATCAGCTTGCCGTCGAGCGCTTCTTTGTCGCTGAAGGCTTTCGCATCGGTTACCGCGGTGGCTGCCAGATCGGAGTTGCGGCCGCGCTTGCTGGTGTAGGCGCGGAGGTAGGCCGTCGCGTCGTTTACGATTTTCTTGTGCATCGTTTCGTCGATTTGCACAGTCTGGCCAAAGAACTCGAAGACGGGCGAAGCGGCGCCTGTTTCTGTGCCGGGAGACATAGCGGCTACGTCGGCTGAAAGCAAAATGAAAAATCCGGCGGAGGCAGCGCGAGAGCCCGTGGGGTACACATAGGTCACAACGGGAACGGACGAGCGCAGGATGGCCTGGATGATGGACCGCATGGAAGTATCGAGGCCGCCCGGAGTGTTTATCGTAATCAGGACCAGGCTGGCGTGCTGGTCATTGGCTTGGCCAATTCCACGGACGATGTATTCAGCGAGGATCGGCTCGATATCGCCGTCGATGTGAAGCTCGACGACGTTGGAAGCGGCCGCCGAAGGCGAAGAGGCAGGGGAAGATGATTGCGCGACGGCGCTGCGGTTGAAGACGAGAAATGAGCCTGCTGCCACGCACACAAACAGAATCAAGCAGCGAAATGAGCGGAGAGCCATTCCGGCGGCTATTATAGCAGCAGAATTAGTCCCGCTTTGAAAGTTCCGCAAAACATTCATGCGACGGCCCAGTTCCGGCGGGAATCATGGAACATTGAGGTGCGGCACGGCGTATCTTCATGCTGACGGAGTGAGGAGACGACTATGAAAGCGCAGCGGTCTATTTTCGGCGGCAGGCTAATTGGTTCGGCGTGGTTCGGACGGGTGGTTCCGGCGATTGTGACGGGGCTCATACTTTCGGCAGCGGCAATGCCAGTGGCCGCACAGGACCAGAAAAATTCGGACGCGAATAAATCAGACAGCGACAGTATTGGATTCATCGCCAGCAAGAATGCGAGCGCGAAAGAGATCGGCTTGCCGCTGTATCCGGGATCGCGGCGGCACAAGGACGATTCCGACGACAGTTCTTCGGTGCAACTCGGGGCGTGGGGCGGATCGTCAGGATTCAAACTGATGGTGCTTAAGTTGGAGTCCGATGACTCGCGCGATAAAGTGACGGCGTTCTACCGAAAAGCATTATCAAAATACGGAAAGGTGTTGAATTGCTCCGACCCCGCTGCGACAGCAGCGGAAAAGGACAAGTCTTCGAACGGGCTGGACTGCGATTCGGACCATGCGGACAAGGACGAAGTTGTTCTGAAAGCAGGCACGAAGGAAGAGAAACGCATTGTCAGCATCAAAATGAATGGAAGCGGGAGCGTTTTCGATTTGGTTTATATCGAGGCGAGAGGATCAGCAAATACAAAGTAGGAGATTCGTCTGATGTGAGCGAGGCGTCTGGGCCCTAGAGCAGAAGACAAATGCTTCGATGGAGGAGTTCCGCAGGCCGCGGAATTAATTAGGGTTTTGTTTCTTCGCCGGGCCCGCGTAGGACGGCGGCACTTGCAAGACTTCCTGGACGCGAGGATCTTTAATCACGCGCGCGAAGGCAACGTCGGTTTGCGCGGAGAGAAAATTATTGTAGCCATCGTCGCGCGCCATTTTCAGGTAATGTGCGGCACGCTCGGCGTTTCCATTCTGAGCGTAGGTCTTGGCGACGAAGAAGTAGAACAGCCCGGGGTCGCTGGCCGTTCTCTGCTGGATCACGGACCCGCTAGTTCCATGTCGTTCGAAAATCTCGGGGTCGAGCGCAAGCGCCTGAGCGAAAGTGCTCATGGCCTGGGGGTATTCCTTATTGCCGAAGTAGGCGTAGCCCAGATTGCTGTATAGAGTGGCCGTTTCCGTGTGATATTCCAGCGCTTTCTTATAAAGAGTGATGGCTTTGCCAAAATGCTTTCTTTCGTACTCAACCGTGCCGTAGTTATTGATGGCGCTAGCAAAGTTTTTGTCGGCGTGAATGGCCTTCTTGTAAAAGCGCTCGGCTTTGTTCAGATCACCTAGCTGCTGGAAGCCGACTCCCACCTTGTTCAGCAACTGAGCGCTCTTGGGATCCGTTTCGAGGATCTTAATATATGCGGTTACGGCGGCCGCGTATTCTTTGCGCGCCATCAGGATGTCGCCCTGCATTTCAGCAATCTGGCGCGGCGTCATTTCAGAGGTATTGACCGCCGAACCTTCAGATGCTTGTGTCGTCTTAGCGTAACTGACAGGGACTTGCGCGCGGCTCGGTCCTACGCTCAGGAGAGCTAGCGGGATGGCAAACAGAGTCAATCGACTCATTGCCCAACTCCTTTTCCGCGCTTGGCCTACGGTTGTGGTTTCGTGTTATCCGCAGGTTTCTTGCTTTGTCCAAATATACCAAAAACCTTGCCAAGAAACCCCTTTTTCTTTTCTGCGTCGGCCGGCGGAGCTTGCTCGGCCGGGTTGGCCGCGTTTGAGGGCTGAGCCGCAGAATTGGCAGCAGGCGGAGGTGGGTCTCCGTTTTTGCCGAATAAATGCGATAGCCAGGTACCCGGAGCTTGCGCGAGATGTCCGCCATGCAGTCCGCAGAATTGAGTGGGCTCGCTGCCGGACACAAAATATTCCGTGACTGTTTGCGGGCAAGCCGGAGTGGCAAGCTGACCGCTCTGCGGATCAATCGATTCGGCCATAACACCGGGAGGAGCTTCGAAAGGTTGCGTGTTCTGGTAGCGAGGCAATGCAACCGCACGCTTCATGAAGTCCGCCCAGAGAGGCGCGGCCGCCTGGCTGCCAGACAATCCCAGGTCTCTGTTGTCGTCAAACCCAACCCAGACGACGCACAGAAGGTTCGAGGTGAAGCCCGCAAACCATCCATCGCGGGAGGTTCCGGTCTTCCCTGCCGCCGGCGCCGTAAAACCCAATGAACGGACAGTTTCGCCCGTTCCGCGATTGATGACGTCCTCCATGAGACTGGTCACGAGATAGGAGACGCGCGGGTCAAGGACTGCCCGCGTGCGCGGGGTGGCGGATTCCTCCACACTGCCGTCGGCGGCCAGCACACTGCGCAGGAAGATCGGTTCAGAACGAAGGCCATTGGTGGCGAAAGGCGTGTAGCCCGCGGCCACGTCAACGGGCGTCATCTCATACGCGCCGAGCGCGACGGCGGGAGTAGCCAGAATGTTGGAGCCAAGGCCCATTTGCCGCGCGACTTCCACGACGCGCTGGTAACCGATCAGTTGAGCGACCTGTACGGTGGCGACGTTGAGTGAATGGATGAGCGCGTCTCGCACGGTGACGGTACCGTAAAAAGTTTCGCCGTAGTTGTCGGGAGTGTATTCCTTGCCGTCGAAAGTGAAGGTGGTGGGGATATCTTCGACGGTGGTAACCGGCGTTACGACCGGCGTCATTCCCTGAGCTGCGTTCGAGAACGCCGCAGCGTATACGAAAGGCTTGAACACGGAACCTGGCTGACGATGAGCAAGGGCATGATTGAGCTGGCTTTCGCCATAGTTACGGCCGCCTACTAACGCCCGAATCTCTCCGGTACGGGGATCCAGGGCAACGAGCGCGACCTGCACTTGCGGCACGGACTGTCCCTTTTTCTTCCAAGCGGCGTAGCGCTTCTCAAGGAGCTTGTCCACGCCCAGGACTCCGGCATCGACTGCCGCGCTCGCGGCGCGCTGAAGATCGGGATCGAGGGTGGTGTAAATGCGATAGCTTTGGGTCTGGAGATCGGTTTCGGAAAATTGCTCGAGAAGGTGGTCTTTCACCATGTCCACGAAGTAGGGGGCGGAACTGCTCTCGACGCCTCCGTTCACGAAGTGGAATTTGTATTTCTTGGCGGCGTCGGACTGCTCTTGGGTAACGTATCCGTTCTCGACCATCTGCGCGAGAACCCGGTCGCGGGATTCGATGGCGCGATCCACGTGACGTTCTGCGGACGAATAGCGATTCGGAGCGCGAATGATCCCGGCTAAGAAGGCGGTTTCCGCGAGATTCAGTTCGCGAACGTCCTTGCCAAAATAGGCTTGAGCGCCCTCGCCGAATCCGCGAATGGCGAAGCTGCCGCGATTGCCCAAGTAAATCTCGTTCGCGTAGAGCTCGAAAATCTGCTGTTTGGAAAAGCGCTGGTCGATCTCAAAGGCCATCAGCGTTTCTTTCACCTTGCGGCGCCACTCGCGCTTGGTGGTAAAGAAAAAGCTTCGCGCTACCTGCATATCGATCGTGCTGGCGCCCTGGGCGCGATGGCCAATCTTCAAATCGGCGAGCGCGGCGCCCATGACGCGTACGATATCGAAACCGCCGTGTTCAAAGAATCGCTTGTCTTCCGCGGAGAGAACGGCGTTCACCATATCCTTGGGCAAATCGTCAAAGCGGACGATGCGGCGCTTCTCGCGCGAGCTGTCAAAAAGATTGGTGATCACTTCCGGTTCGAGTTCGGCGGAATCGCGGACAGCGCCGTCGGAAATTTGCGATATGCGCGAAATGGCCGGGCCGGTAAATACGACGCGCAGCCCATTCCCGCCGTGAAAGAAGGATTGTTCAGAGGGCCTGATTTCAATCGTGCTGCCCTTCACGTGAACCTGTCCAGGCGCCCCGGGCACCTCGCCATCCTGGTAACCGGCGCGCAGCAGATATTCGGTGAGATCGCCGGGTCGAAGTTGTTCCCCAGTGTAAATGTGTCCTGGTGCGGAATAAACGCGAGAAGTGTTCTGAAAAATCTGGCCGGTGAGCCGCTGGTCGATCAGATGGCCGAACTGAATGTAGTAATACGCGAAAACCGAAGTTGCGGCAATGAATACGGCCAATGCCCCAACCAGCAGGGCGATGCCGGTCCGGGAGGTCCAAAATCCAGGGGCGATTCGAATCCGCAATCGGTTTCTCCGCTATAGCTTGAAAGGGTCGTCTGAAGCCATCCAGAGTCCGCGACTCAACGCCATGGTCCGAGCGCTATACTCCCTGCTTCCACTATATTTAGATTGCCGATTTAAAGCGAGTGGTTGTCCCCGTGGGCGTGGAAATCCCAATCGTATGTCTTGAATAACATGTTTATTGGAACGGTATAATTCACGTTAATTTGAGTGGTGTTGTTGTCGTTGATGATTTTGATGTCCGTGCGCTTGGCCGGAACCCCCAGCTCCACAACTTTTTTCCAAACATCCTCGCGGATTTCCTCTTCGGATTTCCTGTTGTACCCGGCGAAACGGGCTTCAGTGTTCATAGCATCCGTAAGCTGGTAATTGGTGAAGTATGGCGGGATGAGCATGACGCTCACGAAGATCATTGATCCCAAAATGATCAAGGTAAGGAGCAAATTAATTTTTGCTCCGCCGCGTTCTCTAAATTGGATTCTTTGCGCGTTCACGGTTCAAATACCTCCGCGGGCCTAAGCCCCATCGGTACAACGATGCTAACACTGTAGTTTGGCGCGGAAAGGGCGGCGAATGAAAGGTGTACGGAATGAGTAAACGCCGGACGATAGCTTCGGAGGGTTAATACGCGCGGGCGAAGATGGCTTTCTCTTTCGCAAGCTCTCCGCAGTGAATGCACTTGCCGGTGCCCCCGGGCTGCTCGAGCGGAATGCAGCGCATGGTGGCTCTGGTTTCTTCCTTAATGTTTGCCTCGCATTCGCTGTTGCCACACCACCAGGAAAGTGCGAAACCCTTTTCAACCGCTTTCTTGAACTCTTCGTAGCTGGCGGGCTCGGCGGTGTTAGCTATGCGAAAAGCAAGCGCGCGATCGTAGAGCGACTTCTGAATTTCTTCGAGCAACTGGGCGACGCTAGCGGGCAGGTCCTGCTGCGAGACGAAGGACTTTCCTTCTTTACCGGGACGATCGCGGCGAGCGAGCACTACCGAGCCTTTGGCCACGTCCTTGGGGCCAATCTCAAGGCGCAGCGGCACTCCTCGCATCTCCCAATCGTTAAACTTGAAACCCGGGCTCACACCTTCGCGCTCGTCCATTTTGACGCGAATGCCGGCTGCCACCAGTTCTTTGCGCAATTTTTGAGCGCATTCCAGGACGCTGGACTTTTCNNCCCCACGAAGTGGTCCAGCAATGCTGGTGCACACCGTTTTTGTCGAGATAGCGAATCTCAAACGCTTTCGCAAAATTCTGGCCGAGGTTGTGGGAAGTTCCCGCTTGCAGAGCTTTGCCATCGCCCATCATGGCTTCGATGGAGAACGTCTGGTCGGCGCCTGCAAAGCGTTCGGAATCCGATTTGCGGCCTGGAATCACGGGGACAGCGGCTTCGCGCACGGCAAAGTCCGTATAGATGTCGAGCATCTGGCGCGTCTCGAAATCAGCCTCTTCGAAAGTAGCGTGCGCGGTATGGCCTTCCTGCCAGAAAAATTCCAGCGTCCGGAGAAATAGCTTAGTTCGCAGCTCCCAGCGCACCACACTGTTCCACTGATTAATGAGTACAGGCAGGTCGCGGTAGGACTGGATCCATTTCGCGTACGCGTGGCCAATGATGGTTTCCGAAGTTGGACGTATGACCAGGGGCTCTTCGAGCTCTTCGCCGCCCCCGTGCGTTACGATGGCGAGCTCGGGCGAAAATCCCGCCACGTGCGATTTTTCTTTCTCGATGAAGCTGCGCGGAATGAGCAGGGGGAAGGCCGCATTCACATGCCCCGTGGCCTTGAATCGGCTATCCAGTGCCGCGGTGATGTTTTCCCATAACGCCCAGCCGTACGGCCGGACGATCATGCAGCCGCGCACTGGCGCATAGTCGGCGAGTTCAGCACGGAGAACCACTTGGTTGTACCACTCCGAATAATCTTCGGCGCGAGTGGGGAGTTTCTGGTCTGACATATGTTCCTAGGCTCTTTCTGTTCCGAATTGAAACAATGCGTACACGTCAGAGCATAACGCGAGCACGTAATCGAGTTAGGTTAGGGGAGACGGCAGCTGAAGTCAACCGGGCGCTTTTTTGACATTTTTTGCGTGAACGAAAAACTGTTTCGGTGTAGGCTATCGGGCGCGCCTGGTCACCCGCCAGTGTTGCCCTAAACTAAAGGAGTTTAACCAGATGAAGATGTGCCGAGCCGGTTTCTTAATTATTGCGATAACGTTGTTCGTAGTTTCTCAGCCGTTGGCAAAGGCCCAGTCGTCAAGCGGCTCTGGCACGCCGGCTCAAAGTCAGACGCAAACGCAGCCGCAGACTGCCCCACCTTCCTCCACTTCGTCGAGTTCAGTAAACGTGCAGCCCGGGCTGACGTACCATCGTCCGTCTGAGGGGAAGAAACTACGGAATTTCGCATTTGACGCGTTTGGGCCATACGCGTTCATCGGCTCCGCAGCGACCGCGGGAATCCAACAAGCCGACACAGCCGGTAACTCGCACAACCCTGCAGGCATCCCGCCAGACTGGGGACAAGGTTGGGATTCGTATGGAGCTAGATTTGGAAGCGATTTTGGAATCAACCTTGTTACGCAGACCGCTCGTTACACGATGGCTGAAATCCTGCATGAAGATACGATCTACTACCGCTGCGAATGCACCGGCTTCTTTCCGAGAGTCGAACACGCGTTGATCTCAACCGTTACGGCGCGCAGAGGCGACGACGGGCATCGCGTTATCTCTTTTTCGGCGATCGCAGCTCCCTACGCCGGCACGGAAGCGGCTGCCTTATTGTGGTTTCCGAACCGTTACGACGCCATGGATGGCTTTCGGATGGGCAATTACAACCTGCTGATACAGGGCGGGCTGAACCTCGCGCTCGAATTTATCTACGGCGGTCCGCACACGCTGCTGAGCCACCATCACGTGCCGGTGCTCTCGAATGCAACAGGATCAAATCCGGGCAACTAATAGAGGACCAAGCCAGGCTTTTCAAGGAGCGCTACGACGGAAGTTGGGTACTTCGTTTGGCGCTCCGTTTTTTTCCTCGCACAGTATGCCCGACCACTATTCTCAGCGAAGGAAAGCAAGTAGCTTTCTTCTGATGTAATTCTTCTCTTCACGCCGATGGAATCGGCGATCTTCCGTGTCTTCTTTCGTGTTTAGGGCTGCGGCTGGGTTTTGTCTTTGTGATAATGGCGGCGAATATCCGGCCAGAACTCGTTCAGTACGATTCTGATGGCGTCATACGCCACTTGGGTACCCCATACCGAGGCTGTGTTCGAAAAAGTCTGATCGGCTGCGGGATGATAGCTATAGGTAGAGATGGCCGCTCCCATCCCGCTCCCCAAGATTTCGCCATAGTTGAAGGTATTGTGTCCGGAATCCGTCCGCGTAATGAGGAGGCGGCTCAACGCGTAACCTGTGCGGTGCACAAAAGTTCCTTTCCCCAACTGATAATATCGAGGATCGGTGCGCATGACGGCGGGAACAACGGCATTGACCATATAATTCTCAATCGTACCGTCGGCGAAGGCGGTTCCATAGCGCTTGGCATATCCTTGCGCACCTTGGCCGTAAGCGGGTTCGCTGTTCTCCGCCTGGCTTATCGCCGCTAGAACTCCGTACCAGGGATATTGGACGTAGTCGAACGAAGACCGCGTCGCAACTTTGAATTTTTGTCCCGCAGTAAGCGGAGGAACGTGCGCGGAATTTTCCAGGGTCAGAAAATTCGGCAAAGCAAAGAACAGCCGGTCATTCGAAGTACCCGAAGTGTTCTTCTGGTCTTTCGCGTCTTTGCTCGTTTGTCCGGGTTGCGTTTGCTCGGACTGACCAGGAGTGCCCGCCGGCGGCCCCGGAGGAGGTGATTGCTGCGGTTGCCCAGGCACGGCAGCTGGCGATGACTGGTCCGGCTGGCTCGCGGGTGGATTGGCAGGCTGCCCGTCATTCTGCGCGTGGACGGATGCCCCGCACGCCAAAACAAAAATAAGAGTTACGCTTCTTGCGATCATTCCAGACAAATACTTCAAGATGAACCCTCCCCTGGGGTATTCCGTCATTTACAGCCTGAAGTTCCTTATGTTTCGCGAAAAGGATCAGCTCACGGACTCTTTGGGTAGAGATATCGCTTCCTAAAACCTACAACTCCGCGGCACAGCTTGGTGTTTTTAGATGTATGGACAGCTCTTTTCCGTTGCCAGCGAAAGAGTACAAAGATGATACAACAAGCCGCTCAGTTCATTTATCTTTGCGCTTCGAGGAAACGAAAGAGTGACGGGCAGGCGGCATTCCGTCATTCATTGCAAACACCCAGGCGGCTCCGATAGAATCACGTTCGAGTTTAATTAGCGCCCACAGAATTGACACTGCGAATCCTTCTGGTGCGATGAAATGACACATGAGAGCCCTGAATTGGTGAGGATGAGCCGCTCGCTGGATGAAGTGGATCCCGAAGTGGCAGAAGCGTTGCGCGATGAAGTACGCCGGCAAGCTACCGGGCTCGAACTCATCGCGTCCGAGAATTTCGTTTCTGAAGCTGTGCTCGAAGCCGCGGGCTCGGTCTTCACCAACAAATATGCCGAGGGCTATCCAGGCAAGCGATATTACGGCGGCTGCGAGAACGTTGACCGCGTGGAGCGGCTCGCCATCGAACGCGCGAAGCAGCTTTTTGGCGCGGAACACGCAAACGTGCAGGCGCATTCCGGCACGCAAGCGAACATCTCCGTTTATATGACCGCACTCGAGCCCGGAGCCACCGTACTGGGAATGAATCTAGCGCACGGCGGACATCTGACTCATGGCCATCCGCTGAATTTCTCCGGCAAGACGTACAAGTTCATCGCCTACGGAGTGACGAAAGAAACCGAGACGATTGACTACGACGAAATTGAGCGATTAGCGCGCGAACATCAGCCCAAAATGATCGTGGCGGGCGCGAGCGCTTATGCGCGCATCATCGACTTCGCGCGCATCGGGAAGATCGTGCAATCGGCGGGGGCGCTGTTCTTCGTGGATATGGCGCACATCGCAGGTCTGGTGGCAGCGGGTTTGCATCCCAGCCCGGTGCCGCACGCTGATTTTGTTTCGACCACTACGCACAAGACGCTTCGAGGGCCGCGCGGAGGTCTGGTTCTCTGCCGCGAAAAATATGCCAAGGATTTGGACCGCATTACGTTTCCCGGGCTGCAGGGCGGGCCTCTGGAACACGTAATTGCCGGCAAGGCTGTCTGCCTGAAAGAAGCGTCGGCGCCGGAGTTCCGCGACTATCAGAAGCAGGTGGTGGCCAACGCGCGCGCGCTGGCTGCAGGCCTGGCAAAGCTGGGCTTCCGAATCGTTACGGGCGGCACGGACAATCATTTGTTTCTCGTTGATATGCACTCCCGAGGGATTACGGGGCGCGATGCAGAACTAGCGCTTGAACGCTCTGGAATGACGGTGAATAAGAACGCCATCCCGTTCGATCCGCTGCCGCCCATGAAGGCCGGAGGAATTCGCGTGGGGAGTCCGGCGGTGACCACGCGCGGAATGCGCGAACCGGAAATGGAAAAAATTGCCGGATGGATTGCTGAGGTGCTGACGCATCTGGGCGACACATCGATCGAGCAGCGAGTTCGAAGAGAGGTAGCGACGCTCGCTGAAAAATTTCCGCTGTACGCGCGGCGACTCGAAGCCGCCGACAAGGCCCAAGCGCTGCGCAGTCAACGCGCAAATAGCTAGGGTCGCGCGCACGGCAACACCCCTTCGCGTTGTTTCAATCGGGTACATCTATGCCTCTCCGGGTCACTTCAAATGGGTTTTGCCAAATTCACGCCTTATTCGCCGCGTAAATCCTTTCGCACGCTGCGCTACAAACGACAAAATCTCCACTTTGGTATTCGAGTTGCCAGCTTTCCACTTGTTAGTGGGATTAGTCCCTGTAAAGGCCAAGATGAGTTTGCTTTTTGGACTGGAAGCGCCCGCCTCTAGTGATAACTACGGGGCTGAAAAGGACGAAGCGCGAGAAATCCAGAATTCATTGATGCCCTGTGGAACGCTTCGGAACGCTTCCATAGAGATCGCGTACAGGTTCGCTCCATTCGCGGAAGTGGGCGGAGATTTCGCGGATTTTTACGTTTTGCCGAACGGGATAGCGGGCCTCTACATTGGAGACGTCGTCGGAAAAGGATTAGCGGCCGCGATGTACGCGGCGCTAGTGATGGGCACGCTGCGCGGGATCAATAAGACCGACGAACAAACATCAACCGTGCTCGCAACGCTGAACAAGCGCCTGCTCGTGCGGCCGGTGCTGGGACGATTCGCGACCACGCTCTACGCCGTTTACGATTCCACTTGCCGCGAGTTGACCTTTTCGAACGCTGGGATGCCTTACCCTCTCTTGGCGTCCGGTTCAGAGTGCCGACAATTGCAGGAGGGGGGCTTGCCGTCGGGAATGTTTCCTGGCTCTTCGTACGACACTCACAGGGTATGCCTGTCACCGGGCGATTCAGTTCTGTTTGCTACCGACGGGCTCCACGAATTGCAAGGCGCTAACGGCGATGATTTTGGCTGGCGAAGGATGGGTGAGATTTGGACGGAGTGCCAAGGAATGTCGGCGGACGAATCGCTACAACGCCTTCTTCGCGAAGCCAAGGACTTTGCCGTCGGCGGGTTGCAGCATGACGATATCACAGCGGTTGCGCTAAAAATTCCGCGCCGGTAACAGCCTCAATTCGACCTATACGATTTGCACATTCAGTTCGGCCGCTTCTCCCTCGCGAATCGAGAAGGCGCGAACGGGTGTGGGCGTATCTTTTCGGGGCGAGAGAATGAAGTAAGCGACGTCCGGGTAATACGCCTGGGCGATATCGCGCGCAGACGGTTTGTTATCACCGTTGGGATGCGAGTGGTAAATTCCCATGAACTCGAGCCCCGCCGCGCGAATTTCGCGCATGTACCGGAATAATTCTGCTGGCGCGATCGAGTACTCGGTGGCGCTGGCTGCCTCGTTCGTCGCTGGAAAAATGCGCGTTATGACGCCGTCTTTCCCTACCAGCAATCCGCAACATTCCAATCGAGGCTCTTGCAAAACGTGGTTCGCCATTTGCTTCAGAGCTTCATTCTTTACGCGAATCACTTCTGCCATTTTTCGAATTTTGCCGTGAGGAGTTCGGGCCTTGTCGCTGTTCGGCGCCGTAGGCGCACAGCTTCACGGCTTGCTAGGCTTTTCTGCTGATAAACATGGAAGGTTGCAGGGAGAAACCCCTGCAACCCTGTCAGCTATCGAACCCGCATTAAGCTTTTTGGGCCTGGCGGCGAAGGAACGTGGGAACGTCGAGATCGTCGGCCGGCACCTCGCGGACTTCGCTGACATTTCGCGCGACCTGGTGAACTACCTCGCTGACGTTTCTCGATACCTGCTGCACGACGTTCGTTTGTTGCGTCATGGTGGGTTGCGCCGGAGCAGGCTCGCGTGTGGCCTTCCAGGTCTTCGGCAAGTACGAAGGACGCGACTGAGACTTCCTGCCCGCCACTTCGCGGAAACCGGCGGCGATTACCGTGATCTTTACCGACTCTTTCATCGCATCGTCCATCACCGCGCCGAAAATGATGTTCGCGTTTTCGTGCGCCGCTTTCTGGATGATCGACGAAGCCTCGTGAACTTCCTGCAAGCTGAGGCTGGACGATCCGGTGACGTTGATCAAAAT
>PKWH01000186.1:0-129 GCA_003131985.1 Acidobacteriota bacterium | reverse complement strand
TGATGCCGGGAATGGTGATGATATCGGAAATGCCCTGGACGGCTTGGCGCAGAATGTCGTCGGCGATGCGGAAAGCTTCAAAAAAACTGGTCCCGTGTTCCACGCACTCCATCAGGCGCTCATTCGGGA
>PKWH01000122.1:16794-24931 GCA_003131985.1 Acidobacteriota bacterium | reverse complement strand
GCGCCAGCTCTCAAGATCCAGGAGGCCGCGCCGGATCCGGGCCCTTCGAGGTCTGCCCTGGCTGCGGCGTTCCGGGCGTCTGGGCAGGCGCAGCTTCATACTTGGACGCGCACTTGGCCTGCACCTGCTCGGCCTCGAAGCGATTGTCCGACATCATCTTGCCCTCAACCAGGGCTTGCGCACCATCTTTGAATGTATCCGGAAGCGGATCGCGGCCGACGTAACTGACCCTTAAATCCCTGCCCTGCTCGGTAAGCACAAAATCAACTCCTCCTGGCACGTGAGAAATCGTTCCATTCTTCACGTTGCCGGAGACGCGCATTCGTTGGTGCAACGATACCCCGTTAAGTGTCGAAAGCTCAGTGATCGTGTGGTAGTAGGTCTTACTTTGCGTGAAGCCGACGTAGGCCAAAGATACGAGCGTGATTACGATGATTCCGGAGCCGACCAAGAACTTCGAGCGGACCTTCATTTATCTTCTCCTCGCCTTAACCGACGCGCCAACAAGGGATGATTAGCGGAATTCTAGCACAAGGCTGGGGCATATCCGGAAACTCTTCACTTCAATAAATGAGTGTGCTGCTCTCAGGCGCGCGCAGCCAGCAAGGCATCGGCCTCTTCGCGGATCGCGCCCCATGCGCGCTCCAAGTGCTGCAGCTCCGTGCGCGTTTGTGCCACGCAGAACCGAATCGTGTACTTCCCGTTCAACCGCGTATGCGACAGGTACAGCTTGCCGCTGCGGTTCAGTCGGCGCAAAAGCTCTTCGTTCAATTCATCCGCTGCCTTCAACCGAAAACAAATCAGATTCAGCGGCGCGGGAGCCATTAATTCGAAGCGCGAATCTGCTCGCACCCAGCGCAAGAAAGTCTGCGCCAATTCCACATGGCGGCGAACGTGGAACTGTAATCCCTCCACTCCATAATGTTGTATGACGAACCACAATTTCAGCGCGCGGAACCTTCGTCCCAAGGGTACGTGCCAGTTGCGATACTCGAAAACTGCGTCCGAGCCCCCTGTTTGGTTTCGCAGGTACTCCGGCAGGACATCCAGGCTTCGCGTCAGCGTTTCGCGATCGGCTACAAAGAAACAGCTGCAATCGAAATTCGTGAACATCCATTTGTGTGCGTCGAAGCAGTAGCTATCCGCGAGTTCCAGCCCTTTCTGAATGTGACGGAATTCCGGACACAGCGCCGCAGTCCCGGCCATGGCTGCGTCCACATGCAACCACAGGTTGTGCTTCTTGCAAATTCGCCCGACTGCCTCCAGGGGATCAAACGCCAGCGAAGAAGTAGTTCCCACGGTGGCGCACACAAAGAATGGCAGCTTGCCTGCGCGTTTATCCTCTTCGATAGCTTTCTCTAGTATTTCCGGCCGCATAGAAAAGTCCGCGTCTACATCGATCAAACGCAAGTTGCGCCGGCCGATTCCCGCCACCTTCACGTCCTTTTCGATTGAGGAGTGCGCCTGCGTGGACGTGTACGCCACCAATTCCTCGCGGCAGCCGTCCTCGTTGCTGCGAAACCCAGTCGCGCGTTCTCGCGCCGCCAGAATCGCGCAGAGCGAAGAGCTCGAAGCCGAGTCTTGAATCACGCCCCCTCCGCTTCCGCTGGATAGGAACGCTTCCGGCAATCCCAGCATCCTTGCCAACCAATCCAGGACTACCATTTCAACTTCAGTGCAAGCCGGACTGGTTACCCAAAGCATTCCCTGAATGCCTAAGCCTGAGGATAAAAGGTCGCCCAGAACGGAGGGTTCCGACGCGTTTGCCGGAAAGTAAGCGAAAAAATTGGGCGACTGCCAGTGTGTAATCCCCGGCATGATCTTGGAATTGAGTTCCTGAACGATCTGGTAAAAATCCGTTCCTGATTGCGGAGGCTGAGCCGGAAGCGATGCGCGAACCTCACCCGGAGCCACTTGGGCAAGCACGGGGTACCGCTCCACTTGCTCGTAATAGTCCGCGAGCCAATCGATCAGTTGCTTTCCAGTATCTCGGAATTGCTGCGAGGTCATATGAAAGGTTTTTTCCAAGATGCCTCCTTACATTGCGATAGCATGTTTATTTTAATCGAGGCGGAATTATAGCAGCACAAGTCCGGGAGAAATGTTCAGGGGCGAAATGGTTCTCTGGCGCCGGCCGTTCGACCGGCATCTAGTTCTTGAATCAGGAACGCGACGAAAGCGCTTCGGCCAGCCGGTCTCCCAGCGACGTGCCGAATTCCGCTTGGCCTTGAGGGTCTCCAAGGAAGGGATCTACGAAGGGCTTGCCGTCATTCAGGACCAGCCGCTCGCCCCAGCCGCTAAATTCGAAGAGCGGAGCCAATTCCCCCATGGGAGATGAAATTGGCGCAATGAATTTTGGCTTGTATGATGCGTTCACCCTTTTCACCATGATGGGCCCTAGGCGGTTCAACGCGGCGCTCAACGCTTCCTCAGAATCGACGGGGCACTCTACCGCGTAGGCTAGAAAAAATCCTCGATGCTGAAATTCGGCAAGCGCCGCTTCTTCCTTCATGTCGGCGTCGAGCGGAATTCCCGCTGACTTCACAATCTCGTCAAAATACATCCGCGAGACCAACGAGCGCTCCTCTCGATTGCTGCTGGCGCGATAGAAATAATCTCGCTCGCTCATCGGCGGAGCAGCATCGATTAATAGCACCTGAATGTGAATGGGCCGGAATCGTGTCGCGAGTTCCAGCCGTTCGATGCGGCGGCGGATGTGCGCATCGTCAACCTGCAACCCGCACCCGTCACAAACGGCCATGCATTCCCTCCGGAGACCTGCTTCGATTTTGCAAGAATGGCACGGTGAGGCATTTTGTGCAAACGTGAAGTCTTATAGCAGCGCCGTCCACCGAGCTTTTACTTCCACATCTGATCTGTTGAAAAACGAGGACCACTGAAAGACAACAGAAACTGCAGCTTGAGGACTGTGTTAGTTCTAGTGGCTGTCCTCGTCTCGAGGAGCGGTTGGAACCGCAGGAACTTCAGACAAGGTTTCTGAACTCTGCGCCACTTTCCCAAGCTTCGTTCGCAGGCAGCCAACCAATTCCGGCGCCAAGTTCGAAATGCTCATCCCTTCGGAAACCAGAAACTTGCAACTCAGGATCGGCCGCGACTGATCCTCATCGGATAACTGGCAATCCACCCTGCAATATTGACAGTCCTGGTTCCAACAAAACCGGCCATATGGAATCGTCTCGGGGCTAATGAACTGGAAAGCGCGCAGCAGCGAATTTCGCTCAGGCACGAGAAAGGTTTTTCCCAAGATCGAAATCTCTACAAGCTTCTCGTACGGCCGAAAAACGTCCGAAATTAGAGGTGTCCCCGAGTCCGCCACTTTGGCTGCTCCCTGCTGCGTGAATCTGCCTGTTTATGAAACTAAATCACGGGAGCGAGCGGGGCAACGGAAAGAGTTCGGTACGTGTTCAATGCTCTAATGGCGAATCTACGCTGCCTGTGAACCACGCGCCAGCGTTCGAGCTCTCGTGTGGATATCGCGCGTCTTTGAATTTTACGAAGTACTTGGGCCGCGAGGGACAAAAATGACGAGCGTATAGGCGCCCAATGCGATGCCAAGGGGCCCGTTGATCAAAGCGAAAAAGCTTGCCACTAGCGCAAGTGTCCGTGCTGAGCCGGTGCGTCCCAGCAAGGCCATTGCGGCAAGAAGCGAAAAGATCCCCGCGATGATATTCAGTACGACCGCGAAGATTAAGAAGAAGTGGAACAGCGACATCAGAGCAAGAGGGTTTGCAACGCGCGTAATTATCGCCCCCCACATCACGGTAAGCATTCCTTCGTACACGACGATGAAGGCGGCACCGGCAAATCGGAGAACCGCGTAGACCGCCCAGAGGACGCCCAGTGTGCCGTATCTTCCGGTAGAATCATTCACAGTTTGCATAGGATGCCTCCCGTTTCAATCGATATGCTGCTGTCTTCAATCCTTTCTCCGCTGTGGAAAGGGGCCCGTTTCGGGCTTGTCTCCTGATTCGGAGCCGTCGGCTTCCATGCGCTCCGCTTCCTCCTGAACATATTCCACGTGGTGGCTAGAATCCACGATCTTTTGTACTTCGGCCATCGCGCCGCCGATGCTAGACCCTCGTTGCGCTTCGGCTTCAAATTCCTGCTCGGTCATGTTCGAATAGCGGTCGCTCGCCCTCTTCACGATTCCATATATCACCAGTGCAATTAAAACGGCTGCGAGAGCGTACTCCATGCCTTTTACTCCACTGCGTCCGAGCGTAACTTCGCCGATATCATCGACTGAGATTCCCCAAATCTTTAGAGTATCAATTCCCTCCCGAGCGAACGACGCGCGACAGTCGCGCGCATCGGCATAACCCCTAAGCCAAATCCTATGCGAAAAACTGCCCCATGTTTCGGAATTTCTGGTATCGCTGCTCGACAAGAGCCTGCGCGGAAAGCTGGGAGAGTTCATGAAGCGAACGGACCAGCACCGGCTCGAGCAATTTGGCGGTGGCCTGATGGTCGGTATGCGCGCCGCCGTCCGGCTCGGGAACGATCTCGTCGATCAACTTCATCTCCAGCAAATCGGGGGCGGTAATTTTCAAGGCCTCGGCCGCCACTTCTGCTTTGCTCGAATCGCGCCACATGATGGTAGCGCAGCCCTCCGGCGATATCACCGAGTAAACGGAATTCTCGAGCATATACACACGGTCGCCGATGGCGATCGCCAGCGCCCCTCCCGATCCTCCTTCGCCTGTAATGGTGACCACGATCGGAACCGGCAATCGCGACATCTCGCGCAAATTAAGCGCGATAGCTTCGGCTTGCCCGCGCTCTTCGGCGTCTACGCCCGGGTAGGCGCCTTGCGTGTCCACAAAAATCAAAATTGGACGGCGAAATTTTGCAGCGAGCTTCATCGCGCGCAAAGCCTTCCGATACCCTTCCGGCTTCGCTTGGCCAAAGTTCCGCGCGAGCCGCTGTTTCGTGTCGCGGCCCTTCTGGTTCCCGATAATCATCACGGGCTGGCCGTGGAACGTGGCCATCCCGGTGATTAACGCCGGGTCGTCGGAAAAGTTTCGGTCGCCATGAATTTCGCTGAAATTCTCAAAGAGTATTCGAATGAAATCATCCGTGTAGGGACGCTGGGGATGGCGTGCGAGTTGCAAACGCTGCCAAGCATCCAAGTGGGTATAAAAATCGCGCTTTAATTCATCCACTTCGCGGCGAATGCGCTCGATTTCCAGTCTTGTTTCTCCCGTGGGAGCTGAGAGCCTCGTCAAATCTGCTACACCACGTTCCAGCGTCTCGATTTCGAGTTGGCGTTGCCGGTCAGTTTCTTTCTTGCCAGGAGCCGCAGCCTGCTTGGGCTTCTCGTCTGGCTCGACTTGCTTTGGCGGCTCGGACTGTTCGCCCTTGCCTAGGCGCTTGCGTGCTTTGGCGAGCTCGCGCCGCCTCCGAAGCCGTTCGCGAGCTTCCTGGCGTTTGCTCATTGCACCACCGCAACCGAATCCGTGCCGCAGATTTGCCGTACTTGTTCCAGAAGTTCGCGGTCGGCCATCACCGCGCTGCCAGCTTCCAACGTCGCTTCCGAACCGTCCGATTGCACCAGCTCGAACGCTACGCGGCAGCGGCCAGGCCTCTTCGTAAATAATTCCTGCAGGCGATCCAGGGCACCGGAATCCACCGAGCCAAGGTCAACTCGCACACGCAGCAAGCTTGGCGCGCGATCCGTCACTTGATCGAGCAGCCGTGCGTCTGAAACTATCAGACGTGTGCCTACATCTTCCACCGCGACACGTCCTTTGGCGAGTAAAGGCGTGTTGGCCTTCAAGGTGGCTTCGAGCTTCTGAAAAGCCTCTGGAAAAACGAGCGCTTCTATCACTCCCGTGCGATCTTGCAGAGTTAATATCGCCCAGCGCGCGCCGCGCCGGGAACGCATCGGCCGCGATTGCACGATAATTCCTGCGACGACGATGTCTTCCCCATTCCGGCGGGCTTCCATGGTTGACAGTTCAATCGCATTCAAATCTTTCAAGCGGCCGGCGTACTTATCCATGGGGTGCCCGGAGATATAGAAACCCAGCGTCGCATATTCCCCGGCCAACAGTTGCTCCTCCGTCCAATCCTCAGCCTCGGGCAACGAACTTTCGTGCCACGTTTCCGCCTGAGAGTGAGTGGAACTTGATCCCGCCAGAAAAAGCCCTCCCTGCCCAACCGCTTTGGCCTGGGATTTTTTCTGACCGCGCAGGATGGCTTGATCGACCGCGGCAAATAGGCGTCCCCGCGAGGCACTCAGGCAATCCAGGGCGCCAGCCTTTACCAGGCTCTCAAGCACACGCTTGTTCAAGCATCTTGGCTCAATGGCTTCACTAAAGCTAAAAAGGTCACGAAACTTTACGCCGCCTGCCCGCGCGTCACAAATAGCCTTGGCTGTGTTCTCGCCGACGTTCTTAATTGCTGCCAGCCCGAATCGGATATCGTCGCCCACAGGCGTGAAGTACAACCCGCTCTCATGCACGCACGGCGGCAAAACGCGGATCCCCAAACCGCGAGCCTCGTTGATGTATTTCACCACTTTTTCCGTGTTCCCCGCTTCCGAGCTCAGCATCGCAGCGATGAATTCCACTGGGAAATGAACTTTCAGGTACGCCGTCTGGTAGGCCAGCAAGGCATAGGCGCAGGCGTGAGCTTTTGGGAAACCGTAGAGCGCAAATTCTTCCATTAGGTCAAAGAGTTTCTCGGCTTTCTTCGGCGCGACCTTGCGCGCGGCGCAGCCGGTCAGGAATTTGTCGCGCTGCGCGGCCATCACTTCGACTTTTTTCTTCCCCATGGCGCTGCGCAAAATGTCCGCTTCTCCGAGCGTGAACCCGGCGATCCGGTTGGCAATCTTCATGACCTGTTCTTGAAAAACGATCACGCCCCAGGTTTCCGAAAGAATTTCCTCGAGTTCCGGAAGGTCGTAGGTGACTTTTTTCTTACCATGTTTGCGTGAGATAAATTCGTCGATCATTCCGCCCTGAATCGGACCAGGACGATACAGAGCATTCAGCGCGGTGAGATCTTCGATCCGCGTAGGCTGATAGCGTTTGAGAATGTCGCGCATGCCATGCGATTCAAACTGAAAGATTCCGCTGGTATCGCCACGCGCGAAGAGAGCGTATGTCTCCGCATCGTCGAGTGGAAGAAGCGTCAAGTCGAAGTCCACGCCGCGATTTTTCTTAATCATTTTGACGGCGTCGTCGAGCACAGTCAGCGTAGTCAGGCCCAGAAAATCCATTTTCAACAGCCCGATGCGGCCCAGCGCGTTCATGTCGTACTGCGTCGTGATTTCATCCTTACTCGACTTGTACAACGGGACGATTTCGGTGAGCGGTTGCGGCGAGATGACCACCCCGGCCGCGTGCGTCGAGGCATGCCGCGCCAATCCTTCCAACCGCAGCGCTACTTCGATAAGTTCTTTCACTCTTTCATCTTTTCGCGCGGCTTCTAGCTGAGGCGATTGCTTCAGCGCCTCTTCCAGCGATATATTGAGCGTTAAGGGAACAAGCTTCGCGAGTTTGTCCACATCGCCATACGGCATATCCAGCGCGCGGCCCGCATCCTTCAACACCGCTTTGGCCGCCATGGTTCCGAAAGTAATGATTTGCGCGACATTTTTCTCGCCATATTTTTGCCGGACGTATTCGATCACTTCGCCGCGCCGTCGCATGCAAAAATCGATATCAATGTCGGGTAAGGAAATGCGCTCCGGATTCAGAAAACGTTCGAACAGAAGATCGTATTGCATCGGATCCACGTCCGTGATGTGCAGCGAGTAACTCACCAAGCTTCCCGCCGCGGATCCGCGGCCCGGACCGACGGGCACACCTTGGGCTTTCGCGTAATGAATAAAATCCCAAACGATCAGAAAGTAGCCCGCAAAGCGCATCTTCTTGATCATCTCGATTTCATCGGTAAGCCGTTGCTCGTACTCCGCGAGCGAATGGCGCAGCCGGTTTTCCTTTACCAGCCGCTCGATTTGGGGGCCGCGCGATTGAAATCCTTCGCGCACCGTTTTCTCGAAATATGAATCGGCCGTGTGGCCTTCGGGCACCTTGAAATCCGGGAACGGATTGCTCACGCGCTGGATTTTGACGTTGCAGCGCTCCGCGATCGCAACCGTGCGCGATAC
>PKWH01000122.1:16344-16745 GCA_003131985.1 Acidobacteriota bacterium | reverse complement strand
GTAGCCACGAGCGGAATTCCGCTCTCTTTGGAAAGTTTCACCAGGTCGCGGTTCACTCGTACATCCATTTCCAGCCCCTGGTCTTGCACTTCGAGAAAAAAGTTCCCCTTGCCGAAAATGTCGCGCAGCCGGTAGGCGCTCGTCTTCGCTTGTTCATACTTGTCGGCCAATAGCGCGTCGGCCACTTCTCCGCGCAGGCAAGCGGATAGAGCGATTAGACCTTTGCTGTGTTTCGCCAGAAGCTCGTGGTCCACGCGGGGCTTGTAATAAAAACCATCGAGATATCCGGTGGAAACCAACTGCATCAGATTGCGATAGCCTTCATCCGTCTCGCAAAGCAGCACAAGATGATTGGAGCGTTCAGCTTCCGTGCCGCGAGTCTTATGATTGTCCGGCGCCAC
>PKWH01000122.1:0-16295 GCA_003131985.1 Acidobacteriota bacterium | reverse complement strand
GAGTAATCCGTATGTAAATGAAGATGTACAAAGTTCGAAGAATTCATGCGTAGAGTATTCTAAACCACTTCGAAGGTTCGTGTACCGTCAATCGCAACACTAACAAACCGTCTTCATCATATCGAGCTCATCCCTACCTACGATCGGCCGGCGGCGGCTAGTGAGAGAAACCGGCCTGACAGCTCCGCATCGCGAAATTCAGCGCCGGCCTGATTTTTTTGCACCACGCGATTTCGGCTTGCCGTGGCGGCTCGGTGCGGTTTTCTTGCCGGGGCCTGACGCCTTCGTTTTATGCGCTGCCTCGGCATGTTTGGCCTGCGCCCTGGCGCCTATCGCGGCCGCGGCGGACTGCGGCTGCTGAGGAGCGCCGTGCGCGGTCTTCGTCGCGCCCGCGGCAGGTTTTCCTGCGACCGGAGCCGCAGCCACAGCCTGTTTTGTCTTACCCGATCCCTTAGCTTCGGGCTCGATGGCCTTTGCTTCGCCTTTTTCTCCCTTGCGCTTCTTCTCCGGCTTCTCGATTTTCTTGAGTTCGTCTTTGATGCCTGCGAGGTTGCGCAGTATTCTCGTTCGATCCTCCGGCAGTCTTGCCTTTCCACGCAACTGCATCTCAAATAGTTGCTCGATGACCTTATCGAATTTCGGCCCCCGTGCAACTCCCAGAGCGTCGAGTTCCCCAAGAGGCAGAGATTGACGCAGCGGACGCCATTTCTGGATGTAGTTGCGAAATTTCGAGATCACGCGCGGATTGGGCATTTCAATTTCAATGAATGCCAGCATTTCAGCGGGAAGTGACGCGATGTAGTAGAAAGCGTCTTTCGGCGCATTGGTTTTCCGTCCCTTCAGTATTTTGACGACTTTCTGCGCCTCAGGAACCAGATCCGCCACCGCCTCTATCTCATTCGATCGAAATTGCATATTTTTCATCGCCGCTGTTGCTTCGCGCGGCTTCAGCCGTCCGAGCGTGTAGTACGTCACTGGATACTGCAAACGAGGCCGCAGCCCGGCGGAGTAAAGATTCGAGCGCACCTTGGCCATTTTGTTCAGGCTATCGTAATCCGGTTTGCGCTTCTGCAGATTGGGATGAATCAGCGCAAGCATCCCGTACGCTTCCCATTGCTTCAGTGTCGCAACCGGAATGTCTTCACGCGCGAGTGCCCGCATTTCATGGCCCACATCGACCGCCTCAATATTTTTGTTCATGCCGCGTTCCATGGCCAAATCGAACCATTCCTGCGTGCGCGGCTCCATCTTGAATCCCATTCGCGCGCAATAACGAAGAATACGCATCAGCCGGATGGGCTGGTTCGTAAACGCGTGAATCGATAAGGAGCGGATTTCCTGCTTTTCAAGATCGGCCAGCCCGTTCATGGGATCGAGCAGCAAGCCTCGCGATTGCGTGTTCAACGAAATCGCAATCGCATTCACTCCGAAATCCCGGCGGCGAAGATCTTCCATCACACCGGAAAAGCGATATTCCGGCTTGGCGCCGGGCCTTTCATACACGTCCTCGCGCGCCGCCGAAATCGAGCCATCCACGTCTCCCGCGAAAATCATTTCGTGGTGCCGTAACTTCTCGCTCTCCCACACCACGCGCGCTCCGCCTTTCTCCAACTCCTTAACCATTCGGACAGGGTTTCCCTCCAGCGTGAAATCCAGGTCGCGAATGGGCATGCCGGAAATCAGGTCGCGGACGGCCCCGCCGGTAAGGTACACATTTACATCCTGCGTGCGCGACAGCTCCTGCACGCGCTCCAGCGCGGCGCGCTGCTCGGGCGAGAGCCGGCTTTCCAGCAAGTACATATAATCGGGCATGTGCTTCGGTGCCTCCTCAAATTACCGCGCGAGTTTCAGGCGCGCGGGTGGTGCGCCTTATAAACCTGCTTCAATCGTTCTTCCACTACGTGCGTATATATCTGTGTGGTGGATATATCGGAATGGCCCAACATCATTTGCACGGAACGAAGGTCCGCGCCATGATCGAGCAAATGGGTGGCAAAACTGTGCCGCAGCATGTGCGGTTTCAGCGCTTTGCGCAGCCCGGCTTTGCGACCGTACTGCCCCAGAATCTTCCAGAAACGAATGCGGTCCAGCTTGGTTCCTTTGCCGTTAACGAAAAGATATTTCGAAATACGCTCGCCTAGAATCTTAGGTCTAACTTTTTGAATGTACAGTTGCAGCACAGTCAGCGCGCGTTTGCCCACCGGCACCAGCCGTTCCTTGTTACCCTTGCCGATGCATCGCAACGAGCCCGCGTTCACATGCAGGTCATCCACTGCCAAGTTGCACAATTCTGACACTCGCAGACCCGCTGAATAAAGCAATTCGATCATCGCTTTGTCGCGCAGTCCCAGCATGGAAGACGCATCCGGTTGCGCAAGAAGCCGGTCAACTTCTTCAACGCTCAGGAACTGCGGCAAGCTTTTCCGGAATTTCGGCGATTCCACCGTGACCACGGGATCTTCCCTGATTAATTCCTCCGTCAAAAGAAAGCGGAAGAGCTGCCGTAGCGAAACGAGATGCCGGGCCACCGAACGCGCATCGAGCTTCCGCACATACAATGTTGCGAGAAAGTCGACGATATCGCCGCGTTTCACCTGCACGGGCTTCTCCAGCCCTCTTTCTATCGCGAACTCGCAGAATTTCTCCAGGTCGCGCCGGTAAGCGTCAAGGGTATTCTCGGATAGCGCTCTTTCAACGCGCAAATAACTTAAGAATGAATGAATCGCTGCTTCCAATGCTCTCCCCAGCTTTCTTATCGTATCCCGTACCCAATAATTTAGGCTTCGATTCCCGCGGTCGAAGCCGTTTCCGGCTGTGCCCGGCGCAACATCAGAAAAAGTTCCGGCAGTTCTTCGCACCGGAGAACCCATGCAAGGCCGAAATAAATCCCGACCGAACCCAGGATCATGGCCGCCAGCAATCCCGCCTGCGAAAGAATATGCCCGACGTTTGCGAAATCCGAATATCGAAGCGCGGCGAAACACGCTCCGGCCATGGCCACGGCGCAAATCGTCATCTTGATGATCGAGCTGATAATCCCGCGCGCTCCTAGAGCGCCGTACCGCCCGCGGAAAATATAAAAAAGCAGTGCGAAATTGAAATACGCTGCCAGCGAGCTGGCCAGCGCCGGACTTGCATTCCACAAATAACGCGAGAAAGCGAACAGTAGAATTACGTTGAGCACGATGTGCAAGCCCAACGAATAAATTCCGACGCGCGTCGGCGTCATGGTGTCGTGCGTCGAATANNGACTCGGTTCTGAACTGGCCGTGCTGAAACAATACTTTTGTAATCGGCACGCGCAGCAGGATCAATCCCACGGCCGCCGGGATCGTTATAAATGAAACAACGCGCACCGCAAACTCGAACGTGCGCTTCATCTCGTCATACTTCCCGTCAGCGGCTTGATGTGACATGGTCGGCAGAATCGCCGTCGACAAAGCAATCGCATATCCTCCCAACACCAACTCCATCACGCGGTCCGCGATGTAAAGTGACGTGATACTTCCAGTCGGCATTCGCGGCGACGTCGCAAATATCGTGTCCACAAAAAAATTGATCTGAAACACGCCCATGCCGAAGAATACCGGACCCATCAGTTTCCCGACCTTGCGTACTCCCGGGTCCTTGAACGACACATCCGGACGAAAACGCATTCCTCGCTTCCGTAACGCCGGAATCTGCATCGCCAGTTGCAGCGCCGACCCGATCAATATTCCGATCGCCAGCGCCAGCGCCGGTGTGCGATAAGCTACCGGTGCCAAGCGAAGAATCGGCTTGTACACGACCCCGAGCGAAAAACCGATAAACACCAGATTGAATAGAATCGAAGTCGAGGCCGGCAGCGCAAATACATGAAAGCTGTTTAGGATTGCCGCTGCAAGCGCCGCGAGTCCTAGAAAAAAAACGCACGGAAAAATGATCCGATTCAGAAAGATCGCCAGGTCCCAGTGCACCGTGCTGAATCCCAGCAAAGTGAAAATCCCGATCACCTGTTTCGAAAAAATGCACCCCAGGATGGCGATCACCGCCAGGATCACAGCCATATCCCAGAACACCTTTTGCGCGAAATCCCATGCTTCCTTTCGCGATTTGCCACGCAAATAACCCGTAAAAACGGGGATGAACGACGCCCCCAGAGCCCCCTCCCCGGTCATTCGGCGTATCATATTGGGAATGCGGAAAGCTAAGATGAACGCGTCAGCAGCCGGCGAGGTGCCGAGGAGGAGCGCCACCCTCTGATCCCGTAAGTATCCGCAAATACGGCTGATAACGGTGACCAGGGCTATTACGGAGGCAGATTTTAGGATCTGTCCTTTGACGGTCAATCGGCGGCTGCTCCGATGCTAACCCTTTAAACACCAACAACTTGACAAAAAATCACGTAAGGATAACATAACCCGCGAGGAGATAGCAATAAAATGCCCCTAAAGTCGCACCTGTGGGGCCAGTCTCGGGGCTTGCGGCGGGAATCCCTTTTCAATTCAACTCTTCACTCATGCATTCAAAGACGGACATAGTATGGCGCGATTAAAGAGCTCGGCGGTAGCCTCCACCCACAAGAAAGTGGTTGTGCTGCTGCTCGACCGAACGTCCCTAAAAGGATATCTGAATGCCGCCGCCCTCGGACGCACGGAAACCATCGACTTGCTTACTCCGGATGGCGAGCACCGACCAGTTGAATTGAACGAAGTGAAGTCGATTCATTTCGTCCGCGAGTTCCTCGATACCTCTTCCCCGGAGCGCAAGATTTTCCTAAGCCGCCCCAAGCTTGACGGGCTCTGGGTGCGTCTCCGTTTTCGCGATGACGACGTGATGGAAGGCATCGTGGCAAACGATCTTCTGGACCTGCTCGACACCGGCGTTCAACTGACGCCACCAGATTTACACGGCAACACGCTGCGCCTGTTTATTCCACGTTCCGCGCTCGCAGAGGTTAAAGTTCTGGGCGTAGTGGGTGTCGCGCGCCGAAGCCCCGCCGACTCCCGAGCCGCAGCGGCAACGTCACAATCCAAACTCTTCTCCGAATAGCGATATCGCGCGCAGTGAATCATCCGTTATCGTCTGTCTTTCGTCCTGTTATACATTGATGGTGCAAAGCCATTACCAGAGGAGAATCTTTCATGAAACTTGAAGCAATCGCCAAAACGCTGGGTTGCCAGCTTGACGGTGACCCCAATGTCGAAATCACCGGGGTCGCGGGAATTGAAGAAGCAAAGCCGGGCGAGCTGACGTTTCTCTCCAACCGCAAGTACCGTCCCTTGCTTTCATCGACCCGAGCTTCGGCGATCATCGTCGGAAAAGATGCTGGCGCGATACGTATCGACGCGCTGCGTTCAGCGAATCCTCATCTGGACTTCGCCCGGGCAATCGAACTGTTTCATGCCGCCCCGAAGTACGCGCCCGGGATTCACCCAACGGCGATCGTCGCAAAATCTTCGAAAATTGGCGCAGACGCGCATATCGGACCCTACTGTTTTGTGGACGAGGAAACTGAAATCGGATCGAAAGCTGTGCTGCACAGCTTCGTCACCATTTACCGCGATACAAAGATCGGCGATGATTTTTTCGCTCACTCGCACGTTTGCGTCCGCGAAGGCTCGCGCATAGGCAATCGCGTGCTCTTGCAAAACGGCGTCGTAATTGGAAGCGACGGGTACGGATTCGCACACCAGTCCGACGGAAAGTGGTACAAGATCCGCCAATCAGGCACAACGGTCATTGAAGACGACGTGGAGATCCAAGCGCACAGCGCGGTCGATCGCGCTACCATCGGCGAGACTCGAATTGGCCGCGGCACAAAGATCGATAACCTGGTACAGGTAGGCCACGCCTCCAAAGTCGGAGAAGACACTATGCTTTGCGGCCAGGTTGGACTAGCCGGCACGACCCGAGTGGGAAACCGCTGCATTCTGGCGGGCCAGGTCGGTGTTGCGGGACATCTTTCCATCGGCGACGGCACCACGCTGACGGCGCAGACCGGGGTACCCAATGATGTTCCGGCCGGAGTCGTTTATTCCGGTTACCCTGCAATGGACAGTTTGGTGTGGCGAAAATCTGTCGCGATGTTCAGCCGCTTGCCCGAGCTCCAGAAGGAATTGCGCGAACTTCAAAAAGCGGTTTCGAGGCTGGCGCCCCGGCAAGAAACATCCTAACGCCGCGGTTTTAGCCTGCTCCCTTTCTCCCCTTACACATCAATCGTTAGTGCCCGCAGACTTGAGCGGCTTCTGATCTTCCGGCAATCCTGCCGCCACTAGATCTTCGACTCGCGCCATCAAATCCGCACGCTGCTCCACGGTGTAACCCGCAACATCGACCGCCGGTCCAAATCGTACGATGACTTCTCCGGGACGCACGCTCCATTCGCCTTTGCGCAACAAATCCTGGGCGCCCACGATGGACACCGGCACAACTGGAACTCCCGCGCGAATCGCTATCAGAAATGCGCCTTTCTTGAAGGGCAATAAACGCCCGTTGTGGCTCCGCGTGCCTTCGGGATAAACCGCGAAAGACAATCCTTCTCTTAAATATTTAACAGACGTATCTACGGTTCCGGCCGCAGCTTCCCTGTTCTCTCGATCCACCGGAACAAGCTTTGCCATCCGCATCGCTGTTCCCAAAATCGGGATGCGAAACACTTCTTTCTTTACCAGGATCGCCACGCGGCGCGGTATCGCCGGAACGAATGCCAGAGGGTCCATGTTTGAAACATGGTTTGCAGCAAAGATGCATACGCCCGGAGGAATATTGACGGCGCCTTTCACGCGAACGCGAACACCCGCAATTCGAACTGCCGCGCGCACGAACTTCATGGCCACGCCGTACATAAAATCCACGCTGCGAGTCGCAAGACTCCAAAGAATCAGCCATGGCATGACCAAAAATATTCCGAGTGCGAGGTAAAGGACAGCCAGGATTGTGCGAATCATGGATCGTTTACTTAATTGACGGTACCACGCAGCCAGCCTTCCCTTATTTTCTTTTGCTTGTCGGTGGCATGCGAGACTTCTGAAATCGAATATTTCCTCATCTCGTTCGTTCCGAGCGCGAATGAAATGTCCAACTCCTTGTTGTCCCTTCGTACTCGCAACTTGACTGTTTCGCCGGGCGAATGCTGGCGCACCCACCTCATCAGAGAGCCGGGCACGTTTTCGTCGTTCAATTGCAGCAAAACGTCACCTGCAACCAGTCCAGCAGTCTCTCCGGGGCTGCCCGGGACTACTTGAGAGACAGTCATGCCCGAACTCGAAGCGAGTCCGCCTGCAGTCCAGAAACCCAGGTCAGCTGTCTTGAGCGTATCCACTTTCAATTCCAGACCCGCGGAGGCTAGGAATTTGTCGTACGGTATCTCATCGGTACCGGCAACGTAACGCTGAAAGAAATCCGCGAGACTNNGTAAGGTCGAGCATTTCTCCAACGATCTGGCCCTTGTTGTAGTACGAAATACTGCGGTCGGAATGGCGATAATCGTCGTACTTTTCAAGCCACGCGTCCAGGCTGGACTCCTCTACGCTCTGCCACTGGCGCGCCGGGCGCGAGTCCAGTTCGCTGATCTGCGACGCCAAGTCCGCATAAAATTTCTCTTTCGGCCAGAGTCCGCTGCGTTCGAGCGTATAGGATGCGTAAGTGCTCGTCACGCCCTCAGCAAACCACAACGCTCGCGTGTACTGCTCCTTGGTGAAGTCCACCGGTTCAAGCGTCTGCGGACGTATTCGCTTCACGTTCCAAGCGTGAAAGAATTCATGTGCCGCTATTGCGCTTGCGCCTTCCACCGAGCCGGCTCCGATGGCCGTGCAGTTCGCATGCTCCATTCCCCCGCCGCCGGCTTCCGGATACGGACCGATGTGAAAAAAGAACGTGTACTCGTGAAATGGAGCTCCGCCCATCAACTTCAGCTCGTAAGAAGTAATGCTGCGTAGAGAATCTTCCAGCCGGTCGCGCCGCCAATCCTTCGCGTCCACGACAACCCGAAAGTGCGCGCCGCCTTCGTCAAATCCGAATTGCTCGAATTTTCCGATTTCAACCGGTGCGTCCACGAGCGTGTCGTAGCTGGTAGCCGAAAATGAGTCCGGCGTGCTGCCTGCCGGCAATTCTGCCGCAGCACGCCAGCCCGCCGGGACATCCTCGAACTCGACAGTCGCGTCTTCGCTTCGCCGATCCGGGATGTACATCAGAATTTCCGCAAAATTCACGAATGCATGCCTGGCATTCAGTTGCGAATTAAACGGTCCGGGCTCATCCCAGACTATCGAATACCGCACCGTCCAGGCAGAAAGGCCGCCAGAGTTCGCGTCTTCCAACGCGCGAATTGCCCACGTCTGCTTATCCACTTTCAGGATCTGCAACTTTTCAGCTGGAGATCCCGATTCACCGAACGAATTGGCCTCCACATCGCGGACTCGATAAGCGAAATCGCGCACCTGATAAAGGGCGTTCCACGCAGGAATCGCTACAGTGACTCCGTTCGCGGGATGCGGAATGGTCATGATGACCTGAAAAGAGTGCTGCTCCGGATTCTTCAGCGAGATTTTGTAATGGATCGTCGCCGCAGCCGGCCGCGCGGCGAAAAGAAAAACAAAAGCACCGAGACAAGCCAACCTGTGAAGCTGACTATCGCTCATTTACGCGCCGCCGCGAGCGATTTAAATTTTTCAAGCAGCTTGCCCGATAGACCGTCAAAGCTTCCGTTCGACATCACCATCACCATATCTCCCGGCTTCGCATTCTCCGCCAAATATTCCGCAATTTCATCCGAGGATTCAAACGCCCTAGCCGGACGCCCGCGTTCGAGTAACGAATCCGCAATCTGTTCCGGCGATAGCCGCTCTTCTTCCCCGAGTAGCTGCGCGCGATTCACCGGGCCGATAAGCACGGCGTCGGCTATCGCCAAAGCATCCGGGAGGACATGCTGAAATATTTTTCGCCGCATCGTATTGGAGCGCGGTTCGACCGCTGCCCAAATTTTTCGCCCGGGCCAGCGCGTTCGCGCAGCCTCCAAAGTCAGGCGGATGGCCGTGGGGTGGTGGGCAAAATCCTCAACTACCAGCACGCCGTTCGCTTCACCCTTGATTTCCATTCGCTTGCGTACACCTTGAAACGTCGCGAGCGCCCCCTTGATTGCCTCGCATTCCACTCCGCGCCCGTAGGCCAGCGCGATCGCTGCCAGTGCGTCGAGCACATTGTGTTTGCCCGCAACCGGCATGCGGACACGCGTCACTTCGCTGCCGTGAAACGCCACGCGAAATTCGGTCGCTGAGTCCTGCCATAAAATATCGCCTGCATACCAGTCGCATTCGGGCGTAAGCCCAAACGTCTCCACGAGGCAAAACGCCTTCGCCGTGTTTTCTCGAAGCTCGGGACTTTCGCCCCAGATCAATATGCGCCCGCGCCGCGGCACCAGATTCACCAGCCGCCGAAACTGCAGAGCGATCGCTGCGAGATCCGGATAAATGTCCGCGTGGTCGTACTCGAGGGAAGTGAGAATCAATTCGTCGGGGTGATAGTGCAGGAATTTCGGCCCGCGATCGAAGAAGGCGGTCTCGTATTCGTCGCCTTCGATGATGAATTCTTCCCCGCCCCCGAGACCGTAGCTCCGATCCTTGAAGTTGGGCACCACGCCGCCCACGAGAAAATCTGGCCGCCTCCCGGCCACGTGAAAAATCCAAGCGAGCATTGCAGTGGTCGTGGTCTTGCCGTGCGTTCCTGCCACCACAATCGACGTGTGTCCCGGAATAAAATATTCCTCGAGAAGCTGCGGCATCGAACAGTATGGTATTTTTTCGTCGAGAATGTACTCCATCTCGGCATTTCCGCGAGCGACGATATTCCCTACTACCGCCAGCTCCGGCGCCGGACGCAAATTCTCCTCTCGAAATCCTTCATTCCAGCGGATACCCAGCGAATCCAGCAATGTGGAAGCCGGCGGATAAACATTCACGTCTGAACCTGTGACGTGAAACCCGCGCTCCTTTAGCATTCCCGCCACGGGCGCCATCGCCGCACCGGCAATGCCGAGCAGATGGATGTGTTCCGGTTTTCGTCCTACCATACTCGCCTCGCCGACGATTCGTATCCTACGTCGTGCATGCCGGCTCCAAAATTTCCAGCGTCGCGCCGATGGACTCGTTCGCCGAAAGCCGCGCGCGAACTCCCAACGGCAAGGTCAACATGGGCCGCGAAGTGTGCCCAATCGCTGCGCCCCATACAACCGGAAATCCCAACGGCTTCAGTATCCGTTCGGCGACGTCTCTAACGGTCTCAGTCCCGGCCGGCCCTTCGCATTCGGGAAAATCGCCAAGGACTACGCCGGAAACTCCGCGGAATTTTCCCGCCTGTTTCAGATGCATCAGCGCGCGGTCAACCTGCCAGGGCTTCATCCCTCGGTCTTCGAGAATCAGGATTGCGCCGTGGCTGTCCAGTTCCCACGCCGTGCCCAGCGTCGTTTCTACGAGCGTCATGCAGCCGCCGAGAAGCGTGCCGTCCGCCTTGCCCGGAGTCAATGATTCAGCGCCATTCAACCCGATCTTCCAACCATGCCGAGTTTCCGTGGTCGCGCGTGAAAAGCTTTCGCGGTCGTAGCCTTCGGCGAGTCCTTCGCCTTTATTGAACCCGGAAGCGACCATCGGGCCGTAGAAAGTAACCCAGCGGAATTTCTGCCACAGAAATATTTGAAGGGACGTAACGTCGCTATAGCCCAGCAAAATCTTCGGCACAGATAGCGCGACGCTAAGACCATCGAGCAGATAGTTCGCCCCATATCCGCCGCGCGAACAGAAAATCGCTCGCGTGTCAGTCTCGCCGAAGGCTTCCTTCAGGATAGCAACGCGGTCCGCGGCCGCACCTGCGAAAAAGCCATCACGCGCGAGCACCCCGGCATCATCCAATTTTGCCTTGTAGCCGAGCCGTGAGAGTTCCTCGATGCCCTTTTCCAGCCGATCTCGTTCGACCGGACTCGAAAGCGAAATGATCCGAATCATGTCTTCCGCCTGGAGAACCTGCGGCTTAAGAGTTTGTGGCATGGGCGCAACCGAGAATAAGGAATTTCCGGCGGGTAGTCCAGACAACATGAAGTTTCGGTTTACATCCCAGCAGCGCGCGCTATTCCGAATATTAGAAGGAAGTCAGCGTAAGCAACACGTCGCCATATCCGCTCACGGGCGCAGTTGAAACGGGAGACATAGAGGAGAAGGCTGCCACGCGACCATTTGAAACGATCGGCACCGGAAGAAATTGATCGACGTCCAGTGTCGGAGCCTGCGATGAATTCGCCGGAGCAGCTACTGCAAGCGTGCGAGCGGTACATGGCGACGTAACGCCGAAGCACGTATCGCGCACGAAAAGAAATCCTTCAACAGAATCCTGGCCATTCGCGCGGGTCGAAATGCCCGAGATGAAACTGATGTAGCGCCCCGAAGCGCTAATCCATGGTGCAAATGCGGGCGAGTTCGTCGCGACGCCGGCGGTTTCAGGGCCAATTAATATCGTGGAAGGTGTACATCCGTCGGAAGCCGTAACGCCGAGACAAGTGTCGCGCAAGAAAATATTTGTCTCGGATTTCGACGCTTCGGCCACAAGGTTGGTAGCGCTGGACTGAAATACGGTAAAGCGTCCGTCACCGCTCACGGCAGGAGCAGCGCTCTGTCCATTCCCCAGCTCTCCAGTGGGAGAAACGGAGATCTCCTCAGTTGACGGAACGCAAGTCGCCGCAGCATTCCATCCCGAACAAGTATCGCGCAGCAGAATCTGCGAAGGACCGCGCGCCGCTCCCGATACAGACGCCGATCTCGCAGCCACAAACGCAACATATCGTCCGTCCGCCGAAATCGCCGGCGATACACGCTCCGCTCCACCTGCCTGATACTTGGCGTCGACCGGAATCTCCAACGTGCCGACGATACAAGATTTCCCGGCGGTCGGGCCAGCACACGTGTCGCGCACAAAAACCTGAGATCCCGAACCCGTTTGTCCCGCGACCAGATTTGACGCCGAAGAAGCGAACGCGATGAACCGTCCATCAGCGCTGATTGAGGCAGATCCGCTGTCACCAGCTATCACCAATTCCCCGGAATCGCTCACTGATACGGATTCCGTGTGCGGCTCGCAACCAGACGGCGCGTTTATGCCGGCGCAAAGATCGCGCACGAAAAGGTTCTTCACGCGAGCTGCGGTCGTGCTTTGCTGGCCTGGAACGAGATTTGTTGCCACCGACTGAAAGACCACAAACCTGCCGTCTGCGCTCATAGCGACCTGGCTGCCTGCCCCTGCGTTGGGCGCGGAGCCGTCCGGTGCTAAATCAACGGCCGTTGTTTGCGGTATGCACCCGCTGGCGCCCAAGCATGTATCGCGCACAAAAATATTTCCATGCGCGCCTTGCCCCACCAAATTCTTGGCACTCGAGAAGAAAGCAGCGAATCTGCCATCGGCGCTCATCGCCGGAGCCGCGCTCGCCCCATCTGCTGGACCCCCTGAAACGTTCACCGACGCCACCACGGGGAAGGCAGCGTTGCCCGACATGAAAGTAAAATTCACAGCGGGTGAAAAAACTTGACTGCCGCCGGGCGTCGAATTGAACACGCTTACACTAGCGAAACCCGAGGTTGCAATGTCGGACCCCGGAACGCTAGCCGTCAAGCTAGTGCTGCTGACGAAGGTAGTGGTCAGTGGTCCGGAATTCCATGCGATCGTGGAACCAGCAGTTTGGGCTGCGGGCGCCACAAAGTTTGAGCCATTCACGGTGAGCGTGAAGGCCCCGCTTCCAGGTGACGCGCTCGCAGGAGAAAGACTCGTAATCAAAGGTCCGCCGTTTTGCACCGCGTTGATCGTGAAAGTGGCGGCGAGCGAAGGACCGCCAGGTTCAGGATTTGTCACCGTAATCGCGGCGACGCCAGCGCTGGCTACGTCGGTCGCAAGAACAGAAACAGCGAGCTGTAGCGTGATCTTATTGATCGTGCTGGTGCGCATCGAACCGTTCCAAAACACCTGTGACTGCGGACTCGTGACGAAACCATTTCCGGAAATAAACAGAGTGAACGCCTGACTCCCGGCCGTAATGCTCGAAGGGAAAAGGCCCGTTATCACAGGCGTGGGAGGCGGAGACGTCGAACTGGAGCCGCAACTGCCAAGCACGATTGTTAGCGCAAGGAGCGCCGCAACAGCAGTCCACCGCAAACGCATCAGTTCCATCCTCCTGCGATTCCTGCAAAACCCTGAGGCCGCTCGCCAGAGAAAAACTCGCAAGCGGAAAGGGGAAACCTGAACAATTTCGTCTGTGCCAAACGAATCAGAATTGATAGCATCCCGCTCACTGGCCGTCAACTCGGATTCCCCGCCATACCCTTTGGTTGGCCGCTGCACGGCTCTTTTCAGCATTCAACTTGCGGACCGGCTGAATCTGAAAATGTTCGGAACGATCTCGGATCCCCGAAGTCACAACTTGAACGCCGTGAGTTTCAGAAACCGTCGCGCTCGAGCATTTATTTCCCGGAGTGTCAAATTCGTCAGGCGCTCAACTCCAAATCGTTCCACGGCAAAACTTCCGAGCACCGAACCGTACACCATCGCGCGGCGAAGGATCTGGTCGTTGATTCGACCCTCCCTGGCGAGATAACCCATGAAACCGCCCGCAAAACTGTCGCCCGCTCCGGTGGGATCATGCACCTCTTCCAGCGGAAATGCCGGCACGGAGAATAGAAAATTGTTGTGCACCATCAAAGCGCCGTGCTCGCCGCGCTTGATCACCAAAGTTCGCGGCCCCATTTTGAATACGTGTTTCGCCGCACGCATCAGATTGTGTTCGCCGGTCAACTGCCGCGTTTCGTCGTCATTGATCATTAGGATCTGTGTGTGCCTCAGCGTCTCGCGTAATTCGGCTGGCGTCCGCTCGATCCAGTAATTCATGGTGTCGAGCCCCACCACTTTTGGCTTGCACTTCATCTGCTTCAGCACCGACCGCTGTAGCGTTGGATCGATGTTCCCGAGGAAAATAAACGACGAATCGCAATAAGCACCCGGCAGAGTGGGCCGAAAATTCGCGAATACGTTCAACTCCGTTGCCAGCGTAGTGCGCTCGTTCATGTTCTTGCTGTATCGGCCGGACCAGAAAAATGTCTTCCCGGCGGCATGTTCGACGCCCGTTAGGTCAATCTGGCGGCCGTGAAAAACAGCTTTGTCTTTCGCACTGAAATCATCCCCGACAATCGCTACCACGCGGACAGGCGCGAAATAGCTGGCGGCCAGCGCGAAATAACTTGCAGCGCCTCCCAGCGTTCGTTCCACTTTCCCGTGCGGCGTTTCGAGAGCATCGAAGGCGACAGATCCGACAACGAGCAATGACATTCAGTCTCCTGGTCAGGAAATATATTTGCCGATAATGGGCGCAAGGCGCTTCTTCGTGGCCCGCGAAATCGCAGCTCGATCCGTAAGGATCGCATGAGCCAGCGCCGATCCGCATTTGCAGCTCCGCGCCTCCGGCAGCTGGCGAACTACTTCATGCAGCACACGCTGCACGTTTGCCGTATTGCGGTTTAGATTTCCGATAATCTCGTCCAGGGTCACGGCATCATGCTGAGGATGCCAGCAATCATAATCCGTAATCATCGCGATCGTGGCGTAGCAAAGCTCGGCTTCCCGCGCGAGCTTCGCTTCCGTCAAATTGGTCATGCCGATCACGTCAAACTGAAGCTGGCGATAGGTATGCGATTCGGCCAGCGTGGAAAACTGTGGGCCTTCCATGCAGACATAAGTTCCGGAACGGTGAGCTTTCACTCCAGCCCGGTCGGAAGCTTCGGCGATGTGCGCCGCCAAATGCGTACATACCGGCTTGTCGAACCCTACGTGAGCCACCACGCCACCGCCAAAAAATGTGGCTACGCGCAGACGTGTGCGATCGAAGAACTGGTCCGGGATAAGGAAATCGAGCGGCGGCAAATCTTCGCGAAGAGATCCCACAGCGCTCACCGATAGAATTCGTTCCACTCCGAGCATCTTTAGTGCGCAAATGTTTGCGCGATAATTGATTTCGCTCGGAGTAAAACGGTGACCGCGCCCATGCCGGGCCAGGAATGCTACGCGCCGGCCTTCCAAAGTGCCGATAACGATGGCGTCAGACGGATCGCCGAATGGGGTTTTCACGCGGACTTCGCGCGTGTTGGTGAGTCCCGGCATTCCATAGAGTCCGCTTCCGCCGATAATTCCAATGCGAACGGTTTCCTTGGCGCTTCCACTTTTCTTCTTTTTCGTCGCTTTCCGCATTCCATTTACCTTTAAAATTAAACTCGCTCAATCAATGGTGACCGGTTCCGCTTCCCATTTGCCGTCGCGTTCACGCAAATACCCGGCGGGCACCTTCGTATCGTGGGCAAAAAGGGCGATCCAGCCCTCGCGAATCGCTTCCGGAATCCATTTCTTCTTGTTTTCCAGCGTCGTCATCGGATACAGGTCAAATCCCATGATCCACGGCAGCGCCAGGTGGGCCGTNNTTCACGCACTGCATATTCGCCGTATGTCCCGGGACGCGGATCAATTCAACGCCGGGCGCGATGGTGCGATCGTCCACGAGCAGGGACCACTTCCCCGCCGGCTCAAGAGGCGCATAATTTTCGAGCATATAACTCGCGCGGTCTCGCTCCGTGGGATTCTTCGCGTGTTCGAACTCGCCGCGCTGCACCACGTATCGCGCGTGAGGAAATGCGGAGACAACTTTATCCTTCTCTACGCGCGTGTTCCCCCCGCAATGATCGAAGTGGAGATGCGTGTTGATTACGATGTCGATGTCCTGGGGATGCACGCCGTAGTCAAGCAGGCGTTTCGTCAGGTGCGGCCCGTCCAGCGCGAAAATGTCGCGCCGCTTCTGGTCCCATTTATCTCCCGCGCCGGTTTCAACCAGAATGGTCTTGCCTCCGGCGCGAACTAGCAGGCAATTCATCGCCAGCGTGATCCGGTTGCTCGCGTCGGCTGGAATTTTCTTTTCCCACATGGTCTTCGGGATGACGCCGAACATCGCGCCTCCATCAAGTCCCAAATGCCCAGCCACCAAAACGTGAAATTCCAGTTGCCCGAGTTTCAAATTTTTTCTCCGAGTCCTGCGCGTGCCAAAATTTGGTTCACAGCTCCGTACGGATCCATTTTTCGTTCCGCCACCTGCAACGCAATTCTATCGAGCTCGCGTTCACCGAGCTGCTCACCGACCACGCGCTCCAGCAACCGCGCCTCCAGAAGCTGCAGAATCCATTCTTTCCAGTGCGAAACTTCTCGCGCCTTTCGGTCGTGCGCCTGATCAAAATGCGCGCGAAAAAGCT
>PKWH01000075.1:18890-19518 GCA_003131985.1 Acidobacteriota bacterium | reverse complement strand
AGCGAACTCCCCAAGAATTTTTCTTACACCATTCGCCAGCCTCTAGGCGTCGTTGGCGCAATCACGCCCTGGAATTTTCCCGTGGCGATTCCCGTGTGGAAAATCGCCCCGGCGCTCGTGTGCGGCAACTCGGTTGTTTTCAAGCCCGCAACGCTCACTCCGCTCTCGGCCATGAAAATTGTCGAAATATTCGAGCAGGCCGGCCTTCCGCCGGGTGTTCTGAATCTGGTGATGGGTTCCGGCCGCGAGACTGGCGACGAGTTAGTGCAGAATCCGTTCGTTCACGGACTTTCGTTCACTGGCTCGAACGAGGTCGGCTGCGCGCTCTACGCCTCCGGTGCGCAACGCCTGAAAAAAATCCAGTGCGAGATGGGCGGCAAAAATCCCGTGGTAGTTCTCGCCGACGCCGATTTGCAGCTGGCGATGGAATCCGCGCTTGCGGGTGCGTTCGCTTCCACCGGCCAGCGCTGCACGGCAACCAGCCGCGTCGTGATCGAAGAAAAAGTTGCGGATGAATTCGTCTCGGCGCTCGTCGAGCGCGCAAAGAAATACGTCGTTGGCGACGGGCTCGAAGTCGGCGTCGATATGGGGCCGTCCGTGGACGAAAACCAAATGAACACCGTGCTCA
>PKWH01000075.1:0-18794 GCA_003131985.1 Acidobacteriota bacterium | reverse complement strand
TCCACCAACTCGAACAAGATTTTCGAGTTTGTGGACAAGATCGAAACCGGCATGACGCACGTGAATTCGCCTACCGTTGGCGGCGAAGCGCATGTTCCCTTCGGTGGAGCAAAAGATTCCAGTGTCGGCCCTCGCGAAGTCGGCCACGCCGCCATCGATTTTTACACCGACACGAAGATCGTTTACATCGACTACACCGGCGGCAAGCGCGAATCGAGCATCTACTAATTTCCCCAAAAACATCTACATGAAATTTTCAAACTCTTCTTCGGCGCGCGCGATACATTCCGCAGACAATTCGTCTGCGGACAAAATTGATCTGAACAACTTTGGTCCCAGCAACCTCCCGCTCCACCGGGCTCTTCATCTCTTGCGGACGGTGTGTCTTTGCATGATGCTCGCCATCCTGTTAATTGCCGGCGCAGGGCGCGCCAGCGGCGACGCTGAGCGCATGCATTGGAAGCCCGTCGCCATTGCGCAGGTCAAGCTCGACGACAAGACGCCGCTGGCATTCAACGTTTACCAGCCGGAGAAGAAGAAAGATTTGCACTTCGTCCTCGTGCTCCTCGGCCGCCGATACATCGAGCTCGACATCAAAGCAAAACTCGCCTACAGCGTGCCTCTCACCGATCTACAGAAAAATGGCAACGATCTGGAGAGCGATAATTTCGCAGTTCCGACGCGCTTGCTTGCCAGTTCGGATTGGAGCGTGCGCGACGTCGGCCCGTCCGAGCAAATCAAGTTGACCTTGGGAGATTACGGACGCCTTCTACAAGTCGATCTGCCGCATCCGCCCGATATGCGCGCGTTTTATTAGCTGCGGAGTGAATCGTTGCTCTGTGCTTGCGGCTGCGGAACATCATTCAGCCCCCGCCACACCAGCCAGATCACCACGCCAATCATTCCGAGCCAGCCCATCGCTCTCACCGCGCTCGCAATTTGCGTGTCGTGCTGCAGCAAACCCAGCTTGCCGAAAAGATATGCCCAATCGTGAATCACGTACTCCGCGTCTCCGACCGTGAGCAACGGCAGCTCCTGCGCTCGCGCATCCGCCATATACGTCGCGATCGGAAGAAATTGCTCGAACATAAAAAATAAACAAAATGCCACGCCTTGCGGCTGCCGGCGAAAGAAGAAATAAAGCCCGAGCCAGAACGGCACGAGCAACTGCATCGCAGTCCCCCCGGCCACCATAATAAACTCGCCGAAGATCCGGAAAATCAAATGGCCGCCTTCGTGAATCGGGATGAACACACCATCGATCAGCAGCAAAATCCCCTGCCCGCGTGCCGCTTGGTACAGAAACAGCAAATAGAAAGTAACCCACGCGATCAGCGCCGCTCGCGGAATCGGTTCCCAATCGTCTTCAAGAGCTTCGAGAAAAGTGAAGCGACCAGTCCAGGATTCCGGCAGTCGCACGATGTGTTAATTCTCCACGCGTAGTGAACGAATCACTGCAGCGAAACCCCTGCAACCCACGGTATCCCAACCAATCCTTCCCTCACTTGTACGTCAACCATATCCCCTCGGCTAACGCGGTCGAAATCGCCGCGATCTACAGGGATTCGCTCCAAACGGCGTCCGCCACGCCAGGACGTAACGATCAAACGGCGGTTTGGCACCGGTCCGGACATCGAGAATTTCGAAATCACGCGAGCCGGCTCCACGCACACCGGATAGCGATCGAGCGCTCCATTTCCGAGCAGCAGAACCGAAAGAAGCCAAGGAAGCGGAATCAGCCCGTAATAGATGCGTTTTAGAGCTTCCACTTCCTGGTGCCGCAAGGCGCGTCTCTCAACCAAAATTCCCAAGCCCAGTGTAAGGAAAAATAGAATGCCGGTGAAAATTAGAATTCCGTCGAGCTCCAGAGCGGGGTAGCGTTCGCTGGCCGCCACGAGCGCGAGCCCGCCCACAAGAAGGATCGCGGTGCGGTTCAACAGTTTTTGCCGCAGTGACAATTCCGCTGCGGTTGAATTCAATCCGCACGCCTCGCATATATCCGCGTCCCGCTCGGATCCGCAGTTCAGGCAACGGGTCATCTATCGGCCTTTTTCATTTCACCTCGATGCTATGCAGAGCAAAGCCATGTGTCAATTCGGCATGGAATATTTGGTTTTCGCATTTCTTTCCTGTAACCTGCTCCGCCTGATGTCCCGAAAGATACCCGACAAGCAAAGAGAAGGAGCCCACATGCGACACGTTGCCATCCTTACGATTCTAGCNNCCGATAATCAGCGCGCTTACATGCAGCGCCTCACCGCGCACCCTCATCATTTGGGCTCCGCTTACGACAAGCAAAATGCCGAGTGGATACTTTCGCAGTTCAAAGCCTGGGGATGGGACGCCCACATTGAGACTTTCGAGGTGCTTTTCCCCACTCCCAAGGAACGCTTGCTCGAAATGGTGTCGCCCACAAAATTCACGGCCAAGCTCCAGGAGCCGCCCGTCTCCGCCGACCCCACGTCGAATCAGCAGAACGAGCAGTTACCCACGTACAATGCCTATTCGATTGACGGCGACGTCACCGCCCCGCTCGTCTTCGCCAATTACGGCGTCCCCGAAGACTACGAAAAATTGGACCGCCTCGGTGTTTCGGTAAAAGGCGCGATCGTGATTGTGCGATATGGCGGAGCCTGGCGCGGCGTCAAACCCAAAGTCGCCGCCGAGCACGGTGCCATCGGCTGCCTGATCTATTCCGATCCGCATGACGACGGCTACTCCGTCGAGGACGTTTTCCCCAAGGGCCCCATGCGTCCCACCGACGGCGTTCAGCGTGGCAGCGTCTTGGATTTCCCAGCTACGAATCCCGGTGACCCGCTCACTCCCGGAGTCGGCGCTACTCACGACGCCAAGCGAATCCCCATCAAAGACAATCCTTCATTCACGAAGATTCCCGTCATGCCGATTTCCTACGGTGACGCGCAGCCGCTCCTTTCAGCGCTCGAAGGACCCATGGCGCCGGAAGAATGGCGCGGCACTCTCGCGATTCCTTATCACGTCGGTCCGGGCGCCGCGAAAGTGCATCTGAAGCTGGCGTTCAATTGGGACATGGTGCCGCTATATGACGTCGTTGCTAAAATCCCAGGAGCCGAGCAGCCCGATCAATGGGTCCTGCGCGGCAATCACGAAGACGGCTGGGTGAATGGCGCCGAAGATCCCATCTCCGGTCAAGTGGCCATGTTGGAAGAAGCTCGTGCGTTGGGAGAATTGGTGAAGCAAGGCTGGCACCCCAAGCGCACCATCATTTATTGCGCATGGGACGGCGAAGAAGAAGGCCTTCTAGGCTCGACCGAATGGGCCGAAGCTCACGACAAGGAGCTTAAGCAGAACGGAGTCGCCTACATCAATAGCGACGGCAATGGCCGCGGTTACTTCTTTGTGGGCGGTTCGCAATCCCTCGAACATTTCATGAACGGCGTCTCTCGCGATATTCAAGATCCGGAGACCAAGCTTACCGTTCGACAACGATCTTTGTTCCGCGCAATCGAGCGGGCGCGCAACGATGAAGATCGCAAAGAGCTCCGCCAGCGCGCGGACCTGCGTATGCCCGCCTTGGGTTCCGGCAGCGACTACACCGCGTTCATCGATCACCTGGGCATCGCTTCCATGAATTTGGGTTACGGCGGCGAAGGAAACAGTGGGATCTACCATTCCATTTACGACGATTTTTACTGGTACACACATTTCAGTGACACGGATTTCGTCTATGGCCGCGCGCTGTCCCAGACCGCCGGCACCGCCATCATGCGCCTGGCCGATTCCGATCTGCTTCCATTTGAATTTACCGACTTCGCCGATACCATCCATCTCTACTTGAAGCAACTTAAAAAGCTTGCGGACACTTCGCGGGACGAGGCCATCGAACGCAACAAAAATCTCGACGAAGGACTTTTCTCAGCCACGAACGATCCGCGCCATCCGACCGTAGCTCCACCGCGGCTGGACGTTCCTCCGCATCTGAATTTTTCGCCGCTCGACAACGCCGCCGATTCTCTTACGCTGGGCGCGCAGCGCTATCATGACGCTCTCGCAAAAGCCTGGACCGCCGGAGTTCCCGCCGCGACGCTGCAAGACTTGAATCAGAAACTTATGCAGAGTGAACGCCGCTTAACGACTGAAGAAGGGCTGCTCCGCCGCCCCTGGTACAAGCACATGATCGACGCGCCCGGCGTCTATTCAGGTTACGGCGCCAAGACAATTCCCGGAGTACGTGAAGCCATCGAGCAAAAACACTGGGACGAAGCCAATTCCGAGATCACGCGGGCTTCCACCGTACTTGAAAACGAAGCCGCGCTGATCAACTCTGCGGCACAGGAACTCGAACAGGTCAAACCCTGATGCACGCCTGAGTTCGCCGTATCGAGCCAGCACGCCTGCGGAAGCGGCTACTATTTGTTTACCGGGTGCGTACTCGTCGGCGGAACGTCCAGGCAAACCATATTTTCGTCGCGGCCGTTCGCGAGCATGGCGCAATCAATTCCCTGCGCGCTGCGAATGGCTTCGGTCTGGGTCGCGCCCGCGGCGGTGGAACAATGCATCGCGCCTTTGAACGTAACGCAAACTTCATACTGATTCTGGTTTTGCCGTGCGGAAAGATAGACAAGCAATCCGATGAAAGCGACGCCCGTCACGATCATGATCATGCGCACTCGAGTTTTTTTATTCGCCATTCCTTCCTCGCGTACCGTCTCTAGCCCATTCTACAAAACGCTCTCCTTCGAATCGTCAGCACGCCGCGCCAATTCCTGCTGAATATATTTTCGAACATGCGGCGTAACTGTTTCGAGCGTTAGAGCGTCGTTCAAATCGCGCAATGTGATATCTGGAAGAAATTGAAGCAGCGTCGGCACTGGCGTGTGTGGATGTCGAACGAGAGCCACGCGCACATTGTACTGCAAGGACCATTTCGCATGCTGCGAGATAGCCGTCACCACTCGCGCCGGAATCTCGGGCTTCGCGAGAACTTTCAGCACCTGGCTTTCCGTTAGCAGCGAATTCGCCAGCGCCAGCTTCACTGCTTGCGGATGCCCCTCGGACAGCACCGCAGCGGCCACCCGCGGCGGGCCCCGCCTCGCGAGAGTCAGCTTTTCTCCAATGGGAATATGCGGTACACGCGTGAGAATAAATTCTTCGGCCGCGCGCCGAATATCCGCCGGAGCCGAAGGCAGCAAACTCAGCCGGACTAGATCGAACAAATAAAGCTGGCGCAGCATGGATATTGCAATGCGGCTAGGCGTCCGCGGATGGCGAGCAAGCCTGAGCCGGATGCTTTCGCTGGAAGTCCACTTCCCTTCCTTGGCGACCGCGGTAAGCACGCCGGCGGAGAGGTCGAGCCGCTCTAGCAACCGGCTGACGTGAGGCTCTTGCATGTTTGGATTTTCGAGCAGGGCAAGCAGAGTTTCCGCGTCCGCTTCGTGGATCAGCGGATCCAGATCGTCACCGGAAGCGGACCGAGCGCGCTGCAAACGGGCAGCGGCTCCTTCATCCGGCATGGGCCTTTCGTCTCGCCAGGCGAATCGCCATTCTCGCCGCGGCCTCGGCTGGCTTCACAAGCAGCGGGACCAAACTAGCGCGTGGCGCAACCTTCGCTAGCCCGGATTCGATCGCGCCGTCGAAAAATTTGCTGCGGCCGATCGTGCCACCACTTTTCGCGACAGGCACTTCGCGATCTTGCATGCCAAGTTTCCGCAGTACGCTGGAAACTAACTCGGCCAAAGATTCCGCGGCACCCGAAAGTATTTCGCAGGCAACCGCGTCGCCTTGATCTCCCAGATCAGCAACTAGCGGAAAGATGCGCGGGAAAACGTCATCCGGATTTTTTACCACCCAGTCGAGTACGCGGCTCCAGTCTTTACATCCCAACCAGTGCAACATTTTCTGAGAGAGCGCCGTTGCCGTCCCGCGTTTCTCTTCGGCGCGAACCACGGCAGCCAAAGCGCGGCGGCCGATGTCAAAGCCGCTTCCTTCATCGCTGAACCACGGCCCGCGCCCGCCGGCGCGCGCAATATGCCCTTCCGCGTCGCGTCCATAGGCCGCCGAACCGGTGCCCACAACAAGAATCACGCCCTCACCATCTCCGACCGCGGCTTGAAGAGTGATCTCGAGATCGGTGGTAACCATAACCGCAGCTTCCGGAAAACCACGCTCGAGGAATACCGCGATGCGCCTGGCTACGGCGTCGCGCCCAGCGCCCCCAATCCCCGCACAAATTCCGCGAATGTCGCTCGATTTCAAATGGCACCGTTCGAGCACCAGATCCGCGGCGTCGCTTAGCGTGAACCACGCCTTTGCATAGCCGGCGCGAATCGGATTCGAAGGCCCGGCGGTAGCGTGTGCCAGCACATTACTTTCGGCGTCAATCAGGAAGCAGTCTGTTTTCGTGCCGCCGCCATCAAAACCAAGATAATACGCTGCAGCCCGGGACGGATTCGTTTCTGGCATATTTTTCGGTAGCGTCTCAGTTTGAAATGTTGCACAAGTAAAGCACAACAAAGAAAATTCCGCCGAGATAAAACGCGGCCACATTCCACCAAAACCGTTTGGGTTCCTCGGCACGTGACACAGCCATGCGGCCGAAGCCCTGTAGGGATTCTCCCGCGAGCGTGAAGACCACCGCGATAACCAACAAGATGATCCCAATAAGCAGGAATCTATGTTGCCGATCAATCAGGTATGAATAGTGATCCATTTTCCCGAGTCGCCGGATCAACCCAAATTATTTCGCCAGCCCTGCGATTTCTTCAAGCGACCACACGTGATCGTATAACCAACAGTCTTCGCAGGAATCCGCAACGTCTTGCGAAATTCTGGCGAAATTCCAGTACATCGCCATTTTTCACCTAGCTTGACACCGTTCGAAGCGGGCGGTTAGCATCGCGCGACTCAACTCGCGCGGCACAATGCAAATCAACCCAATCGACTTCGCGATTCTCGCGCTCTATCTTGTTGGCATCACGCTTTTCGGCACCCACTTCCGCCGCGGCCAACAAAACCTGCGCGATTATTTTTTGGGCGGCCGCACCGCGCCGTGGTGGGCTATTGCCTGCTCGATCGTCGCCACAGAAACTTCCACGCTTACGATCATCGGGACGCCCGGAATCGCCTACGGCGGAAATCTGGGATTTCTTCAGCTCGTGCTCGGCTACCTGGTTGCCCGCGTGATTCTATGCGCAGTTCTGGTCCCCCAGTATTTCCAGGGGGAATTCTACACGGCTTACCAGCTTCTGGAGAAGCGTTTCGGCCCGCGCATAAAGTCGGCAGCAGCAGTGGTCTTTGTCTGCACGCGCGCGCTCGCGGAGGGCGTCCGAATTTCCGCCATCGGCAAAGTTGTAAGCGTGGCGTTTGGCACCGGCGAGCGAACCTCCATATTGATCATTGCCACGCTCACGCTTTTTTATACCTTTGAAGGCGGAATGCGCGCCGTGATTTGGACGGACGTGATTCAGTTCGCGCTTTACATGGCAGGTTCCATCGCCGCATTTTTTCTTCTATTGCACAAAATTCCCGGCGGTTGGCCCACGGTGACGCAGGCGGCCGCCGCAGCGGGTGGAAAGCTGACCATTTTTGATTTCGCGTTCAGCCTCACGAAAAGCTACACGTTCTGGTCCGGTCTTCTCGGCGGAACATTTTTAACCATGGCGAGCCACGGCACCGACCAGACCATGGTCCAGCGCCTTCTCTCTTCGCGCAACGAACGTGACAGCAAAACCGCCCTGCTCGCAAGCGGCGTGATTATTTTTGCCCAGTTCTCTCTGTTTCTCGTGTTGGGCGTCATGCTGTTCGTTTACGCTCAGCATTTCGTTCTCGCAATACCGGGCGGCGACCTCGACAAGGTTTATCCCGAGTTCATCGTTCACCACATGCCGGTGGGTCTCGCGGGCATCGTGCTCGCTTCCATCTTTGCAATTGCGATGTCGAACGCAAGTGGCTCGTTGAACTCGCTCGCTTCCTCCAGCATCATAGACCTGAGTCCGCGTCGCGGCGAGGCAGGAGCGCAGTCCCTTCTCCGTTCCCGCAAGATGACTCTGGTCTGGGGCATCGTGCTCGGACTTCTCGGCCTGATTCGGTGGGGTCCGGTGCTCGTGGCTGGCCTAACGATTGCATCGATTACGTACGGTGCCACTCTCGGAGTGTTTTTGCTCGGCACCTGGAATCACCGCGCAAATGAAACGGGAGCGCTGGTCGGGTTTGTAACTGGCCTTGCGTCCATGATCGCGGTTCGATTTCTCACGCCGCTCGCGTGGACTTGGTACGTGCTCGTCGGAACGGTAATCACGTTCGCGGTCGGCTCGCTGGCAAGCATGTTTGCGGGCGGCGCGAGTAAAGAAGCCCGCGCGCCGCAGCCGTTATAGATTCTAATTTTTTCGTCGTGGAGAAAAATATCGCAACCAGCGTCCATCCGAAGGAACGCCTTGATCTGATACGCGGCCTGGGTCCCTGGGCTGCGGCAGCCATCGTGGTCGGCACGATGGTCGGCACAGGAATATTTCTGAAGCCGGGTGAAATGGCCGCGGTCGGCGGCTCGGTCAGCGTGGTCTACGCCGCATGGATTGCCGGTGGACTGCTTTCGCTTTTCGGCGCGCTGTCCTTCGCCGAACTCGGCGCCGCGATGCCCGAAGCCGGCGGACAGTACGCATACTTGCGCAGAGGCCTGGGACCCGTCTGGGGCTTTCTGTTCGGCTGGATGCATTCCACAGTAGGCGAGTCGAGTTCGGCAGCGTCCATTGCGGCAGGCCTGGCGCGATTTACAAGTTTTCTCATTCCTGCTCTCGCGGTTCCCCTCTTTTCATGGCATTTCACGCTTCCATTCAGCGGCGCTCCTTACGATTTTGTTTTCACATGGTCGCAGCCCGCAGCCGCAGCCGCGATTATTCTTTTCACCTTCATCAATTACCTCGGGGTACGTCTCGGCGGACGCGTGCAAGTCGCGCTAACCCTTCTAAAAGTCGCAGCCGTGCTCGCAATCGTAGCGGCAGGTTTCTGGTTCGGACACGGAAACATCTCGCACTTTCATCCTTTCTGGCCGATGCAAACGAGTGCCGGCACATTGACCGCTTTCCTCGCCGCGCTCGCGGCAGCGCTCTGGGCTTACGACGGATGGGAAGATCTGAACCGCGTCGGCTCCGAAATCCAGAATCCCGAGCGAAATTTTCCCCGCGCGCTAGCCGGTGGAACGATTCTTGTTGGCGTAATTTATCTCTTGTTCAGCGCGGTATGTTTCTACGCTCTTCCTTTCGCCGGCGTCGCAAGTTCCTCGCACGTTGCTTCCGATGTGGTGGAAAGCTTCGCGGGACCGGGCGCGGCATTCTGGATAACGCTGGCAATGATTGTCGCTGCCCTCGGCACCCTCAATTCTTCGATCATGAGCGGCGCACGCGTGCCGTTTGCGATGGCCCGCGATGGATTGTTCTTCCGCGTCACAGGCAGCGTAAACCGCCGCTTTCGGACGCCCGGCGGCGCTCTAATTTTTCAGGGAACACTCGCCGCGCTGATGGCGCTTACAGGAACTTTCGAAGAATTGACTTCCCTGTTCGTCTTCGCCGCTTGGATTTTTTATGCTCTTTCCGTCGTAGCCATGTTCCGCCTCCGGAAAACCGAGCCGGACATGAAACGCCCCTACCGCACCTGGGGTTATCCGGTCGTGCCAGGATTGTTCGTCGCTGGCGCGCTGGCGCTTACGATCAACATATGGATTCAGCGTCCGGTTCGATCTTCGATCGGATTGGCGATGATTCTGTCGGGATTGTTTTTCTATCGTTTGTGGCGAGGACAAACCGAAAACAGTGCCGATTAGTTTTTCGCGCCACCCTACAATTTTCTGAATGAACCTTCTGGCGGCGGAGCCGGGAATAAGTTCGGATGAAATAAATGCGCAAGTATCGCGACTCCATCCGCGAGCCGCGGCCCGGGCCGCGCAGAATAACTGTTGGCGTCTATCGCGAAGACGCGTCCCTCGCGCACTGCCGGCAAATCCAGCCATCTGTCCGGGAATTTCGTCGCCCGGTACTCTGAGACGGCGCGCTCGACGCCGAACCCACACGGCATCACGATAATAATTTCCGCACCCGTCGCTGCAATCTCCTCCGCGCTAACTCGAAACGATGCCTCGCCCGCGCGGCCTAAAACATCTTGCCCTCCCGCCTTCGCCACCATTTCCGGCACCCAGTGCCCGCCAACGTAATACGGATCAAGCCATTCGATGCACAACACACGCGGCCGCGTCTTAGCTTGTGCAGCCCTGGCTTCTATCGCTGCGACCTTCTGCTCCAGCGTAATCGAGAGCGCCTGCGCTTCGCGGCGGCGTTGCGTGGCGTCGCCGATCTTTCTCACGTCGTCCCAAACGTCGCGCAACGAATGAGGCGTCAGAGCGAGTACGCGCGGCTTCTTGGGCAGCCGCGTGAGCGCCGTCGCCAAATCATCGGGCGAAGCCGCGCAAACGTGGCAAAGATCCTGCGTGATAATCAGGTCCGGCGCTAACGAGCCCAACAACTCCGCATCGACCGCGTAAATACTTTCACCGCGCGCAACAAGTTCGCTCACTTGCCGGTCAATTTCAGAAGCGGCAGCTTGCGGATCCACGCGCGGACGTATCAATGCAGGTTTCTTCGCTGCGTCCGGCGGGAAATCGCATTCGTGGGTCACCCCTACAACCGAATCGCCAAGACCCAGCGCGTATAGAATCTCAGTAGCCGAAGGTAACAAAGAACAAATCCGCATCAGTGCCGCTTCCTATGAATACAATCGCGCCTAAGATTTTGAACGAATCAGAAACCCGATTCTATGACGTGCCTGCCGCCGTCGCGCGTGGAAGAAAGTCCGCAAAAATAAATCCGTCTCTCTCCACGATTTCGCCGGCCGTGACAGGTATAGCTTGCTTGAACATCGGCCCGCCATTTGCGAACGTATGAAACTCCCCGTTTTCGCCACACGGGTCCACATCAGCTGGAAGCTCACGCAAAAAATCCGTATCGAACCTTCGTCCGGCGAACGAGCGTTCCAGCTTGCGAGGATCCACGCACGTCAGGTAAGCCGAAAGACCGCCCGCGATCATTTCCTCGGCGAGCTGCCGAGTATTGCGCCGCCACAGCGGAAAAATCGGCGTCATGCCGCAAGCGGCAAGTTGCTTCTCCCGATACGCGCGAATGTCTTCGAGAAAAAGATCTCCGAACACAACGTGCCGAACTCCTTCGGCCCGCGCGCGTGCCATCGCCTCGCCCATCGCCCGCTCGTAAACCTCATTCGTACAAGGCGACGGAATCGGCACCTTTATCAATGGAAGCCCCGCCGCAGCCACTTGCATCTCCACCAGGCATTCTCGCACTGCGTGCATGGCCACGCGCGCATGCGTCTGATTCACGGTCGTGAGCAGCGCCGCAACTTCAAATTCGCCGCTTTGCCTAACTGCGTGCAGCGCCCAGGCGCTGTCTTTGCCGCTGCTCCAAGCCAGCCACGCCCTGGGCCGCGCACCTTTTTCGGATTGGAAATCGGCTCTCATGCTTTGTCCCGCTACTGCGGAAATTTTCCCGCCCTAACAAATCGCGCTTTCGTCCCGCGTACTAACGATAGATAAGATACTTCGCACGCATCGCGCGAAAGTTTTTCAACTCAGCCGCCCAGCCCGCCTCGATGTCCTTGGGATTATCGTCGAGTTCCAGCCGCTTGACCGTTGATTGCGATCCCAATAGCTCGATCATTTTCGCAATCTGAAACTGCTTCGAATACGGGCGACGTAGCGTTTCTGCAATTTCAAGGCCCATGAGTATGGACTCGAAATCATCCCGATCGGTAATCTCCAGTTTGACGCCATGGCACTCCTGCCCGGCATACGGCCCTGTCTGGGGAGTAAAAGACTGCGCCGAAAAATGCACTCGAGCAATCGAGCGCCTTTTAAGTCTCTCGAGCAGGTCATGTTGGAAAATCCATGGCGCGCCAAATTCCAGAAACGCGGAATCCGTGCCTCGCCCGACCGACACACCGCCCGCCTGCAGAATCTCGATCCCCGGATAAGGAACCAAGTTCGCGACAGTCGGCAAGTTCGGCGATGGCGGGATCCACTGAAGGCCCGTCATCCAATACATATCGCGGCGATGCCAATTTCTCATTTCAACCACGTGCAGATCCGCGCCAATTTTATTTTCCGCGTTGAACATTCGCGCTAGCTCCCCAAGCGTCATCGCATACCGCACCGGCATCGGAAAATATCCCACGAAAGACAGTTTGTCGGCGTCCAGCATCGGCCCTTCGATAATTTCGCCGCCCAGCGGATTCGGCCTGTCGAGCACCAAAAAGGAAATGTTGTGTTTCGCCGCTGTTTCCATGCAATAGCCCATGGTCGTCACATAAGTGTAAAAGCGCACGCCTACGTCCTGGATATCGAACACCAAAGTGTCGATCCCCTCCAGCATCGCATCGGTAGGCCGGCGCGTTTCTCCGTAGAGACTGTAAATCGGCAGCCCCGTAGCGGCGTCGGTTGCGTTCGCCACAACAGAAGCATCGGCGTTACCGGCGATCCCGTGCTCCGGACTAAAAATTGCCACCAGCTTTACACCGTCCGCGTGCGCCAGCTCATCAATCGTCCGACGACCCCGTGAGTCAACTCCAGTCTGGTTTGTAACCACTCCCACGCGTTTGCCGCGCAGCGAAGCGAAGCCTTCGTCTTCGAGCACGTCGATTCCGGGCTTGGTGCGCGAGTCCGCCTTTCCCGGAGATGCGTCCCGCGCCGGAGCGCTGAGGCCCAGGAAAATACCGGTCAAAATTGCGCCTAGCAAAAAAATGCGGAGAGAACGGATACGAAACACTCTCGGGGACGATTCGTTGTGCGTCATAGAACCGTGTGCTATATACAGCCGCGGGATGCAGGCGTCAACATGGAAGGCCTTCGGCGAATGCGATGCGTAAACTCGGCCTTTCCGCACTGTTCGTCCTTCTTCTCATGACACTTTCCCTTCGCGCGCAGAAAACTTCCCCGAAAAATCCCCGGCAGCCCGCCGCCAACGCAGCGTGGGTGGAAGCCACGCTTAAGAAAATGACGTTGCGCGAAAAACTCGGCCAAATGCTGATGCCGTATTATTTCGGCGTCTTCACCTCCGCTGAGAGCGCTGACTACAAAGATTTGCTGCACCAGGTGGAGCAAAATCACGTTGGCGGATTCATCCTCGGCACGCAACGCGGCCCGCTCGGCATCGAACGCAGCCAAGTTTATCCAACCGCAGTCCTCACCAACGATTTGCAAAGGCATGCAAAAACGCCGCTCCTCATCGGCGCGGATTTTGAATCCGGAACAGGAATGCGAATCGACGAGGGCACGTCCTTCCCTTCCGCAATGGCGGTAGGCGCAGCCAACGATCCGCGAGCCGCTTACACCATCGGCAAAGTGACAGCCCTCGAAGCCCGCGCCGCAGGCGTGCGCTGGATTTTCGCCCCCGACGCCGACGTAAACAATAATCCCGACAATCCCATCATCAATATCCGTTCGTTCGGTGAAGATCCGCAGCAAGTCGCCGAGTACGTTTCGCAATTCATTCGCGGGGTGCAAGAAAACGGCTGCTTGGCCGCCGCGAAACATTTTCCAGGCCATGGCAACGTCAGCGTGGATTCACATCTTTCGCTCGCCACGGTTCCCGGCGACCGAAAGGAGCTCGAAAGTACCGAGCTTGTTCCCTTCCGCGCAGCGATTGCCGCAGGCGCCGCTTCAGTGATGCCAGGACATCTAAACGTCCCCGCGTACGAATCCGATCCGACGCTCCCCGCCACCATTTCGCGAAATATTCTCACCGGCTTGCTCCGCGATGAATTGAAATTCAAAGGTCTCATTGTCACCGACGCGATGGACATGGGCGGAGTAACATCACTCTACGCGCCCGGCGATGCTGCGGTGCGAGCGGTGGAAGCCGGCGCCGACGTGCTTCTGATGCCTCCCGTGCCGGATGCAGCCATGGCTTCACTCGAAGCGGCCGTAAAATCCGGCCGCATTCCCTCATCGCGCATCGACGAATCCGTTCGCCGCATTTTGCAAGCCAAGTCCCGCCTCGGACTCGACAAGGATCGTCTCGTCGACGTCGAACATCTGAACGAAAAATTTGCCAAGCCCGAATATGCAGCGCAAGCACAGGCCATCGCCGATCGCGGGGTCACGCTCCTGCGCGACGCCTCGCACCTTTTGCCGCTGGACGCAACACACCCAATCCGTGTTCTGCTCGTTTCACTGTCCGCAGATGCCGATCCTTATCCTGGCGAAACCATCGAGCCCGAAATTCGCTGGCGCGTGGATTCGCTGAAAGCTTTGCGCGCAGACACTCAGTTCTCAACCGCTAGCGCGTTGAAGCTTCCGCCGCCCGAAACCTACGACGTGGCCATCGCCGCACTATTTGTGCGCGTCGCAGATCGCAAAGGAAACGTGGGCCTGCCGGACGACCAACGCGCCCTCGTGAATCAAATTCTCGCCACGGGAAAGCCGGTCGTCGTAATGTCCTTCGGCAGCCCCTACCTGATCGAACATTTTCCCGACTCGAAGACCTGGCTCGCCGAATTCTCCACCAACGACGTGTCGCAGCGCGCCACCGTCCGCGCCCTTTTTGGCCAAGTGGCAACCGAAGGACAGATTCCAGTCACCGTTCCGGGCACTGTGAAACGTGGCGACGGTATCCGCGTCGCGGCGAATCCCATGGCGCTTCAGCCTGCGCCATCCGACATGGCCGCCCGGCTGAAACCGGCCTTCGACGTGATGGATCGCGCCATTGCCGACGGTGCAATTCCCGGCGGCGTTCTAGCCGTCGGATTTCGCGATCAGGTGATCGTGCGCCCCTTCGGCAAACTTACCCGCGATGCAAAATCTCCCGCAGTAACGGCGAACACTCTGTACGACATGGCTTCTCTCACCAAAGTGATCGTCACCACGACCTCCGTAATGATCCTGATGCAGCAGAAGCGTCTCGATCTCGATACGCCCGTCGTCCGCTATTTGCCTGAATGGGCTGTCGCCGCCAAATCGGACCCCGATCCCACGTGGCGCGCCCGCGTCACCATTCGCAATCTTCTCCTGCACGATTCCGGCCTTCCGGCCCATCGCGATTTTTACAAGGGAGCGAAAGGCCATGACGCCGTTCTAGCGCGCGTCCTGGCCGAGCCCCTCGTACACCAACCGGGAACTCAGGTCGAGTATTCCGATTTAGGATTTATCATGCTCGGCGAAATCGTTCAGCGCCTCACCGGCGTCACACTCGACGAATTCGCGAAGCAGCACATTTTCGAGCCGCTGGGCATGAACGCTTCGCTGTTCAATCCACCCCGCAAGTTGTGGCCGACTATTGCGCCCACTGAAAACGATATCGATTTCCGCAAGCGCCTGATGCAAGGCGAAGTCCACGACGAGAACGCCTGGGCCCTGGGCGGCGTTTCGGGCCATGCAGGATTATTCTCGACCGCAGGTGACACAGCCATGTTTGCGCAAATGATTTTGAACGGCGGCATCTACGCTCACTACCGCCTGCTGGCGCGGGCGACGATTCAGGAATTCACCGCCCGCGAGGCAATCGGAGACGCGGCCCGCACGCTCGGCTGGGACGTCGTTACGCAGCCTTCTTCGTCCGGCCATTTCTTTTCGCCGAACAGCTTCGGACACACAGGTTTCACCGGTACTTCGCTCTGGATCGATCCAGAGCGCGGTCTTTTCGTCGTTCTGCTCACGAATCGCGTGAATCCCACCCGGGCCAACGAGCAAATCCGCCAACTCCGCCCCGCCGTGCACGATGCCGTCTTGCAAGCCCTGGGACTGGCAAACGAGCATGGCGCGGTTCGATAACTCCAACGTCACAATGCGCTTCAGAAGTCGACTCCGCCCGCGAACGCGGCGCTGGCCCCCGGTATAATCAATTCAGCATTCTCAGGGGCTGCGTTTGAAGCTGTTAAAGACCGAGCAGCGAAATCCGCGAACTCGCGGACTCGACAGGAAGTCCACGCTCGAAATTCTGCGCGTTTTGAATCGCGAAGACGCGCGGGTAGCAATTGCAGTCCGCCGCGAGTTGCCGAAAATTGCGCGCGCCGTGGATGCGATTGTGAAAAGCTTTCGCAATGGAGGACGGCTTTTTTACGCCGGCGCGGGAACAAGCGGACGTCTCGCAGTCCTCGACGCCGCCGAATGGCCGCCGACTTTTGGCACACCGGCGAAAATGGTGCAGGCACTCATTGCCGGCGGCTCGCGAGCCGTGCGCGGCGCGGTAGAAGGCGCCGAAGACTCCGCAAAGAATGGAGTACGCGATCTGGCAAAAGCGGGTCTGCGGCGCGGCGACGCAGTCGTTGGCCTGGCGGCCAGCGGAACCACACCCTACGTTTTGGGCGCTATGAAGTTCGCAAAAAAAATCGGCGCGATCACCATTGGCGTTACATCCAACGCGAGGTCGCCGCTCGCGCGCGCTGCGAATATCGCAATCGCGCCGGATACCGGCCCCGAAGCTATCGCCGGTTCCACGCGCTTAAAAGCTGGCACGGCGCAAAAAATGGTTCTCAACCTGCTCTCTACCGCTTCGATGGTGGGGCTCGGCAGAGTCTATGAAAACTGGATGATCTACGTGGCGCTGACAAATCAGAAGTTGCGGCAAAGGGGAGCGCGGATTCTCCAGGAAGCTTCCGGCGCGAGCGTGTCAAACGCGCAACGAGCACTGCGTCAATCGCAACACGATTTGCCCGTTGCTCTTGTGATGCTAAAAACAGGCACAAACGTGCGCGAAGCGCGCCGACGGCTGCAGCAAGCCGGCGGCAACGTCCGGCAAGCGCTCGAATCGCAAAGAAACAAACAGCCTCGCGCAACACGCAAGGGGAAATAACATGGACCGATTCAAAATCCAGGGCGGACGCAGACTAGAAGGCACCGTCCGAATCAGTGGAGCGAAAAACGCCGCCTTGCCCGCGATGGCCGCGGCGCTCCTCACAAGCGACCCCGTAACCCTGCAAAATATTCCGCACGTGCGCGACATCATCACCATGGCCAAGCTCCTCGCGCATATGCGTTGCCGCGTCGAAAGCCCTGACCTGCCGCCGAGCGAATTCACCATTCAAGCCGAAACCGTCTCTCTGCAGGAAGCTCCCTACGAGTTGGTAAAGACGATGCGTGCCTCGGTCCTGACTCTGGGGCCGCTGCTCGCGCGGTTCGGATACGCACGAGTTTCTCTGCCCGGCGGTTGTGCCATCGGAGCGCGCCCAATCGACATCCACATTCAAGCGCTCGAAAGACTTGGCGCGCAGATTTCCGTCGAACATGGCTACGTGGAAGCCCGCTGCAAACGCCTGCGCGGCGCCACTTTTCGCTTTCCGAAAATTACTGTCACCGGCACAGAAAATATTTTGACGGCTGCGGTTCTGGCCGAGGGCGAAACCATCCTCGAAAACTCCGCCCTTGAGCCTGAAGTCACCGATCTCGCCGAGCTCTTGATCAAAATGGGCGCCAAGATCGAAGGTGTCGGTACTTCCACGCTGCGCGTTCAGGGCGTCTCAAGCTTGCATGGCGCCACACACGCCATCATCCCCGACCGAATCGAAACCGGCACATTTCTAGTCGCCGGAGCGATCACCGGAGGAGACTTGCTCCTCACCGACTGCGAGCCGCAGCACCTGGTTGCAGTTTTGAACAAGCTGAAAGAGTGCGGCGTGGAAATTAAGTGCGAAGGAAACGGTACGCTGCGCGTGCGCGCCGCGAAAAAGCTTGTCGCAGCCGACGTAACCACCGAAGAGTACCCCGGGTTCGCCACCGACATGCAAGCCCAGTTCATGGCCCTAGCCACACAAGCCACTGGCATCTCGCACGTTCGCGAAACGATCTTCGAAAATCGTTATATGCACGCTAGCGAAATTATGCGCATGGGCGCGAACATCGCGGTGGACGGCAATCTTGCCGTCATCACCGGCCCCACACCGCTCAGCGGCGCCCCTGTAACTGCATCCGACCTGCGCGCGAGCGCTTCTCTAGTTCTCGCAGGGCTCGTGGCCGACAACACAACCTGGATTGACCGCGTCTATCACATCGATCGCGGCTACGAACGCATCGAAGACAAACTCCGCGCCATCGGCGCCCGAATCGAACGAGTCTGACTGCTACGACAAAAGAAAAAGGGGAAAGCGATTTCTCGCCGGTAATAAATCCAATGCGACCTAGGCTCTTGGCTCTCTTTATGTTGGTAGGTGTAGTCACCAATTTCGCGGTCAGACCAAAACCGCCAGCCGATCCTTTCAAGTTCGAGCAAATCCACTTCAGCGTAGAAGATAAATTGGAGCGTCCCACAGCGCTTCCGGAGGTTGTTGTAGATCTTCTAATGAATGATGAAATCGTTGTTCGAAGCGAATCTTGCATGAAAAAAATCGTAATACTTGGTCAAACGCCTTCTTCGTTGTTCATGGCTTCAGAAGCTCATTTGGACGGTACGCAGCAATCCGATTTTGTAATTCTGGGGAAGGGCTGCTTGCTGGGCGCAAATATCGCCCCGTTTTGGATCGTCCGGAGAACTTCAGACGGCTTCCGCATAATCTTAAGCTGGGTTTCACACGACCTCGACATATTACCGACTAAGACGCACGGGTACCACGACGTGCGATTGACATCTGCTACCGCCAACACATTGTCGACTGTCGTTTGTAGCTTCGACGGACAGAAGTATGCACCAACAAAAAGGGACTTAAAGCCTTCGCCTTAAGTCCCCTCTGTGATCTGGTCTGGATGTAATCTGTTATTTTTCTGAGCGATCTACGAGTGGCCTTCCGCCGTTGCCGACTCTGCCTTCGGCTTCTGATCGCGCAACACCGCCTTG
>PKWH01000197.1 GCA_003131985.1 Acidobacteriota bacterium | reverse complement strand
GAGCGCGATTACACCGAAACAGCACGACAAGAGAAGCGTTCGCATCGACATTTGTTTCTCCGTGCCGACTTTCTTATTTCATAGACTGCCGGGGATGCAATTAGTTAGCGAGAAGCACGTAAGGAATCGTTAGAGGTAAGAATCCGATGACAGAAGGGGGCTGAAGGACTGTTGGAGCGACGAGAAAAGCAGGGCAAGCGGGAAGATCGAATAGAATCGCCATCGAAGCATCTTCGCGCCTGCCCCAGACCAATCTAGTTAGGCGCGTGCAGCCTTGGACTTGGGTTTACTAGCAACGGGAACTTCTTCCTCCTCTTCCTCGTCGGAACCCTCGGGGTTGATAGCTTCGACGTTGATCGTGACAGCAAGTTCCGTCAGTTTCTGATCCGTTTCCTTTTCTTCCTTGAGAGTTTCCTCAAGGAGTTCCACGGCCCGATCTTTACCGAGAAGTTCAGCATAGGTACGAACGGTGCCGTACCCGGCGATTTCGTAGTGCTCAACGCGCTGGGCCGCGGAGATCAAGGCTGCATCCAACACGTCACCATCGAACTCGTCCATCATTTCCTTCCCTTCTCCGATGAGCCCTTCCATTCCACCGCATTTTTTGCCGGTTGGTTTTTCGCCAAGCTCAGTGCAGATTTCCTCGATTCGGCGAGCGTGCTCTTTGGTCTGCTCCAGATGGTGTTCGAATCCAGCCCGGAGGTTTTCGGAGGTGGCGGCTTTGGCCATCTTCGGAAGAGCTTTAATTAGCTGGCTTTCTGCGCTGTAGAGGTCTTTCAATTCATCAACAAATAGTTCCATAAGGTCTTTGTGTTCCATTTAAATCTCCTTGAGAGGCTTAGGATTATCACTCGACATTTTGCCGTCACTCGCCATTGTGCGAATGACTTGTTCAGCCAAAATGATACGTAGCGCCTGAAGGAGGAGATATCGGGTGAAGTCCTTATAACAGAAAGCAGATTCCCGTAGTGCGCGTTCGGAGGTTATTGCTCGGGAAGCTTGTCCTCTAAAAGCGAAGATTCTATGCCACTACAGCTCTCGAAAAGGTAAATGGGTGAGGACCAGGCCTAACAAGTTACCGTCGAAAGCGGGTCTTCCTGTCGCGCTGCAAGAGCAAAAGAGAAGGGATCACCCCGTCTTTCTTCCTTGTCTCCTTTCGGTCTTCGCGGCCCGAACAATGGATGGTTTCTTTTCCGCCACTGCTGCCGGTTTCTTGGCAAGGCTCTTCTTCAATGCTTCCATCAAATCAATTACCGGAGCTTTGGCCTGCGTATGCGGCATCGCCGTGATTTTCCGGCCGCTGCTCTTGGCCTCAATCAGATTCTGCAAACCAGCCTGGTAGGTATCGTGGTACTTGTCGGGTTCGAAAGGAGCAGCCAGGCTTTCGATTAGCTGCTGAGCGAGTGTGCGTTCCTGGTCTTTTATTTGGCCCTTATCGGCCTGCCCGTATTCAGCCTCGGCCCGAATTTCATTGGAGTAGAACATGGTGTGAAGAGTGAGGCCGTGCTCGCGCGGACGAATGATGACGATGTATTCGCGATTGTGCATGGCGATTTTCGCGATACCCGCGTATCCGGATTTTTCCATGGCTTCGGTCAGGAGTTGATACGCCCTCTGGCCGGCTTCTTCGGGGGCGATATAGTAGGAAGAATCGAAATAGACAGGATCGACTTCGTCCAGCTTGACGAATTCGAGAATTTCCATGGTGTGCGCGGTTTCCGGCTCAACTTCGTCGAGCTCTTCCTGGGTGAAGAGCAGATATTGACCTTTCTCGTGCTCGTAACCTTTTTCGACTTCCGCGCGCTCTACCATACGGTCGCATGTGGGGCAAAACAAAGGCTGCTTCAGGCGCGTATGACAAACTTTGTGGAGCTGATTGAAGCTGATTCGTTCCGTGCGGGCTGCCGGGGAGAGTCGAATAGGGATCGAGATTAATCCAAACGCTAGGTAGCCTTTCCAGGTTGAACTGGGCATAAATCACTCCCAAGTGGGTTGGAGCACAGTGCTCGGTCTGGAGCGAGACTAACCCCAGAGACCGAGCACGTCAATGCTCCCGTGCACAAGCCGTCGTTAAACGGTTATAAACGGTCTGCGAGTATGAGAACCACGAGAATGATGAGGATTAGGCCCAGGCCGCCGCTGGGGTAGTAACCCCAGCCTGCGCTGTAGGGCCAAGTGGGCAGGGCTCCTAGCAGTAGTAGCACTACAAGAACAATCAGAATGGTCCTGAGCATGGGGCTTTTCTCCTTGAGTGCGATTCCATCTGGTTTCGATGCCAATCGGCGCAAACGGATGAAAGCAGGCGCCATTCCGCATGGCCAAGCACTGTACGGTTATTCGGGCTAGAAAGACCATGCAGGGAAGGCTGTAGAGCCCAAACTAAGTTGCTGTAGTTTGGTTCCGACTAACGAATCGACATTGTGACCGGGGCGCGCCGACTAAACTTTCGAGCTTGCAGATCTCTTCGGATAAAAGGTTTCACCGCTGAGTAGTAATTTCACGACTTGCACCAATTCCTGGCCGGCCTTCGCTTTCGACAAATATCCATGTGCGCCGGCCGACAGAATTTCGCGAATAGTTTGGTCGGAATCGTGAACGCTGAAAACGAGTATTTTCATTTGCGGACGGTGGCGCAAAATCTCGCGGACGGCAGCGACTCCATTTAGAACCGGCATGTTTATATCCAGGATTACGAGATCGGGATTCAGTGAGGCCGCTTTTTCAACAACTTCCTGACCATCAATGGCCTCGCCGCAGACTTCCCATTCCTTTTCGGACTCAAGCATGGTGCGTATGCCGCGCCGAAGGACCTCGTGGTCGTCGGCGATTAGAATCCGTCGTCGGACGCTTACGGCAGCTTCTTGCGTCTCGCCATTGGAATTAGAGGTCTCTTCACGAGATCGGTCAGGGTCTCGTGTCGTTTCGGGCTGCTGCTCGCGAATGGGAAGTAAGGCGGTCACAACGGTGCCCTTGTTTGTACGCGAAGTTACTTCCAAACGGCCGGAAAGCTGGCGCATGCGTTCCTTCATACCTTGAATACCCACGCCGAGCGGGGCCACGGAATCCCGAGAAGATTTCAGAAGTTCGGCGCGAATCCCTTTGCCATAATCACCGATCTCGAGTTTCACTTCATCGCCGACGCGCGCAACGCGAATAAAGGCCTTCGTGCTCTCTGCGTAGCGATGAACGTTGGTCAAGCTCTCCTGAATTACCCGGAACAGAGTGGTTTCGACGTCCGCGGGCAGGCGGAGGAAATCGCGGGGGATGTCTACTTCCACATTGATTCCTGTCCGTTTTTCGAAGCCTTGCGTGTACCAATGCACGGCGGAGGAAAGCCCGAGTTCATCAAGCAGCGGCGGGTGCAACAAATACGAGAGAGTGCGGATTTCTTCGCCAACTTGGCTGGTCAACTGCTGGCATTCCGTCAAGGCGCTCTTGGTGGTGGCGTCGGTGGCAGCGGTGATTAGCTGAGACAAAACGATGGATTGGAAAGCGAGCTTTTGGCCGGTAATGTCATGAAGATCTCGAGCGATGTGGCGGCGTTCGTCATCCTGAAGCTGGAGCAGCCGGCCGGAAAGCTGGCGGAGCATGTCCTCATTCGCCCTTAGCGCTTCATTCGCTTGCGCGAGCTCGGTCAGTTCGGTGGCCACCACGCAAATCGTTTGCGGATGGGATTGTTTCACGGCGCTGAAAGAGAATTGAATCAGGCGAGGCCGGCCTTCAGGTGTTCCCAGACTAATTTCGTCTTTGGTATCTTCCTGGAGGCTCAGCTGAATCAGTTCCCAAAGTTTTTCCTGCGCGGAAGCAGGGACATGGTCCTGAAGCGGAGCGCCGATGAATTTTTTAAGCGGAAGATTCAAGAACTCGGCGAAACGTGCGTTGGCGAAGAGCACAGTACCTTCCGCGTCAAGAGTGGCGGCGCCTTCGTTGATTGTTTCCACGAGCACACGATAGGGATGCGAGGAAGCGCTCGTTGAGGGAGCGTCGATGCTGCCGCGCCGAATCCCCATCAAGGCTTTTTCAAGCTCTTGGACGCGAGCCCGCAACGCTTTATTTCGAGCCTCCGACGATCGGCTCTCTGGAGTTTTGGCATCTCGCTTGCGCCTTTGCATGAAGCTAAGCCTTTATGGGATTGCCGTCCGAGCCAAAAGCGAGAACTGCTACTGTACTATTTTCTCGCAGCATCCAGACTGCAGCAAGCAATTATAGCATTCCGCAAGCTGCGGCCCTGCAATCGGGACTCTCCATCCCTGGTTAAGCGGTAGAATGGCTGGGTGAACCCCAACAGATGAACGCAAAGCGCATAACTGCGGCAGCGATCGCTTTATTCTTAGCGATCTTTGTGGTTGATTGGGCGTGGTTCTTGCACCGGTCGAGCGACCCCACGGTGGGCAACGCTCTAGGGTCGGTGACTTATTATTACGCGAGCGCGCTCAAGGACGGCAAAGCCGAAGTCTATTTCGACCAGCCGCAAACGGAAGTATGCGTGCGGTCGCTTTTCCCTCATTCCGGACATAGCCCCTGCTGGTATGCGAGCCGAAAAAACAACGTAAGGACCATCGACTAAGCTCCCTCAATCCCTAGGATCACGATTCCCCAGTTTCATCCTCAGAAAAACGTAGTAGGCTGTGCGGGGAAAATATGACTCCGCCGATGGCCGAAAGACTTCAAGAGCTCATCTCCCAAGGGAAGTGGGAGCCCGCGTTCGAACTGCTGCGAGAACTGAAACCTGCCGCCGCTGCTGATCTGATAATGACCATGCGGTTTGAAGAGCAACAGCTTTTGTTTCGGCAATTGCCGATTCCACTGGCGGCTTCGATCATCAACCATTTGCCCTACTTCCATGCATACGTTTTGCTGCATTCAAGGCCCGTGCAAGAAATGGCGGCGATTGTAGAAGCCATGAAGCAAGCTGAGCGAGACCACTTTCTGGATGCTCTGCCCGAGGAAGCCTGGACGTCGTTGATGGATGAACTCGCTGAGGCAGGTTCTGCTACCGAGCCGCCCGCCGTCCAAACCCCCGAAACTGGGCGGGAGAAGGAAGTTGCGGCGCGACCTGCGGCTGACGAGAAGCCGATTATTGAAGCCAGGGGGATCGAAAAAAGTTTTACGCAGAAGGATGGAAGCGAGATCCAAGTGATCGCGCCTGTCGATTTGTCATTAGAATCGGGCACGATTATCGCGCTGCTGGGACCTTCCGGCTCCGGGAAATCCACGCTGCTGCGGATTCTTTCGGGGCTGGCGGCGCCCACGGCGGGCAAGGTGCTCTGGCACGGAGAGCCAGTCGGGGAGTGCAGCCCCAACGTCGCGATTGTTTTTCAAAGCTTCGCGTTGTTTCCGTGGCTTACGGTATTGGAAAACGTGGAATCGCCGTTACTCGCGCGCGGAATGGAGCACGAAGAGCGCCACCGCCGGGCTCTAAAAGCTTTGGATTCGGTGGGGTTGAAAAACTTCGAGACCGCATATCCGAAAGAATTATCCGGAGGAATGAAACAACGCGTGGGCTTCGCGCGGGCATTGGCTGTGGAGCCTGAAGTCCTTTTCATGGACGAACCCTTTTCGGCGTTGGATGTGCTGACGGCGGAAAACCTGCGCGGCGATTTGATGGAGCTATGGCTGGCGAAAAAAATCCCCACGCGCAGTATTTTTATTGTGACTCACAATATTGAGGAGGCCGTGCTGCTAGCAGACCGCGTGATCGTCCTGGGACGCAATCCCGCGCGCATCAGAGCGGATTTTCGCATTGCGTTGCCGCAGCCGAGAGACCGCAAGTCCGCCGCGTTCTTTCCTTACGTTGATTACATTTATAAAGTCATGACCAAGCCGGAGCTCACGCTTGCGCCTCCTTCAGCCACAGCCAAACAACCCACCCCAATGCTGCCGCACGCACGGCCTGGAGGAGTTGCCGGTTTGCTCGAGCTTTTGATGGACCGCGGCGGAGAAGAGGACCTGTATCACGTGGCCGAGACGCTTTTGCTGGAGGTTGACGACCTGTTGCCGATTCTGGATGCCGCGACCATGCTGGGATTTGCCACCGCGCACGAAGGCGACGTCAAGATCACTCCCCCGGGGCGAACTTTTGCCGAAGCGGACATCCCCACTCGAAAGCGTTTGTTTCGCGAGGCCTTGACGCATGTTCCGCTGATGCAACAAATAGTTACCGCGTTGGAGAATAAGAGCGACCACACCATGCCCGTAGAGTTTTTCCGCGATTTGTTGGACGAGCGCCTTCCCGCACACGACGTGGAGCAGCAGATCGAAACGGTATTGAACTGGGGCCGTTACGCGGATATTTTCACGTATGACTCGGCGAGCGACCGCCTGAGATTAATTCTCGCCGGAGAAGCCGCAAACTCCCAAGAAGCTGCTCCGTTGCACTGATGACCCGTAGCAAAACATCTGCCGGCGTTTTGACCTGGGGAACTATTCCCAAACGCGTGCCATCCATCTTGCAAGACCTCCCGATTATTTTCGCGGGGTTTGCGCTGTTTTACGCTTTGCTGTCCATGACTCATTACTGGTTGGCGCCGGCGAATGCGGAAACTGCAATCCAATTGCGGGTGAGTGCGTTACCCAAGTACGCAATGTTTTCCGTTTTGCGCATCGCGATCGCTTATTTATTCAGTTTGGCCTTCACGCTCGTGTATGGCTACATCGCAGCGTACAACGCGAGAGCTGAAAAATTCATGATTCCGCTGCTCGACACATTGCAGTCCATTCCCGTTTTAAGTTTCCTTCCGGGAGTGATGCTTTCGATGGTCGCGCTATTTCCCACCAGGCAACTGGGCGTGGAGCTTGGATCCATCCTGCTGATTTTTACCGGACAAGTTTGGAATATGACCTTCAGCTTTTATTCTTCGCTGAAAAACATACCGCGCGAAATGCGGGAAGTAGCGCAGGTGTACCGCTGGAGCTGGTGGCAGAGATTTACGCAGATGGAGCTGCCCTACGCGGCGATTGGACTGGTGTGGAACTCGATGATGTCCGTGGCGGGCGGATGGTTTTTCCTGATGGCGTGCGAGATGTTTATTCTGGGGAACCGCGATCTGCGGCTTCCAGGCCTGGGCTCGTATTTGCAAACGGCGGCCAATGCCGGCGATACGCGGGCAATCGTTTGGGGCCTCAGCGTGATGATCGGAATCATCGTGCTGATTGATCAGCTAATCTGGCGTCCTGTAATCGCTTGGTCGGAGAAATTCAAATTTGAACAAGTGGAATCCGTGGAATCGCCGCATTCATTTGTCCTGGATTTCCTGCAGCGCTCGAAGATTCTGCCTTTTCTGGCACGCGTAGCGGTAAGACCTGTGCGCGAGTGTTTGAGTTTATATTTTGCAAACAGGCAAGCCGCGGCCAGCCAGAACCGAAAGCCTGGCGCGATTGGCAAGTGGATCTCGCGAGCTCTTTTGGGCGCGATGCTAGCCGGCGTGGCCTACGCATTCGTGAAAATGATTATTTTACTGGTAGGGCTTACCCGTGCGGAATTGCACGGTATTTTCGTGGGAGCCGGCGCAACACTTCTCCGAGTGGCGTTTACTCTAGTGCTGGCGGGATTGTGGACAATTCCGGCCGGTGTGATTGTGGGACTAAGGCCGAAACTTTCGGCGATTGCGCAACCGCTCGCACAAATTGCCGCGTCGGTGCCGGCCACGGCGCTATTTCCGATTATTTTGCTCGTGCTCATCAGAGCCGGCGGCGGCCTTGGCATCGGGTCCATCGTGCTGCTGCTTTTGGGAACACAGTGGTACATCCTGTTCAACGTAATTGCGGGAGCGATGGCGATACCCACGGATCTGAAAGAAGTGTGCAACGTGTTTCGCTTTAACAAGCTTGAGAGATGGCGCGAACTGTATCTGCCGGGGATATTCCCCTACCTCGTCACCGGATTTGTTACTGCTTCCGGCGGCGCCTGGAATGCCAGCATCATCGCAGAATATTTTCGCTTCAAAGGCCACACATACACGGTCACGGGCCTGGGGTCGGTAATCAGCGATGCCACCGACACCGGAAACTACCGCGTTCTGATTGGGGCCACGATTCTGATGGCTATGATGGTGGTGACTATCAATCGCCTGTTGTGGCGAAGGCTGTATGCGCTCGCTGCAACGAGATTTAAGCTCGAAGGTTAGTTCTTCCAAGCCGCACATTTCCTTCCTTTATTCCTTATGAAATCCTTATGTCCCGCTTACGACTCCCTAATGTCTGGCATGTAGGATTTTCAAAGACTCATGCGAGTCGTCTTCGCCGATTGGGTCGGCGCAAAAGAGAATTTGGCAATGGCAGTCCTGATTTTCCAAACCTTTTGCATTGCCGGGGTGGGCTTCCTTGTCTTTGTTCTGGTGAATTTCGTATACGACGAAAAGCGCAACCGAAAAAGGTCTAGCACTCGGCCGAGCGTGTCCCGGCCTGAGAGAACACCGCCAAACAGCGGACGCAGATGAACGAGATGAACTTAATAAAGGGAGAAGATTTCCATGTTGAAATTCGTGTCGTGCTTTAAGCTACCAATCGTTGTCTGCGCGCTCGCGTTGGCGCTACCGCAACATCCTTGTTTCGCACAAACAAGCGGCCAACCGGCGAGTCCTGCGGATCAGCAAATACCGCCGGCCGTGGCGAAAAAGCTTGAGGCCATGGAAGCGCGCATCGAGCAGCTTGAGGCCGAGCTCAGGGCTCGCCCCGCTGCGGTACAGCCCGATCAGCCTAAAGTTGTTGCTGCCGCGTGGTCTACATCTGCGCCGACAACTCCCTCTGCGATTGCAGCGGCGCCCTCCACACAAGTGATTGCGCAGGCGCAAAGCGAGGCGGCTTCCGCGCAGGCACCTGCGGGCGCGCCCGGTAAAGTGGAGCCGTTTTCCGATGCGGACTGGACATGGCTAAACGGCAACCCGCGCACAAAAGATATATTTTGGGATACGAAATTCTTTACGCCGGAGATCAGAACTGACACCGACTATGTTTTCGACTTCAACCATCCGACGGACCACTCAATAGGGGGGTCGAGCGAACTTTTTCGGTCGCAAGAAGTCCAGCTGGAGCAACTGGGGATCGGTGGCGACTTCCACTATGACAATGTTCGTGCCAGGTTTATGACCCAGTTCGGCATGTATTCCGTGACGACGGCTCGGAATGACCCCAGCCCAGGACACGGTCAGTGGGATCTCGCCGATGCGTACCGCTATGTATCGGAAGCGTGGGGCGGGTATCACTTCAACGTATTGAACGGAGTCAACGTCGACGCGGGAATCTTCCTGTCCTACATCGGCCTGTTCAGTTACTACAACTTCGATAATTGGGCCTATCAACCGTCTTACGTGTCCTCCAACACACCCTGGTTTTTCAATGGTGTGCGCGTACAGATTTTCCCCACGAAACATTTGAAGATAGAGCCCTGGTTTATCAATGGATGGCAATCGTACGCCTCAGCCAACCACACGCCGGGCCTTGGGGGGCAACTTAAATGGACTCCCAATAGCTATATCAACGTCATCTCCAACAATTACGGTCTGGGCGAGGATGACCTGTTCGTTCCTCACCGCAAGCGCATTCACACTGACAACAGTATCGAGGTGAAGTATTTCGACCGGCCATCCAGCACGCTCGACAAGATGGCGTTTTCTTTGACTGGCGATCTGGGCTGTGAGTACGGCAGCGGAGTGAGCTGCTATGGCAATCACAGAGGCGGACCCAAACAGAGTTTTGTGGGATTCATGCTGTACAACCGCTTCTGGTTCCACAAAGACCTGTTCGCAGTAACGCTTGGCGGTGGAAAGATCAACAATCCGGGGCGGTATTTGGTACTGCTTCCTCCAATCAATGGAGAGAGCGCCATTACGGCGGCGACGAATTCGCCATACTTCACAGAGAACCCTGGGGATCCCTTTAAGGCTTGGGATTCGTCATTCACGTTTGACTACATGCCCAAGCAGTACATCACTTTCCGCTGGGAGTATGACTATCGTCACGCAAATGTGCCGTATTGGTCTGGACGTGGCGGGATAACGCCTCCAGGTGGAAATAACGGTTTCCCTCAGTTCTTTGCGTGCAGTAACGGTTCATCATCCGGGCAAGAGACTCTTGGGCCCGCAGAAACGGCCTGTGGCACACCCGGCAGCACCTCCGGTGTCTTCTTTCCGGACCTGCGTAGGGACGAATCATTTATCGATATGTCGATCTTGGTCAAATTCTAGTTTGCGGAAACATCAGGTTTTTACCGATAGCGTGAAGCGCTGAGGTCTCAGAGTTTTATTGACGTGAGGAGCAAGTAACGATGCGCGATTTCATATTTGTGATCTGCACGATTGGTTTTTTCGTCGCGGCGGTTGCGTACGTATGGGGCTGTGACCGGCTGAAGTAAGGAGCGCGAGCGATGACGGGGAATGTAATTTTATTGGGAGTTTGCGTGCTGCTGCTCGGCTACCTGGTGGCCGCGCTGCTCTGGCCGGAGAAATTCTAATTATGACTGCGAATGGCTGGTTTCAGATCGGGCTGTTCTTGCTCATCGTTTTTGCGCTGACGAAGCCGATGGGCATGTTCATGGCGCGTGTTTTCAATGGGGAACGGACCTTCCTCGATCCTCTGATGCGTCCGCTGGAGCGATTGCTCTATCGCGTGACCGGCGTGGACGAGAAAAGAGAAATGCGCTGGACGGAA
>PKWH01000025.1:14305-24442 GCA_003131985.1 Acidobacteriota bacterium | reverse complement strand
GTGCCGGGAGCGAGATCCTTTTCCATTATGAAGTAAACGCCTCGCGTTGAAATATCCCGGGTTTGGCCATCATGCGCACCGGGCTCTCGGTTAATGGGAAGCCGGACGCTGACAGGCAGCGAAAGGTCGTACCGGCGTGCTGTGCGACGTTCCGTCATGCGCAATGCTCCACCAGGCCTAGTTTGATTTTCACAGCATCCCCCGTCGGTGAGAGTAGCAATCCCTCTTCCAAAGTACACCAAGTGTTCTTCTTCGACTGTGCCCTATCAATAGTGGCAGTTTTTATTCCAACATCTCAGCCAAAAAATGGCGTCCGGAACAAATCCTTTGAAAACAGCAACTACCGTTTCGCGAAATCCCAGCTGGGGGCGGGATCTCGGCAGCGTACGCCACTTGAACTGGCGAAAGCCTCTGTCGGAGCGGAATACTAGACCAGGGAGCCTGAAGGAGGATAGTGCTATTTCTTTGAATGTGCCCTACATATGCAACACTTTGCCGTAATAGGACTAGCCCCACTTTCCAGAGCTAGCCATGCTTCACTTCTATTTTAGGAGCAAGTCGCGCGATTATTTCGAATCGCAGTCGATGAAGAAACCGCTGACTCTTGAAGTCACGCGAAGGCTGAATCTCACGAACCAGCTTCGAAATGTCTAAGAGCTGCGAATGACCGGAGCGTTTTCCTTGGCTTCGGCTTCTTTCGCCGCGGCTTCTCTGGCGGCTTTGGCAGCAGCTGAGCGCGCGCCGCGTCCCGAATCCAGATTGAATTGCCGCATTTTGTAGAGCAAGGCTTTGTAACTGATGCCAAGCATTTTCGCGGCATCCTTGCGGCACCAGTTGGTTTTCTCCAGAGCGTCGGCGATGGCTTCCATTTCTGCTTCGTCCTTCAAACCGCGCACGAGCGCCTTGAGGCCCATCTCTTTAGGAACAGGAGCGGCTTCGCGCGGAACCAAGCGCTGCTGCTGCCCGGTCATTTCGAGCAACTCGCGAAAACTGCCTTCGTCGTCTTCGAGAATAACGTACCGTTTAACAAAGTTTTCCAACTCGCGCAGATTGCCCGGCCACGGGTAACGCAGGGCGGCTTCGATCAAATGCTTCGAAGGATCCGGAGCGGCCTTCTGATATTTCTCGCTGTATTTCACTAGGAAGTGGCGGAATAGCAACGGAATTTCCGCGGTGCGTTCGCGGAGCGGCGGAATGTGAATAGAGAGAACATTCAAGCGGTAATAGAGGTCTTCGCGGAAACGGCCGGAGCGCATGGCCTCTTTCACATCCATATTGGTGGCCGCAAGAACTCGAACATCCACATTCACAACAGCCCGCGCACCAAGACGCGAATACTGTCCGTCTTGCAGAACGTGAAGGAGTTTGGCTTGAAGGTGCGGACTCATCTCCGCGATTTCGTCGAGAAAAATCGTGCCTTTATTGGCGAGCTCGAATTTCCCAGGCTTGGAGCGAACCGCGCCGGTGAAAGCGCCTTGCTCGTAACCGAAAAGTTCCGATTCAAGCAGTTCGCCGGGGAGCGCAGCGCAATTGACTTTTACAAACGCCTGAACGCGGCGAGTGGAGCGAAGGTGAATCATGCGCGCAACCACTTCCTTGCCTACCCCGCTTTCCCCACTGATGAACACGGGCACGTCAACGGGAGCGATCTGCAGAATCTGCTGGCGGATCTTCAGCATTTGCGGGCTGGCGGCGAGGAAGGACAGGTCCTCGGTAAGCGCTTCGCAATATTCACGCAGCGCCTTATTTTCGGAGCGTAACTGCTGCTTTTGGCGGCACTTCAGAAAAGCAGCATCGAGCTCCGGCTTCTCGAACGGCTTGGTAAGGTAATCGAGCGCGCCCAGTCGAATGGCTTCCACTACCGTGGTTACTTCATTTGAGCAGGAAAGCATGATCACGTTAAGGGTGCGATCCACTTGCATCAGTTGCCGCAACGTTTCGAGCCCGTCGATTTCAGGCATCAATACGTCGAGAATAATGAAGTGCGGCCGCAGGCCCGCCCCAACCTTCTCGAGAGCCTCTTTGCCGCCCGGCACTGTTTCCACATCGTAGCCGTCCACTTCGAGCAGCGTCTGAAGATATTTGCGAATGCTTGGTTCGTCGTCCACTACTAGGATTTTTTCTTTTTCAGCCATCGGTCGCATATTCCTGGGAACGAAACTAGTCCGCTCCTATAAATCACTTTCGAAATCACTCGACATTGATTGGAAGAAGGAATGAGAACGAACTCCCGCTTCCGAGCACGCTATCAACCCACACTTTTCCGCGATGGGCTTGAATCAGGCGTTTTGTAATCGCCAGTCCCAATCCCATGCCGGAAGAAGATGGATCGACGCGCACGAATTCTTCAAAAATTTCCTGATGGAATTCGGCGGCGATTCCACCGCCTGTATCCGTAACCGAGACTAAGACACTGTTAGCGCGCATCCCTGCGTCGCGACGGCGATCAGTGGAAGGGGAGGCCTCCGAAACGCGGCGCTCCCAAAAATGCGGCTCCGCGATCAACGTGACGTAGCCTTCCGGCGGCGTATGCTTCAAAGCATTGTCGAGCAAATTGGCGACACACTGTTGCACTTTCTGGTAATCGAACTTGAAAGACGGCAAGTCCGGATGAACCTTTACGTCCAGATGTATCTTGGCGCGCTGAAAGGCGTCCTGCCAGCGGCACGTTAGATCGTTGATGCAATCGCGCAGATCGTTTGCACGCAGCTGCAACATGAGCTTTCCACTTTCAAGCGCGGAATAATTCAGGAACATGGAAACAAGCCTGACGAGGCGATCGCAGCTCTCTTTCGATTCCTGAAGCATTTCGCGCTGGCGCTCGGTGAGTTTGCCAAGCGATCCCGAAAGCAGAAGATCGTAATAGCCCTTCATAACAGCCAGAGGGGTTTTCAGCTCGTGCGCGGCAGACGCCAGAAAAACCGTTTTCTGCCGATTCACTTCCTGCAGGCGTAGATAAGCGGCCAGCAGATTTCTGTACGTGATCTCCCGCTCCTGCATTAATTCTTGAACCGTTTGCCGCATCTCCGCTTCATTTGCCAGAGCTTGCGACGGAATTGGTTCCACGTAAACGACCAGCCAATCCGGCTCCGGCAACCAACGAACCCGGGCACGGCTTTGCCCGGTGGCGGAGTCAATCTGCAGATTTACTTCCTGTTCGCCGGCCTCGAGTTGGTCGACCACGCTTTTGCGGTCGGCATGCAAAATGTCGCTGAACAGATTCAGTTCCAGTTTCGAGGTTGCTTTTTGGGAGTTCAGCCGATCTTGTGCATGGAGGTTTGTGAACAGAATTCGTCCAGCGCGATCTGCGACTACCAAGGGGCGGTCGAATGCATCCAAAAGGCTAGCAACCAGATGAAAAACCTGCTGTCCGGTCGCCTGCTGGTCGGTTGTAACGCTGTTCGTCAATTCCCCTCCCGGGGGACGCAGCACAAAGACACCACTCTTGAGCTTTGGCCGCGACCGAAGGGGACTGCGCTCAAGAAGATTCATGCTCGCAAAGGGCGAAAAGGGAGTCAATGGTAAATGCGTTCTAGTTTGCACAAAGTTGGAAAAGGAATGGAGTGTTTTTGCCCAAGTGATTGCCTTTTGGAAGAAAACACCCAACATAGAGTTTTCGTAACCGCATGATTCAAAGCGTCTTACGCAAAAATGTGTCTCAAGAAGAGACTTGCACTCGAATTGCGTACTAGTGTGAGTACTAAAACTGGGGTACTAATGAGCTCGACGGAGAATGTTCTTCATCACAGGCTAAGTATGTCGCCTCTCTACGAAGAGCGGAGGCGATTCCAACGGATACATCTGCAAGTGCCGATGTTCATTCGCGGCAAAGATGCGCATGCCGAGCAGTTCCTTGAGCTTGCCAAGACGTTGGACGTCAGTGGCTTAGGCGCTTTTCTTACCTCTCCGCGCTCCCTATCTGTGAACGAGATTATCACTCTTACGATCCCTGCCCCGTCCATTACCTCGACCGGTTTGATTCCGGCTGGCATGCCGCCAATTCAAGCGCGAGTCAAAAGGCTAGAACAGGCCGGGGATGTTTACCTGGTGGGTGTCGAGTTTCTGAAGCCGATTGGCTAAATTTTTTCCACATGTCGTTTTCCACAGAGACCTTGGTTTTCCTCATCCCCCATGCCACCGAGACGTGACCTGCCACAATGTGGAATCTCTTTTACACACCTTCTGAGGTGCCGGCCACAGTTCGCCATTGACTTGGGTTAGAAACCGTGTAATTTTCATTCTTGCAGCAACTTAGACATCGCTGGTCCTCCGATATTCTTGTCAGGGATTGGGCTGTCTCTTGCTGTAGATCTCCTGCCCCCGCAGTGGCCCCTAGTCAGGGAAGAGTATAGCCATTTTCCGGAACCCACTGATGCCACAGCCTGGCGAATCTTTGCATTCACAGCCCTCGGCCGAAGATTCTTACTTGGAAGTTCTCGCGGAAACCCTCGAAGGCCTCGAGGATGCGGTTCGCGGGCAATTTCTGCGGCAATTTTTCCGCACGATTGCACAGATAGATCTCACCGAAACGCAAAGCAATGAATATTGGGAACGGATATTACTGCGTCGCCGAGAGCTAGCCGAAAGTATCGGGAAAAAAGTCTCGTTGAAAACAGCGATGGTGGATGTACTGGCTTCCACGAGTTTTCTGCGCGTCCCCATCCTGATGGAGTACGAAGACTTCAAGAAGCTGCAAATCAATGCTGCAACCGACCCGCTTACAGGCCTCTACAACCGGCGCCTCTTCGACGAATACTGCGATAAGGAACTGAATCGCGCAAAACGTTACGGGCATCAGTTGGCTGTCGTGATCCTCGATGTGCACAAGCTGAAGGAAGTGAACGATCACCACGGCCACTTACAGGGCGACCAGATATTGCAGCTCGCCGCGGCTACATTGAGGAAAACTTTGCGCGCGTCCGACTTCGCGTTTCGCATCGGCGGAGACGAATTTGCATTGCTTTTGCCGCAGACAGATTCTGAACAAGCGACGACGCTGTGCCGTCGCGTTCGCGCACAGTACGAGGGTGACGTCTCTTCTTTGAAATTAGATCCAGGAGTCACGCTGGACTTCGGAATCGCCGTCCAACCGGTAGATGGGGAACAGAAAAGCGCTTTGCTGGGCATCGCCGATGACCGCCTCTACGAACTGAAAAATCGAGGGCGTAGTACGTCGCGTGTGATTCCGCTTACCTCTCAAGTGCCGCGAGGAGACTCCGGAGGCGACGCGGCAACGCAACACGACCCGGCTTCGCGTTCCTCCAAGGAAACTCCCACACGCCCGCGAACAGAAGAATCTTCTCCTCCGCACGTAGCCTCTTCAACTTCTGAAGCCGGGCGCGTTCCACTGAGCGACGATTCAACGCCGCCCCCGCATCAGGCGCGAACGACGCAGGCTAAACCACCTCAATTGCAAAGTCCGGTAGGTCCGCAGCCGGCTGGAGCAAGCCCTGGTACGCCTTCTTCATCCCAAACCGAAAAGCGTAAATGGGAACGTGTGTCACTGGCCGGAACGAAAGCTTACGCATTGCTGACTGAAGCCGACAAGAAGACGGCAACCTTGGTGGATTTAAGCTACGGCGGCGTCGCGCTGCTACTCGAAAAGGGTGTAGAGCTACCGAACCAGTTCAGTGCGATTCTGCACGTCCCGATCTTGCCGCCCGTGCGCGTGATTTTGCGCAAATCCTACACGCAACGGCTCGGTTCTGATCGGGAGCGCGTCGGTTGCTCATTCGTTTCTTAGCCCCTGATTCAAACATTCGCCAGCCAAGGGGATAGGCGGAAGGTTGGCAAACGTGCAGTAATGCCATATAATTGACGTTCCCGCTGACCTAGCGACGCGACCGTGTGTCTAAACTTCTTGGGTCCCGCAGACCGGCCGGCAGGGAGGAGCGTCCCATGAAAGAAGGAATTCATCCCGATTATCATGCCGTGAAGGTGCATTGCGCCTGCGGCAACACGTTTGATACTCGCTCGACGATTAAAGGCAACATGATCCGCGTTGAAATCTGCTCAAACTGCCATCCGTTTTTCACCGGTAAGCAGAAGTTAATCGATACAGCCGGCCGCGTGGAACGGTTCCAGAAGAAGTATGCGGACAAAGCAGCCTCGCTGAAAAAGTAGCCGAGCTTTTTGTAATTCATAACAGCGCTTTAAGAGCCCCTGGGCTAAATCCCGGGGGCTTTTTTATTTTCCGCCGAACTGAATCGGCTCCCGCGCGGTGTACAATGCTAGAAAGTGGCCACGCAATTTTATCCATCGTCTGACGCATCTGCCGGAACCCAGGTGGAAACCGCTGCGCCTCGTGTAACGTTGCGAAATTATTTTGCGCATCCATTTGACTCTGCGATCGCGGCGGCGCGCACGTGCTACTCGCCACGCCTCATCGGCGCGGAGGAAATCACCGACAAGCAGCGAGTGACGATCGGGTCGGCCACCTACTACGGCGGACATCACACCGTATTTCAGCACGCTCATTTCGAATTCGGGCTGGAAAATATCAGCCGACAATTCGTCTGGTCATTTCTTCACGCGCATCCGTTTTATAACTCCGAACAGCAAAGCCAGCGCTACGTGCGGCTGGATCGCGCGCAGGCTTACGTGCCTGCAGAGAGCACGCATTTCGGCGCAGCCGAGCGTGCAATCTACGAGAGAGCCGTCACAAGCGCATGGAATCATTACCGTGAACTCACGCGCGTGCTACAGCCAACCGCTCGCGACATTCTTGCGGACATATGGCATGTCAGCGAAATGTCACATCCGAAGCGCGTGCAAAAAGTGGAACGTCAGGCGGAAAAACGCGCAATCGAAGTCGCGCGTTACGTTTTGCCGGTGGCCGCGTTCACAACCATGGTGCACACGCTGTCGGGCATCGTCCTGCACCGGCTCTGGCGGATGCACGCGGCCAGTGACACACCTTCGGAAGCGCGCCTTGTGATTGGCGAGATGGTAGCGCGCGTCCGTGAGGTTGATCCGCAATTTTTCGATCGTTTCGATAACGCGCCGATGGACGAACCGCCGGAATGGCAGGCGCCAGTACACGATGGCGAGGCATTCGCGCGCGAATTTGACACGAAGCTGGCCGGCCTTACATCGCGCCTTGTTGATTATCCGCCGCACGCCATTCCCGTTGTGGCCGATGCTTACCGCGCAGTGATGGGGCTCACGGTTGCGGAATGTCCGGATACGGAAGCGCTAGACCGCATGCTGAATCCCGCGCGCAATCCATACCGACGCGAGACTCTCGACATCGGCGTACACGCGCCGATGATGCGTGCGCTGCAACACGCCAATTTCACCTTCGCCAAAAAAATCAGCCACACCGCTGACAGCCAGGACCAGCGGCACCGCATGGTTCCCGGTTCGCGCCCGCTGCTTACTTTGGCCGACACACGTTCTCTCGATTACATCGCACCCATGTTGATTCGCGATAACCCGCGCGCGATGGAAATTTACGAGCGCGCGATGGAAGAAGCATGGGCGGCGAAAAACGAATTGCTCGATCGCGGTGTGGCGCCCGAATTCGCGCTGTACTTGCTGCCTAACGCGAAAGCGATACGGTTGGTGGAGACGGGGTCGCTGCTGCATTTGCTGCATAAATGGACCATGCGCACCTGTTTCAACGCACAGGAAGAAATCTATCAGGCATCGATTGAAGAAATAGAACAAGTACGCGGAGTTCTGCCGGAACTGGCACGCTACATTGGACCGCCCTGCCATCTTCGAGCGGGCATATCAACTCCCATCTGCACCGAAGGCTCCCATTTCTGCGGCGTGAAGGTCTGGCTCGATTTCCCCAATATCCAGCGCCGCATATGACCCGCAGCGGCAGCCTGGCGTATTACCTCACTGCATGGATTTGCGGATGCTTCTTCATGAGCCTCGCTGTTTGGACCAGAGACTGGTTCGGAGCTAACGCGGATAACGCGTTTTCCACGCACTCGGTATTCGGGCTCATCTTCATTTATTTTTATGCTCTTGTTTTCGGCGCGGTCGCTGCGCTCGCTGGGGGATTTCTTCTGCGGCGCGCGATGGCCGCGCTCAAATGCAAAACACCGAGTCACTGGGCAATTGCGGGAGCGATTTTAGCCCCGGCAGTTGTCGCGAGCTTTGGACTGTGGGGACGTCACATCGGCATCGAAGAAGGAAGCGGCATAAGCTTCCTCAGGATCATCACCTACGGCCCAAAAATTGTGGTGGAAACGGGATGGTGGCTCGCAATTCCGGCAGGCGCCGCGATCGCATACTTGCTATGCCGGGTTCAGCGCGCGTTCGCCGGTCAACAGGCGCCACAGCCTTCCTAGAGTCGGGTGTGATCACGAACTGAAAAAGCAATAAGCTTAGCGCTTGATGATGCGAGTCATGTTGGGCGATATAAGCTCGTAGCGGATACCGCGCCAGCGGATTCGATTGCTAAGTAGTGAAGCAATAAAATTCCAGGCAAAAAGAAGCGGGACAATGGGCTCGAGAATGAGAAACGCCCAGCTCGTTTCCTGCAGCTTGCCTTTCCACTCTGGAATCGCCTCATTGATCGCCACGATGCGCAATACGCCCTTCATCGCGGCAAGCAAGGGAACTGCCAAGGCGACGAGCACCAACTGGCTCCACGGATCGCCGTCAATCATCAGATAAACAATCGTAAAAATGGCGTAAAGCATGGTGACCACATAAGCCAAGTGCGTGAGTCCACCCAGCAGCCATCTGCGGTGCGAATATACTCGCGTAATCAGCATTTGCCGATTCGTGAACTCGAGCAGTTCCGCCCAATTCCACGGATGCAGCGTAGCGGCAAAACATTCAGGACAAAAAACGATGGGCTTGCCCACCTGATCGAGTGCCGAGGTCAGAGCGAAGTCATCGCTGACTGCGCCTTTCCACGACTCGAGCACATTTGCATCTCCGAAGGTTTTGCGCCGAATCGCCGTGCCCCCACCCCAGCAGAAATTCTCCTTGGTTGTCCCCAGTAGTGTGGCCACCGATGCATTCCACGCCGAAGCCAGGGCGCTGGCTAACAAATCCCCTCCGGATGCGCCCGGAAATATCCAGCGATACGCGGTGGTGGCGCCAATGCGGGCATCCTGCAGAGGAGCGATAAGCTTGGTCAGCCAGCCGCGCGGGAGGCGCACGTCGGAATCAGTGAATGCGATGACTTCGAATTTTTCAGGCAGCGCCTCAACCGTGCGGCTCAGGTTGAACACCTTCTCCCCGCAATCTTCTGGGGGGCCGGCGATCAGAACGTGCACAGTGCGCTGGCTCGCAGCCTTCACGCGTTCAATAATTTTCAGCGCGGGATCAAGGCTCGTCGCTAGCGTCAGATAAATCTCATAATTCGGATAATCGAAACGCGTGAGCGCCATAAGATTTTCTTCCAAGCCGCGCTCGTTTCCCTTACAAGGGCAAATCAGCGCTGCCAGCGGAGTGTAAAATCCGGCGTGAGAAGCAAGTCTTTGCCTTACCAACCGCATCCAAACGAAACCGTTCCAAAGGGAATACACCCCCAGAGCGATCTGCAGGATCACTAGGACGTAGAAGACTTCTTGCACGAGCGCGAGGATACCAAAATTGGGGAGCAGGATACACGGCATTGCCGATTGACTTGCCAAGCCTGCAACTGTAGACTCCCAAAAATTCTACGGCGTCCCCCAGCTCGCATGCCACACGGAGGCTTTCTATGTCCCAACCTGCACTTCAACCGGTGAACGAGGCCAAGCTGCACGAGTTCGTTATGAAAGCCGTCGGCGAAATGGGAGCTGCAATGAATGCCGCGCTCATTATCATCGGCGACAAACTCGGACTTTATAAAGCGATGGCCGGGGCCGGCCCAATGACTTCAGCCGAAGTCGCCGCAAAGACCAAAACTACGGAACGATATGTGCGCGAATGGCTCTCGGCGCAGGCAGCCGGTGGATTTGTCACCTATGACGAAGCATCCGGAAAGTTCACCCTGCCGCCTGAACAAACGATGGCCCTCGCCGACGAGCAAAGCCCCGTTTTCCTTCCGGGTTTTTTTGAGATTGTCTCCGCTTGTATAAAAGACGAGCCAAAAGTTACGGAAGCTTTCCGCACGGGCAAAGGACTGGGCTGGCACGAACACGATCACTGCCTCTTCGCAGGCACAGAGCGGTTCTTTCGTCCGAA
>PKWH01000025.1:0-14210 GCA_003131985.1 Acidobacteriota bacterium | reverse complement strand
GTCGCCAAGGCCAAGGACTATCCGGGCAAAGGCTATCAGCTGGTCGCGTTCTTCGATTGCCTGCACGATATGGGTGATCCCGAAGGGGCGGCACGGCACGTCCTGGAGACACTCGATCCGGATGGCGTGTGGATGATCGTGGAACCGTTTGCTCACGACAAATTGCAAGATAATCTGAATCCTATTGGACGCGTGTTTTACGGGGCCTCCACAATGCTCTGTACCCCGGCTTCGCTTTCACAAGAAGTGGGACTTGGGCTGGGAGCGCAAGCCGGAGAAGGAAGGCTTTCCAAAATTCTAAAGAACGCGGGATTCAGTCGTGTGCGTCGCGCCGCGGAGACACCGTTCAATATCGTACTGGAAGCGCGGCCGTAAACGGCACAGAGCGCCACTAGTTCCCGCGGCGTTGGGAGAAAACCTTGCGTAGGACGCGATCCGCAGCAGAGTTCAGTTCGACTTGGAATTTTCCAGCCGCGCGGCGAGCTTGTTCCATCAAAGACGGATCGAGCAGCAGCGCGGTACGGTCCACAAAAGGGCCGGAAGCAACGGCGCGCGTCGTGCGCCCCGCTTGCCTCCGCGGCTCTTGCTTCGTGAGGCTTTCGTAAAGCTCGAGGTCGCGCCAGAATTCCTGGGCGTCCTCATCGCTCCAACTCAGAGCTTGGCCTAACGCCACAAAAAACTCTTCACGGAAAAGATCGAGCAGCGGAATAGCTAGATCCAAGCTTGCTTTTTTGGCACGTTTGACTTTCGCAGCTTTCCGTCCCTTCTTCGGCTGATTCTTTTTTCTGACTCCGCGCTTTGGTTCGCGAACGTTGACTCGCACTTTCAATCGCGCGGGCAGGAGGTCCGCTGCGCGCAACACCATGGCGAGGATGGCTTCCCGCCGGATCGTTTCNNAAGCGCGGGACCATCTCGTTGCGATCGAGCGTGGCCAGCAGGAGCGCCGCAGCTTCGCGCGCGCGTACTACGAGTTCTCTGGAGCGATAGGGCATTCGGAAGTTTCTAGCTGTACGCGATTGCGTGCTGCGCCGCAATAGCAAAGCCGGACTGTGCGCTAAAAGAAAAGGCCCGGAAAACTCACCGGGCCTTTTTGGCTGCCTCTTTGCGTTGCTAGCTCGGGTTTAGTGGACCGGACTCACGGGACCAATCACCGGCAATTGCTCGCCTCCCGATACCGGCCGGACAGGTTTCTTCTCGAACTTGCCGAGCGCGATTTCGAGTGCCTGTTCAGCCGTGCGCACGAAGTGAATCTTCATTCCTTCGAGCATCTCGGCCGGCAAGTCCTCAAGCACGTTCGGTTCGTTCTCCGAAGGAAGAATTACCTCGCGTATCCCCGCACGTTTTGCCCCGAGCACCTTTTCCTTGATTCCCCCGACTGGAAGCACGATGCCGGAGAGCGAAATTTCACCGGTCATTGCCACACGCGGCCGAATAGCTCTTCCGGTCAAAAGGCTGACAAGCGCCGTGACCATGGCCACGCCCGCAGACGGGCCGTCTTTCGGGATTGCGCCCGAAGGAACGTGCACGTGCAGGTCGAGTTTGCGGAAGAAATCGGGATCGATGTCGTAACGCTCGGAATTGGACCGCACCCAGCTTAGCGCCGCGCGCATCGATTCCTGCATCACCTCGCCCAAATGCCCGGTCATGGTGAACTGCTTTCCGCCGCGCATTTTGCTGGCTTCGATGAAAACGATGTCACCACCCGCCGGCGTCCAAACCAAGCCCACCGAGACTCCGGGTTTTGTGACTCGCTCCTCCACTTCCTTCTCAATCCGCACTTTTTGTACGCCCAGCGTTTCGCGAATCACTTCAGGCGTAACGATATGTTTTTCCATCTTGCCTTCAGCAATCCGGCGAGCCTGCTTGCGTATGAGCGTCGCGAGTTCACGCTCGAGGTTTCGCACACCTGCTTCGCGCGTGTAGTGAGCGATCAGGTCATGCAAAGCCTCATCTGTGAACTCAATCTGCTCACCCAGCACGATGCCGTGCTCTTTCGTTTGGCGCGGGATCAAGAAACGCTTTGCAATCCCGATCTTCTCTTCCTCCGTGTATCCGGCGAGTTCGATGATCTCCATGCGGTCCCGCAACGGCTCCGGGATGGGATCCATCCAGTTCGCGGTGGCCACAAAGAGCACCTTCGACAGGTCGAACGGCACATCGAGATAGTGATCGCGGAACGTGGAATTCTGTTCCGGGTCGAGCACTTCCATCAGTGCTGCCGACGGGTCGCCTCGGAAATCGCGTCCGAGCTTGTCCACTTCGTCCAGCATGAACACCGGATCGAGCGTTTCGGCACGGCGAATTCCTTGGATGATCTGTCCCGGCAGAGCGCCGATGTATGTGCGCCGGTGGCCGCGGATCTCCGCTTCGTCATGCATTCCGCCCAACGAAATGCGAACGAACTTGCGGCCCATCGCCCGTGCAATCGACTTTCCAAGCGAAGTCTTGCCCACGCCTGGGGGCCCGAGGAAGCAAAGGATCGGACCCTTCATTCCCGGCTGCAGTTTCTTGACTGCAAGATAATCGAGAATGCGCTCTTTCACCTTGGCGAGGTCGTAGTGATCCTCGTCCAGAATCTCCTGCGCTTTCGGGATATCGATGTCCTCGGTGCCGGACGTCTTGTTCCACGGCAATGAGGTCATCCATTCGAGATACGTCCGGGCAACCATGTATTCCGCGGAAGCCGGGGTCATCTTTGCAAGACGCTTCAGTTCGCGCTCGCATTCCTTCTTGGCTTCAGCGGTCATTCCCGATTCTTCCACTTTCTTGCGAAGCTCTTCGATCTCCGCCTGTCCATCGTCGGATTCGCCGAGCTCTTTTTGAATCGCCTTCATTTGTTCGCGAAGCAGAAACTCACGCTGGGTCTGATTCACTTGTTCCTGAACCTGCTCGTGAATCTTGTTACGCAGTTCAAGCACTTCGCGCTCTTTAGTCAGCTCATTGATTAATGTTTCCAATCGCTTCTTGACGCTGAACGTTTCAAGCAACTCCTGCCGCACCATGGTGCTGAGTGACGGCAGCGTAAACGCGACGAAGTCCGCCAAACGCGCGGGAGAATCCTGATTCATAACTTCGGATTGAAGATCGTCGGAGAGCTGTGGAGAACGCGTCACGACGTCCCGAAACAATTCCTGCACGTTTCGTTCGAGCGCCGTCAATTCGGCGTCGGGTTGATTTTCGAGGTCGGGCTGTTCTTCAATGCGCGCCCGCAGGAACGGCTTCAGCGCAAGGACTTCGACGACGCGAATACGCTGGAGCCCTTCCAAGAATGCAACGATATTTCCGTTGGGCATCCGCACCATCTTGTGGACTCTGGCCAACGTTCCTACGCTGTGCAAATCCGAACCGATCGGAACTTCGATACGCGGGTCCAGTTGCGCCACGACTCCGAGCAGCTTCTCCGGCCCCTCAAGAGAATTCAGCAGGGCGAGAGAACTCTCGCGGCCCACGGGCAACGGCATCACAGCTCCTGGAAATAGGACCGTGTCGCGTACGGGAAGAATAGCGAGCTCTTCTGGGACTACTCTATTTGCTTTACTCACCTTGTCCCCCTTGGACAATAGCCGCCAACTCCATATAGCAGCCTAATCGGCATCCAGTAACGTTAGATGCAGCAAAATGTTAAAAGTCTCGCGAACGCTTAGTTCGTATCTGTAAGATACATTGATAGTAACAGACTAAGACTTAGAACGCCTAAATTGGCTCGTCAGTGTTTCCCGGATTCCCAACTCCTCTAGGTATTGAAGGAACGAGGCTTGGCGATATTCGGGTGAATCAGTGCTGATAGATCAAATAGGCGGCGCTGCTTTTAGGATGGGTAGAAACAAAAAGGCCGTCCCGATGAATTGGGACGGCCTTTGAATTTTAATCCTGGCGGTGACCTACGTTCCCGCGCCGTTACCAGCGCAGTATCATCGGCCCGGCAAGGCTTAACTTCCGTGTTCGGGATGGGAACGGGTGTGACCCTTGCGGTAAGACCACCAGGAAACTTGTGATGCTTGCGAGGTTCGTGCAAGCAAATAAATTTCCGGGAAAATTTGAAACTGAAGGAAGCTGGAACAACAAACCGCTAATTTCCGCCTTGAGAATATCGCAATGTGGAAAGAGCGACTTTCCTATCAACGAGCAACCCTTCGTCGCCGCGCGAGCGGGTCTCTCAGGGTCACCGCGTTGGGAAAGTTTTATGGTTAAGCCGAACGGCCGATTAGTACGGGTTAGCTACACGCATTACTGCGCTTCCACCTCCCGCCTATCAAAGTCGTAGTCTTCGACTGGCCTTCTTACCCCCCCGCAGGAGGGTTGGGAAACCTTATCTCGAGGCGAGCTTCTCGCTTAGATGCTTTCAGCGATTATCTCTTCCGGACTTCGCTACCGAGCTATGCCACTGGCGTGACAACTCGATCACAAGAGGTCCGTCCATCCCGGTCCTCTCGTACTAGGGACAGCTCCTCTCAAGTTTCCTGCGCCCACACCAGATAGGGACCGAACTGTCTCGCGACGTTCTGAACCCAGCTCACGTACCGCTTTAATAGGCGAACAGCCTAACCCTTGGGACCTTCTACAGCCCCAGGATGCGATGAGCCGACATCGAGGTGCCAAACCTAAGCGTCGATGTGAACTCTTGGCTTAGATCAGCCTGTTATCCCCGGCGTACCTTTTATCCGTTGAGCGATGGCCCTTCCACGCAGAACCACCGGATCACTAGATCCCACTTTCGTGCCTGCTCGACCTGTGTGTCTCGCAGTCAACCCGGCTTATGCTCTTGCACTCCACGGCGGGTTTCCAATCCGCCTGAGCCGAGCTTTGAGCGCCTCCGTTACCATTTAGGAGGCGACCGCCCCAGTCAAACTACCCGTCTGGCCGTGTCCTTCGACCCGTCTAGGGCCGTAAGTTAGAACGACAGAACTATCAGGGTGGTATTTCACCGTTGCCTCCCCCTCAGCCGAGACCGAGGGTTCCCAGGCTCCCACCTATCCTACGCAGGCAGTACCGTTAATCATGACCAGAGTGCAGTTAAGGTGCACGGGGTCTTTCCGTCTAGATGCGGGCATCCGGCGTCTTCACCGGAACCACAAATTCGCCGAGCCGTTCGCCAAGACAGTCGTTCGATCGGTACGCCATTCGTGCAGGTCGGAACTTACCCGACAAGGAATTTCGCTACCTTAGGACCGTTATAGTTACGGCCGCCGTTCACCGGGGCTTCAGATCAAGCCTTCGCTACCTTGCGGCAGCTAAGCCCTCCCTTTAACCTTCCGGCACCGGGCAGGCGTCACCCCCTATACGTCGTATTCGACTTAGCAGAGAGCTGTGTTTTTGTTAAACAGTCGCCGAACGCATTTCACTGCGGCCCCCTCGGGCTATAAACCCTAGCGGGGCACCCCTTCTCCCGAAGTTACGGGGCTAATGTGCCTAGTTCCTGAGCGAGCGTTCTCTCGAGCGCCTGTGGATATTCACCTTGTCTACCTGTGTCGGTTTGAGGTACGGGCACCATCCGAACTCCTTAGAGGTTTTTCCTGGCAGCGTGAAATCAGAGACTTTGTGGCCGTGTGGCCTCGGACCTGGTTTGACCGTTGAATGACCCCGTGGATTTTCCTGCGGGATCCGGCTTATACCAAGACATCGGGACGTCCATCACCCGACTCCCCTATCCTTCTGCGTCACCCCATCGTCAAACGTTCGTATGGCGGGGCAGGAATGTTGACCTGCTGTCCATCAGCTACGCCTCTCGGCCTCACCTTAGGACCCGCCTAACCCTGAGCGGATTAACCTTCCTCAGGAAACCTTAGACTTTCGGCGACACGAGTTCTCATCGTGTTTATCGCTACTTATGCCGGCAGAGTCTCTTCCATTGCGTCAAGTAGTTCTCTCGATCTACCGTCGAACACAATAGAATGCTCCCCTACCAAATGACGAATTCCCGTAGGAAACGTCAATTCCGCAGCTTCGGTCGCAGACTTAGCCCCGTTGGATTGTCGGTGCGTGAACACTTGACCAGTGAGCTGTTACGCTTTCTTTAAAGGATGGCTGCTTCTAAGCCAACCTCCTGGCTGTCTGTGCGCTCACACGTCCTTTCCCACTTAGTCTGCAGTTTGGGACCTTAGCTGGCGGTCTGGGTTCTTTCCCTCTCGACCACGGAGCTTATCCCCCGTAGTCTCACTCCCGTACTGTTGTACACGGCATTCGGAGTTTGATTGGATTCGGTATCCTGGATGGGACCCTAGTCCATTCAGTGCTCTACCACCGTGGCAAATCATACGAGGCTGCCCCTAAAGGCATTTCGGGGAGAACGAGCTATCACGGAATTTGATTAGCCTTTCACCCCTACCCTCAGCTCATCCGAGCGATTTTCAACTCACACCGGTTCGGTCCTCCAGTCGCGGTTAAGCGACCTTCAACCTGGCCAAGGGTAGATCATCCCGCTTCGCGTCTATTCCCACACACTGAACGCCCTATTCGGACTCGCTTTCGCTACGGCTCGCTTGCGCTTAACCTCGCGTGTGAGAATAACTAGCCGGCTCATTAAGCAAGAGGCACGCCATCAGGCTTTCCGGATCCGAAGACCCGGCATTGCCCTCTGACTGCTTGTAAGCATACGGTTTCAGGTTCTATTTCACTCCCCTCGCAGGGGTGCTTTTCGCCTTTCCCTCACGGTACTAGTTCACTATCGGTCGCCAACGAGTATTTAGCCTTGGAGAGTGGTCTCCCCAGATTCCCACGGGGTTTCTCGTGCCCCGTGGTACTCAGGATACCGCTTCGAGTCCGGTAAGCTTTCGGCTACGGGGTTTTCACCCTCTTTGACCCTGCTTTCCAGCAGGTTCACCTAGCCTCCGGATTGGTAACTCTACTCACGCGGTCCTACAACCCCGGGATGTAAACACCCCGGTTTGGGCTGTTCCGATTTCGCTCGCCGCTACTATCGGAATCTCAATTGATTTATTTTCCTCCAGGTACTGAGATGGTTCACTTCCCTGGGTTGACTCGCACCCGCCTATGTATTCAGCGGGCCGTAACCTGGTTTTACCAGGATAGGTTTCCCTATTCGGAAATCCCCGGATCAAAGCCTGCTTGCGGCTCCCCGAGGCTTATCGCAGCTTGCCACGTCCTTCTTCGTCTGTTGGCGCCAAGGCATCCACCGTACGCCCTTAGTAGCTTAACCATAAAACTTACCCAACACGTCTCGACCCCTTGCGAAATCGAAACCCTGAAAACCGTCCAAACGAAAGGTCTTGCAAGCCATTCGGGGATGTACTTCAGGGGTGACGCGCTTTTCTGGGCTTCTTTCGAAACCCCGAAATTCACGCGCTGAACCAATGCGAGGCAAGTTCGCCTTTCCACATTGCGCTACTCTCGAGCAAAAATTTGCGGTTTATTACGCCATGCGAACTTGAAATCGCATAACGTAATGCCAGCTTCCTTCAGTTGTCAAAGATCGTCGTTCCGTTCATCAACTTCCGATCGGAACGTCTCCGCTCCCGGCGGAGCGCGCCTTCAGTTTGGGGCCGAAGCCGCGGGAAATAAAAAACCCGGCGTCGAGCGCCGGGCGAGTCCGTCCACTACCTGGCCACTCAGTGAGCGGCTCTAGGACGGAAGTGCTCGATGCTCGAATTCGTTCTACCCGGTATTAGTAACCAACTTCACCTCTTGGGCAGACCCGGTCCGTCAGGAGAATCCCCAACAAACCAAGGGGCCACCGACATCAGGAGAGTATATCAACAATTTCGATTCCGTCAAGCATATCCTAATTATTTTTCGGGTATTTCTGGTAGATGAACTTGTGGATTTCAGCGGCATCTGTGGAAATCAGTTGATCTTGCCACGATCTGCGCGACGGCCTCGAGTCGATAGGCCGGTTCAAACTTACGCAGCTCGCGCTGTCGCGCCGTCTTTGCAGATTGCCGCTACGATCAAGCCAAGGATGATGAGTTGGATTCCCCCGGCGACCATCCACTTGACCGCGAGCATGTACGGCACTCGATATACTACGTACTCGCTCAAGGAGTACGGGACCACGGTCATGAAAGTCATCACGATTCCGTAGCGAATTCCCTGCGGCATCCACTCCTTTTTTTCACGACCGCGCGTGTAAATATAAGCGAACATCGCCGCAAAAAAGAACTGGCCCAATGCCATGGCCCAGAATCGATGCATGATCCCTTCGGCGCTGCGATGGCTCAACGGGATGGCGTCGTAATCCGGCATCAGCCAAACGCTATGGACCAGGTAATTTGTGCCCATCAGGACAACGTAAGCTACGACGATCGCGAGGATGAGTTTCTTCATGGCTGTTGGTCCCTCCAAAGCTCAGATTTGGCCCATGGTCAATGGTGAGAAAAGCTTTCGGGAGTTTCAGTATCGTTGTACTGTTTGGCGGAGCCTAGCACCGCCAAGCCTCTAGGCGCAGAAGATTTCGCGCCGAGCCATGTTGGAAAACAGCGTTTCGCTCCGCGACCTCTTTCGGTCTGATTGCGCGTTGACTACGGATTCGTCACCTGCTCTGAGATGCTCGACTCGCGGAGCATTGTGTATTTCTGCTCCCAAGCTTGATGAACGGGGCTCTCGGCATACGCGTCCGCCGCGGCGCGATTCTGAAACTCGATGGCGAAAGCGGCGCTGAAGTCGCGGGGCTGCAGGCGCTCCGCTTTGATCCACACATTTTTCACTCCCGGGACTTTTGCCGCCATGTCCTTGACGCCTTCCAACGCACTCTGTTTATCCGCATCTGAAACGCCTGGATTCCATTTGAGAATTACCATATGAATGATTGTTTTCGGCTGGCCGAATTTGTTCTGCCCAGCGACGTAACCGCCTCCAAACAGCGCGAGCGCCGCCAGAGCTGCACCAAAAATTCCTGCGGTCCTCGAAATACTAGTTCGCATGAAGTCTCCTTTGCCGCCCCAATACCGTGAACGAGTGTAAGCAATCGCGCGGCGTCAGCGCAATCATTTGCATGTTGACCCGCAGGTTTGGGGTTCAGTAGGATGCGCAGCAGTTGATTTTGCCCTGTGTCTTGGCATGCAGCAATGAAGGAGGCGCCATGTACTGTTCAAAATGTGGAGCGAATGTATCGGAAGGCGCAGCTTTCTGCAGCGCATGTGGGCAGCCGATGGCCACATCATTTAGCGCCCCGCCCGCCGGCGCAGTCCCAATCTCAACCGCGCCACCTGTGTATGCGCCGCCTGCCCAACCGAGCTGGCCAGTCCCGACCGCGCGGGCAGTCGCTTACGCAGGGTTCTGGCTTCGTTTCGTAGCTTGGATTATCGACCGAATCGTTTTGCAATTTGCAGGTGGAATTCTCACCTTGCCGTTGGCAGGGTCCATCGGAATTCGCGAGTTGATGCGGACTCATCCGTCATCACCGGAGGATTTCATCCCGCTAATCGCCACTATGCGCAAGTTTTTCTTGATAATTCTCGTGCTCGAATGGCTTTACTATGCACTTTTGGAGAGTTCCGTATGGCAGGCAACGCTCGGGAAGAAAGCACTCGGGCTTGAAGTCACTGACTTGGCAGGAGCTCGTGTCAGTTTCGGCCGCGCAACCGGCCGCTATTTCGCCCGCTACATTTCTTTTTTTACGCTAGGAATCGGCTACCTTATGGCGGGTTTCACTGAAAAGAAGCAGGCGCTGCACGATATGATCGCCGGCACGCTGGTGATTCGCAAGTTATAGGACAGCTCGCGGCCGAAGAGAACCTGAGGAGCGAAATGTACNNCACAAGGCGCGACGTTTTGCTCCTCGTGTGGCCAGCCCGTGAACCCACCGTTCGCTGCAGCGCCCAATGCCCCGGCTTCTGGAACGTTTATGCCGCCGCCTGTTTTAGGGCCCTATGTTTCTGTTTCACCCGTCCCTCTGTTCCCACAGTCGGCCTATGCCGGATTCTGGCTGCGCGTCGTGGCGTACTTGATTGACGGGCTGCTCGCCGGAATAGCATTTGCTGTTGTGTTTCTGGTTGGAATCGCCGCGGTCGGTATCGGAAGTCTCAAAGATTTGATTCACGGAACAAACAATCCGGAAGACATTTTTACACCGGGACTCATCGCGGTAATTTTCCTGCTCTGTGCGATCTCAATAGTAATGATGTGGATCTACTATGCCTGGATGGAAAGTTCGTCCCATCAGGGAACCCTCGGTAAGATGGCGCTTGGACTGATCGTGACAGATCTCGAAGGTCGGCGAATCAGCTTTGGGCGCGCAAGCGGGCGCTATTTCGCCAAGATTATTACCGGCTTCATTCCTCTCGGCATTGGGTACATGATGGCTGGATTCACGGAAAAGAAACAAGCACTGCACGACATGATCGCGAGTTGCCTGGTGTTGAGGAAGGTTTAAGAATTTTCGCTGTGCGAATGAACGTTGACGCTCCGCGAAGAGCGTTCAATCCCGTTGAAACCGCTTACACGCCCCAACCGTAGCGTTCCGAATGAACCAGCGATTCGTGCAGCTCGCCGCAGATTTGTGCCGTGAATTCCGAGCTGCGCAGTACGCGTGAACCTGACTCTGCAATATCCATCGTGCGGTAACCATGATCCAAAACGCGATCCACCGCCGATTCGATCCATTGCGCTTCTATCTCCAAGCCGAAAGATTCGCGCAAGAGCAACGTCGCCGAAAAAATGGCGCCAAGCGGGCAAGCCACATCTTTACCAGCGAGCGACGGCGCCGATCCGTGAATCGGCTCGTAAAGCGCGGGTTCGTTTGCAGCACCGCGGCTCATAGAGGGGATTAATCCGATAGAGCCGGCGAGAGCTGCCGCTTCATCGCTCAAGATGTCGCCGAATAAATTTCCAGTCAAGATCACATCAAACTGCGCGGGGCGCAGCAGGATCTGCATCGCAGCGTTGTCAACGTACAAATGTTCCAGTGTGACGCTCGGATATTGGCGCGCAACTCTCGTGACCGTATTTCTCCAGAGCGCGGAAGTGGCCAGCACGTTGGCTTTATCCACGCTGGTCACATGCCGGTTTCGGGCGTCCGCGCGTTCGAATGCGTAGCGCGCTACACGCTCGATTTCCGTCGCCGTGTAGTACGCCACGTCGCGTGCGCTCGCGTCTTCTCCCTCGCCTCGCTGCTCGTGTTCGCCAAAATAAATGTCTCCGGCAAGTTCACGCACGATTTCGAAATCACATCCACTTATGCGGTCGCGGCGCAGCGGGGAAATTCCTTGCAAGGAAGATCGCAACTGAATGGGACGCAGGTTGATGTACAAACCGAGCTGCTTGCGCAAGCGCAGTAAGCCGGCTTCCGGGCGTTTTTCCAATGAAACTGAGTCCCAGCTAGGGCCGCCGATCGCTCCGAGCAGAATCGCATCGCACGAGCGGCATCCGGCCAGGGTTTCTTCCGGGAGCGGCGTGCCGAAGCGATCGATAGCTGCTCCGCCAAACGCAAACTCGCGAAATTCGAAATCGTGCTCAAAAACAGCAGCGCAATCGCCCAACAGTCTGACCGCTGCACCAGTGACTTCCGGGCCAATTCCGTCGCCTGCCAGCACTGCAATGGTTTTTCGCACTCTGCTCATGGATTCCCGCTCCTCCCATCGATCCGCGGCTCCCACACTCTCAATTCGCCGCTGCGATACTAACGTCCTCGTTTGCAGGAGCAATCGAGGCGCCGCGGCGGACGTTGTGAATGATTGAAAGCAAATCACGATCGGTCACTTGCTTGGCTGCATCAGCATGTGCAATCGCCTGCTTGTAGCACTCCGCCAGTTCGCTTCCCGTGGTTTGATACCCGAGTTCAAGGAGGCGCGCACGCAACGCATTACGTCCGGAATGTTTTCCCAGCACCAGCCTTCGCATTGGGACGCCCACCTTTTCGGGCACGATTATTTCGTAAGTCATCGGATGTTTGAGCATGCCGTCTTGATGAATGCCGGCTTCGTGCGCGAAAGCGTTTGCACCAACGACGGCTTTGTTCGGCGGAACACTCACTCCGGTGATGGAAGTGAGCAGCCGGCTGGTGGAATAAATCTTCTCGAGCGAGATGTTCGTGGCGCAGGAATAGCGTGCCTGCCGGACGTGCAGCGCCACGGCGATTTCTTCGAGCGAAGCATTTCCGGCACGCTCGCCGATACCGTTGATCGTACATTCCACCTGGCGCGCTCCGGCGGATATGGCCGCAAGCGAATTGGCTACCGCGAGCCCCAAGTCATTGTGGCAATGCGCGCTAAACACCAGATTCGGATAAGCGGCAAGGCGCTCGCGGGCCGCGCGGAACATCGCGCCATACTCTTCAGGTGTGGAGTAGCCAACCGTATCGGGAAGATTGATGATGGTGGCTCCGGCGGCGGCGGCCGCGTCGATCACTTCCAAGAGATAAGCGAGATCGCTGCGGCTCGCATCTTCCGCTGAGAATTCCACTTCATCGCAGCGCATGCGGCCATAGCAGACCATTTTTGCGATTTGCTCATGCCCCTGCTCCCGCGTAATGCGAAGCTTATGTTCCAAGTGCAGATCCGACGTCGCCAGGAAAATATGCAGTCGCGGCCGGGCCGCAGGTTCCAGCGCCCGGAGGGCCGCATTTACATCTTCCAATCGCGCGCGGGCCAACGCCGCAACACGGGAGCGTTTGATCTCGGTGGCTATCGCGCGCACGGCTTCTAAATCTCCGGGCGAGGCGATCGGAAAGCCCGCCTCAATCACATCCACTCCAAGCTGTTCCAACTGCCGCGCGAGAAGAAGTTTCTCGCCGCAATTCATCGAAAAACCCGGCGATTGTTCGCCATCGCGCAGGGTGGTGTCGAAAATGTGCACGGTTTCCATGGACTCTCCTGGACCCTCCAGACTGACCGCGACGCGCAGGTATGTCCAATTTATACTTCTTGCATGTGGCATAACTTTTTCTTATACATGTAAAACGGCTTTCGAGGTGTCCCGTGGATCTCGCGGTACTGCAGGTGTTTCAAACGATCGCAAACGAGCGCAGCTATTCTCGCGCGGCGGAGAAGCTGTACCGCACGCAGCCGGCGGTCAGCATGTCCATGCGCAAGCTGGAAGACTGGGTAGGCCAGCCGCTTTTTGTGCCTGGGTCAGGGGCGCGGGCTCTCACGGATGCCGGGGTGCTCTTGCTCGAGTACGCCGAGCGCATGTTGAACCTGCGAGAGGAAGCTCGCAAAGGCTTGACGGAGTTGCGCGGCTTGGAACGCGGGCAAGTTTCATTGGGCGTGAATGAAAGCTCGATTCACGCGCTTCTGCCGTCGCTGGACCGTTTTCGCCAGCGTTTTCCAGGCATTCGCATTCGAGTCCATCGCGTATTCTCGCGCATGATCCCCCGCGANNACCACCGTGAAGTTCTACCGGGACTCGCTGACTCTTGTGGTTTGGCCGGGCCATAAGCTTGCCAAGCGGCGCGAAGTGGATATTTCCGCGCTCGGTGATGAAACCTTTGTCGCGCACATCGTTAAATCGCCCTATCGGCANNTTCGTGGAGATGAAAAGAGGGGTAGCCATCGTGCCGCGCATGTGTGTAGAAGGCGAGATAGCACGCGGCGACTTGCACGAGCTACGCATCCGCCAAATGCGGATTCAGCGGTATCTGTATTTGGTATACCGGCAGGATCGACCGCTGAGCGCGGCCGCGCAGGCGCTGACTCAAATCATACTGTCGAAACGAAAAGCGCGATCCAAGCCTTCGCGTGGTTAGTATCCGGCTACTGCAACGCGCCGACGGTGACTGGCGCGGCACTTACATCCCGGAACGAGAATTTCTTGTTCACCGACGTAAACGGCTTGCCGTCCACTTCCACGTATGGATAGACGAAATAATTTAGCGCTGATCCGGCCTGAGGAGGTGCCAAGGTCAGGTCGCGGCCGACGCTGAACTGAACGCGGTTTGCATCGTTTGCACCGAAGAAATATTCCTTCTTCCCAGGATCCTTCCACGCTTCCGAAGCGTCGATCGGCACCCAGCCGTAACCGTTCAGATAAAATTCCGCCCAGCAATGATACCCGCCGACCTCGCCGCTCGTCGCGCTTGGCGGTACGGAAAATCCCATTTCAAATTTTGCGGGAATACCTGCCGATCGAGCCAGTCCGATGAAGAGAGAATGAAAATCGGTGCAGTTTCCCCGCTTGGCATCGCACGCCCAATAGATGTCCCCATTGCCCCAGCCCGTCCCGCTTTTGTCGTACTTCATGTTCGCAAGCACGTAGTCATAAATCGCCCGGGCCTTGTCGAGGTCGGTGGTCTTGCCCGCGGTCACTTCGGCTGAGAGTTC
>PKWH01000216.1:31699-32041 GCA_003131985.1 Acidobacteriota bacterium | reverse complement strand
ACGGAAGAGGCTCTCAGTCGCGCCGGTTTCACAGATTTTGAAACGCACGCCGCAGCTTTGTCCGGCGGTTGGCGCAAGCGATTGGCGGTTGTCGAAGGTCTGGTCCAGGAACCGGACATCCTGCTCCTGGATGAGCCCACCAATCACTTGGACCTCGAGGGAATCAAGTGGCTCGAAAGATTGCTCGAGGATGCGGAGTTCGCCTGCGTCGTCGTCAGCCACGACCGCTACTTTCTCGAAAATGTGGCGAACGATATGGTCGAACTCGACCGCGCCTACCAGGAAGGCTTTCTTCGCGTAAAGGGAAAGTACAGCATCTTCCTGGAAGCTAAAGAAGCGCAC
>PKWH01000216.1:11482-31689 GCA_003131985.1 Acidobacteriota bacterium | reverse complement strand
CGACCAAATCAAAATCCAGAATTGATAAAGCGCATAAGATGATCGGCGAACTGGCCGATATGAATGCCAGAAGCCGCACTGTTACCGCAAAAATTGACTTCTCTGCTTCCAACAGGCAAACCAAACAATTGATCGTACTTGACGGCGTGAGTTGCTCGATCGGCGGCCGTTCGCTTTTCAAAGGAATTGATTTCACAGTTACGTCCGGGATGCGCATTGGTTTGGTTGGTCCGAATGGCAGCGGCAAAACGACGCTGCTCCGCTTGCTGCGCGGCGAGATTGATCCTACCGCCGGCACGGTACGCAAGGCTGACTCGTTGAAAATTGTCTACTTCGATCAGAATCGCGAACTCGATCCTAACTTGACCTTGCGCCGCGCATTGGCGCCTGATAGTGACTCCGTGATTTATCAGGAACGAGTTACCCACGTCGCTTCATGGGCCGCCAGATTTCTTTTCAACGCTGAAGATTTGAACCGGCCGGTTGGCCGGCTTTCCGGTGGCGAACGCGCGCGCGTTTTAGTTGCGCAGCTCATGCTCCAGCCGGCAGACGTTCTGCTGTTGGATGAACCGACAAACGATCTCGATATCCCCACGCTGGAAATATTGGAAGAGAATCTTCTCGAGTATCGCGGCGCGCTGGTGCTCATCACACACGATCGCTACATGCTGGATCGCGTCTCCACAATCGTATTCGGCTTGGATGGCCTCGGAAACGCCGAACGCTTTGCCGACTATTCGCAATGGGATGCGTGGCAGGGCACGCAAAAAGCGGCGAGCGTTTCCAAACTGACAAAAGTGACGAAGCCTCCGCAAATAAATCTCGAAACCCCGTCCGCAGTACCCAAGAACAAACTGACACATAACGAGAGCCGGGAGTTCGCGTCCCTCGAAAAGCAGATCGCGAAGGCCGAACAATCGCTTCTCGCTAGCCGCAGCGCTTTGGAAAATCACGAAATCGCGAGTGACGCATCTCGCCTTCAAATCGCATTTGCCGAAATGGAAGCAGCGCAGAAGAACGTTGACAATCTGTACGAACGTTGGTCAGAGCTGGAACGAAGGAAAAGTTGATTCGCGCCCGCGAATCTCTTTTGCCGAATCGGTACTGATTTTACTTCGACGAGAACGTACTCAGGAGATTGGCTGGGAGGCCTGGACTCGAACCAGGATAATCAGATCCAGAATCTGATGTACTGCCAATTGTACGACCTCCCAACCGACACTAAACTGAAGACTTAATAAACACACTGCCGCTTTGATACAAGCAGTTCTCCACGGCTTTATGAACGAAGACGCGGATGAAATCGGATTCCCACTGGCGGTCAGACAAACACAATCAGCGGTTCGAGCTTGCGCTGAATATTCTGCAACATTTCGGGCAGGCCGTCAATGAGACGAACAACGCGGGCTCGGAGCGTGTCAGGCCTCGATCGTATGGTCTTCCGTTGCGAGCCTCAATCGCGATCGAACGATCGCAATTCGTTCCACCTAGAGTAGATTTAACGCGGACTTGTTTTCTCGGCGAACTTGTTTCATCGTGCAATCCTTAGGTCTCTTTTCCGGGCGCCATCGCAAGAACTTCGTTCCATGACGAAAGCGTCCGCCGGTGAAGTGGTCGAATTGCACCTCGGCTACCAATTTCGGATCGAGCGGCTCCCACTGCAGCGAGTGTTTGGTGCTCCAACGGCTTGGTCCTCCGGGAGCTTTCCCTGTAAAGCCAGGCGCCTTAATCATCTTTTCAAGCTTTTTGGTCAACGACGCGCGCTCTTCTTCCCGAATCGACGATGTGAAGCCCACATGGTCGAGAAGTCCCTTGTCATTGAACAATCCCAATAGCATAGATCCCACTAGGCGTTTCTTTTCAAGGTAGCGAAAGCCCCCAAGTACACAGTCGGCTGTTCGCTGCTTCTTGATTTTCTGCATCCCAGTTCGCTTGCCAGTCTGATAAACCAAATCATCCTGTTTCGCCACAATTCCGTCTAACCCTACTCCCATGTTGAACCACGATCGCGCCAGATCGAGATCCTTCGTAGTGGGAGAAAGTCGCAACATTGCATCGTCTCGCAAGAATTTCTTCGCGAACCTTTCCAAGTCCCGCCGGCGCTCGCGCAAAGGCAGGTTCACAATGCTCTTACCCGTGGCATTTACGAGCAAATCGAAAATGACAAAGACGCAAGGCGTGGTCGCGCTCAATTTCGCAATGCGGATAGCAGCTGGATGAATCCGCATAAGCAGATCATCGAAAGAGAGTTTTCCATCTACAGGAATGACGATCTCGCCGTCTAACACGAACTTGGTCGCTCTAATGGCCGACAGGGCCGCGACGAGCTCCGGAAAGTAGCGGGTCAGTGGCTTGCCGGACTTGGATTCCAAATCAATATGAGTGCCATTACGGAATGCCAGACACCGAAATCCGTCCCATTTGGGCTCATAACACCAGTTCGAACCCTTAGGTAACTCCGCCGCGGGCTGGGCCTCCATCGGCGCATAGTTCTTGGGTATTGGTAGCGTCATAGAAATCGGTCAAGATTTGTACGTCCCTTTTGAGACAGTAGCTGTTTCCAAATATCGCCGAGTTTTGCCAACCGCGCGGGGACGTTCTTTATGGTGAAATCTTCCATTTTTATACCGCGCTCAACCTCATCCCAGGTCACGGGCGTTGAAACTGTGGCGGCCGGCTTCGGCCTGACCGAATACACTGACGCGAGCGTTCGATTCCATGCATTTTGGTTGTAATCAACGAGCACGTGGCTGGAAGGGCGTCTCGCTACACGATATTCCGCCGTAATAAGCTTTGGGTTTCGATTGGCCAATTCGATTGCAAAAGTTTTCGCAAATGCCCATACCTGCTTTTGCAACGGCCCGCGCAAAATCGGGACATACACATGAATACCGCGCGATCCCGTAGTTTTAGGGTAGCTTTTTATTTTGATCGACGCGAGCGCGTCGCGAACAATTAGAGCGGTTTCGAGCACTTTCTCAAACGAGGCGCCTGGAACCGGGTCGAGATCGAAATGCAGGTAGTCAGGCCTCTCCACATCATCGCAGCGCGCGTACCAGGGGTTTAAATCGATGCATCCCAAGTTGATCACCCAAAGCAGTGATCCGACGGTCTGCACCATTGGGAAATCGATTACATTTCCTGAATGATGTTCGATCGAACAGATCGGAATGTAAGCGGGGCGCGACTCGGGAGCTCGCTTCATGAAGAAGAATTCTCCGGATATTCCATTCGGGTAGCGCTTCATCACCATGGCGCGATCCTGCACATGCGGCAAAAGCCAGCGCGAGACGCTGAGATAGTACTGGAGAAGGTCACGCTTCGTTAACCCGAGCTTTGGCCAGAAAATCTTCTGTAAGTTGGTAAGCTTCACCGTCTCGCCGGCAACGCTGAGTTCAGCCTCGTTGACGCCGGCAGGCACAGACGCTTTCGAACTTTTTGCGGTGCGCACGGTCGAGACTCCAACGCTATATGGTCGACTGCTTGCTTTACCCTTCGCTGGGCCGATGGATCTACGGTTTCGTGACTTAGTTCCTAAAGTCGCCCCCAGATTTACAGTCCAAGTCTTCTTCTTACCCATGCTTGGCCCCTTCACAGGTGGTCACATCACAATACGAAATAATATTCAACGAATGCGCCAACCGCGACAATACCGATAAACCTTTAGAGCTGCGAATCGTGGCTGGTACTACGGTGCTGTTCCTAAACATGCCTGTATCCCGATTTTGCTATCGCGGGCGGTAAGATTATAATTTTATGTGAGTATTTTTTCGCCGCTAAGCGTTCAAACCGAGACTCTCCCTTCCTGCCAAGAGCACGCCGCGAAGGGCCGCATATTTCTTCTCTCGCCTGCCGATTTGTCCGGCGTTCGCGCCAGCCTCCTATTGCGCAAACAAGCAAGTTTTGAACTTGCTGCACGGCTTCGTGAATCTGCCGCTCCACTTGGCGAGGTATTCAGTTTCATAAGCGGTCTTTATTTTCGGGGAAAGCTCGCCTATGCGCGCGCCTTCGCTGAACCAACAGCGATCCTGGNNGGTCTCGAAGACCTAAAAAACATGGCGCGCGTTCAGGTAAGTGCCTCCGACGCCAGATACCGCAAGCCGCTTGAACGTGATGCTATGCATCTCGCGGAGCGAATAGGAACAAAGTGCGAGGTTGTTCTTCTCGGAAGTATCGCAACACCGAAGTATGTAGAACCCCTCCTGGCTATTTTGGGCGATCGGCTTATGTTTCCATCGGAGTTCGTTGGCCGTGGTGACATGAGTCGTGGAGGGCTCATGTTGCGCGCCGTCCGCGAGTGCTCCCAGCTCGCCTACACGCCCATAATAGGATCGCTTCGCCATGGCGCAAGGCCGCCGAGACTAGCCGGAATTCCGTGCGTGGCGACGCAGCGAGGCAAGCGAGCCTAGGGAACAGTCTCAAGCGTTTCCGGCTACATGGAAATGTTCGGCCGGTTCGCTCTTAGACGATAAATTGGATCCCTAAGAAATCTCGAAGGCCGCCAAAAGGGGCATCAGGTACTCGCGATCATCGGTGCGGAACTGATTTCGTCTCCATGGATGGTAGCCTTGCGGTAATCACACGCGGGCGGACTCGCCTTCGGTAGCCAATCAAATCGCTTGCCAAACGCGTTGCGCAGCTCCGGCTCTAAAGCGAATGGCGCGGCGATATGGGAACAAGCCGTTTATCGCGGACGCGAAACTGCCGATCGCGCCAGTGAATGCGCTGCGGAAAAAAACTTGCAAACCAGACGATGAACGCAACCGCGTCACGCGGCACTAGCATCCAGATCTTCCGAAGTACGAGACGATCTTTCATTCCCTTAACGCCGACCACAACGGCCAGCCAACTCCTGCAGCCGTAGTAGCCCGCAAGATAGCACACAGCGAGTAAACGCGATGGCGCGACGACGGCAGCCAGCACCGCCCATGGCAGGCCTTGGGAGAAGATCAATCCAAGATGCCCCCAGGGCCGCGAAAAGCGGATGCTCAGGTTCCAACGAAGCTGATGGCGAAAGGCGTCGCCGATCGTTTCTCGCGGGTAAACGATATCCACCGGGAAACGGCTCAGCTCGACGCGATAGCCGCGCGAGGCAATGCGATTGCCGAGCTCGTAGTCATCGCAGAAGTAATCCGCGAGTGATTCGAATCCGCCGATCTCGGTAAGGTGCTTTTTAGTGGTCGCCATCACGGCGCCCAACATGAAATCGAGCCCCCCTAGATAACGGGCCACGAGCACGCCGGGAGCGAAATCGGCGGTATTGCCCAATGCTTCTAGATCGGCGGCAAATCCGCCGTCGGTCAGGCCGCGGTAGAGGCACGTCACTCCACCCACTTTGGGATCAGAAAACGGTCTTACGACCGCGCGAAGGAAACCTGGCTCAACGCGCACATCGCTATCGCTGACGATGACGATGTCGTGGCGCGCTTCGCGAACCATTCGGCAGAGCTTGTTCACCTTGTCGCTGGCGCCCAGGGGCTCCGAGCCAATCAGCAACCGAATCGAGCGCTGAGGAAAATCGGCGATTAGTTTCTCGATGACCGAAACGGCCGGGTCGCGCTCATTACCCACACAAAAAAGAATTTCAAATTCCGCATATTCTTGACTGCAGAAGCTGGCGTAATTTTCATAGGTTTCGCGGTCGAGACCATGAATGGGTTTCAGAATACTGACGGGAGGAGTGAAGTCTGAAGCCGGGCGGCGAGAGCCAACGGACTCGGCGCGAAAAAATCTCTCCGCCGCAAGGATCGCGATCAAGTAGTAGATGTAAGGCGCAACCGCCAGCGCGAGAATCGCGTCGCGAACCACCATCCACATCATAAGACCGCTACCCCTTGCCCTGCCACACGAGGACGACGCCAAAGCAGACCAGAAAAACTCCAGCCCAACGTAGCTTGGTGACGCGTTCGCCCAAAAACAAGCGGCTGCCGTAAGCACCTGCCGCGTAACTGAGAGCGGTAATAGGAACAACGAAGCTGACGTTTTCCATCGAGAGCATCGTCAGCATGGCGAAAAAGCTGATGCCCATGAGCGAAAGACCGAGCCACATCCACCCAACTTTCAATGCCCGGCCGAAGACCCGCAGGAGCGCCAGAGGTCGAAAATCCTTCACTTCGCCGATCACTTTCATGGCGCGCGTAATACAAAGCTCACCCGCCGTGCTGCCCAAAACGATCAGCAGAAGCAAAATCGCCTCTAATAACATCAGGCGCGCTCCGTGGTACTCAGCGACGTGTTCCCCACGAAAAGAACGCCGAGACAAATGATCGCGATGCCAATCCACCGTGTGGTGCTTACGTACTCGCCAAGCAAGAAATGACCGAGCAGGGCGACGATTGCGTAAGCGATCGCAGAGGCCGGCTGGACGAAACTAAAATCCGCCCAGGAAAGCACCAGGGTGTAAGAAATGAAAAATGTAAGCAAGGAGGCGATTCCAAGCCAGACCGTACCGGAAGTAAAAGCGCGAAAGAAGAAGTAGAAGAGTTCGTTCAGCGTCCACGCAGTAGGAACGCCGACGATCTTCATGCCTTTCCCCAGTAGAGCGTCCCCTACTGGGCCGAAGGTCACCATCAAAAACAGCAGGACATAAGTCTTAAAATGAAGCCCTGCCGTAGGTTTCATGCGCTCTGCGATTCGCTGGAACGCGGCTCCATGGGCGGCGCTTCGACAAGGACCCTTTTCTGAACGCCTTTCTTCGCGACTTTCCTGCGCTCGTGACGAAGTTTCATGAAGTCAACCGCTTCATGGAACAGGCGTTTGCGCTCGTGCGAATCCCAAAGTGATTCACGTACGATACGCCAGGCGACACGCGGGCGGAGGTAGTAGCTGTCGTAAAAACGGTTCACTGATTCCACCATGTATTCACGCGAGAGCCCGGGATACTCAAGATGCGGAAGCTGGTGGCCGTTCACGTCCGTGGCTGCTTCGCCGGCCAGGAAGCCTTCGCGCATGCCCTGGTCGTAAAGTTCTGTGCCGGGATAAGCATGAGCCATCGAAACCTGGATGGTTTCGCAGTCAAGCTCTTTTGCGTACTCGATGGTTTTCTCGATGGTTTGCTTCGTCTCGCCGGGCAACCCGATAATAAAGTCGCCGTGAACGTGGATTCCGACCTTCTTGCAGTTCTGCACGAAGGTGCGGCCCATTTCGACCGTAGCGCCCTTCTTGATGTTCTTCAGGATTTGCGGATCGCCTGATTCAAAGCCAACAATCAATAGTCGGGCTCCAGCGTCCGCCATTGCTTTTAACGTCTCGTAGTCGCTATGAACGCGTGCCGTGCAGGACCATTGGAAGCCGACCGGCTTGAATTCCTTGCAGAGAGCTAGCACGCGATCCTTGCGGATGTTGAAGGTGTCGTCGTCAAAGAAAAATTCCTTGGCTTGGGGGAACATCTTGTGCGCCTGCTTGAATTCGCGCGCCACACTGTCCACCGATCGCACGCGCCAGGCGTGGCCGGAAAGAGTCTGAGGCCACAGGCAGAAGGTGCACAGAGCCGGACAGCCTCGTGCCGTATAAAATGAGACATACGGATTCAGCAGAAATGGAACGTTATAATTCTCAATCGTTAAATTCTTCTCATAGACTTCAGTGGCGAACGGCAATTCATCAAGCTCCGCGGTTTGAAGCAACGCGCGCGGCGGGTTGTGGACTATCTTGCCGTCCTTCATGTAGCTCGCGCTTAAGATTTCCGAAAGCGGTTTGCCCTGGGCGTATTCCACCACGGCGTGATCGAACTCCCCGCGGACCACAAAATCAATGTCCTGACTTGCTAGCAGACTTTCCGCAGGCTTGATTTGTACCTGGGGCCCGACGAAGCAGATCTTGATGCCCGGCTTCTTGTCTTTCATCGCGCGAGCCATGCGCAAGTCGCTGAAGAAACCAACCGTGGACGTAAACAGAACCACGAACTCGTAATCCTGAGCTATGCGGACAACTTCCTCGGGCGTTATGTGATGCGGCGGCCCGTCGAGTAAGCGACTCCCGGCAAGCATTCCCGCCGGGTAGGCCAGCCAAACCGGATACCAATAGGATTCAATCTCGCGCGTGGCGGGCCAGCGAGAGCCCGCTCCGCCATCGAACTTCTCAAAGCTCGGCGGATTTAGAAACAAAGTTTTCATTACTGACGGCATATTTACTCTTACCCCCTCAGGGTTGAAAATGACCTTATGAATTTAGCTTCTGCTCAATCCTTATAGTTTACTCGGTTTTGACGGCAAGCCCAAGCCATGGTTGCTTGGTGTTCGTTACTGAAACACCTTTGCCAACTGGCCCGTTGCCTGCAAAAGACTTAGCTGCCCTTGCTGACGCGCAAAATCAGCGTCAAGAAACGCCACCCACTTGTCGCTCTCATCCAAACGCGCTCGTTCAATATCTCGAAGCGTAAAGCGCCCTTCGTCAAACTTGGACTGGGCAACTTGCAGGGTTTCCTGCGCCAGCTTCAAGTCGAGACGGGCGACCTCGCGAGTCGCGTCCAGTTCACGGACGGTGCGGGCTTTCTGTTGGATGTCCAAGCGGACTTCCTGGCGTTTGCTTCCCAGTGTCAACTCGGCGGCTTCCAATTCGCTCTTCGCCAGCGCGACAGTCGCACGCGTCTTCGAAGCGAAGAGGGGAATGGTGACCTGAACGCCTAGGTTTACGTTATTGCGCTCGAACTTCTTATAGAACTCATTGTAATTGTTGAATTGGCTCAAAATGCTGTACTGCCCGACAACATCCACGGTAGGCCAATAACTAAGATGCGCGCCACGCAACAGGTGCTGGCGTGCCAGACGCTCGTTTTCAGCTTCCTGAATTCCTCGATCGCTCTGCATGGCGGCGTTCATCATGTCGTTTACCGGTAGATTACTTTCGAACGACGGCTCCTCGGTATCCACTTCGACAGATTGCCCATCCGAAATCCCCGTGAGATTGCGTATCTGTTGCGTCAAGGTTTCGTCGCGGCCTTCCAGCTTGATGATTTTTTCCTCCACCCGCGCTTGCTCCAATTCGCTGCGAGTCACTTCGATTGACAGCTCCTGGTTTGCTGCGACACGATCGCGCGTCACACCCAGAATTTTTTCTACGCTGGCTTCTTCCTTTCGCATCAGTTCCAGGGAATGTCGCACTTCGGCCAGCTCGAGATAAGCCGTCGCGGCCCGCACGATGACGTCGTCATGCATCCGATCCAGTTCGAGTTTCATGTTCTTCGCGCGATCTTCCGCTGCGCGTTGCTGCCCTTTCAGCAGCGGATTGAAAACAGCCTGGTTGTAGCTCATTTGAAAAACCGCAGGCGGTGAGCCTGAAATGGACGGAAATCCGGAAGTGTACGCAGCCCCAGAACCGGTATAGAGGTTTGGCAGAAATGCGGCTCGGTCAAGCCCTGCTTCGTTAAGGGCGACGGTGTACTGCACGCGCGCCAGAGCTAGATCCCGGCTGTTCTGCAGCGCCAGCGTAACAGCCTGACGCATGGTCAGCTTTTCGGCATCCTGCGCGCGCGCAAGTCCTGCTGTCAAAAACGCCGCAATTACGCCGGCCGCAGCTAACACTCGCAATTTTTTATTCATAGCGTAGCGATTCCGTCGGGTGAAGACGTGCCGCGCGGTTGGCAGGAAGATAACCGAACAGCAGGCCCGTTGAGCAGGATACTATGAACGCCAGCAGTACGGAGAGCCATGACACAGGAATAGTAACTCCCCGCAGGTCAGGAATGAACCTGATGAAGGAATTGATGATGATGGGAATGGAAACTGCGATCACGATCCCCACCAGCGCTCCTGTACCGCTTATTAGCAAAGCCTCCATTAAGAATTGATACAGGATCGAGTCACGACGGGCGCCGATGGCTTTGCGAATCCCGATCTCGTGGGTTCGTTCCGTCACCGTCACCAGCATAATGTTCATGATCCCGATGCCGCTAATCGTGAGAGCGATCAAGGCCACCAAAATCAATAAAACTGTCAGCGCCAGCGAAATGCTATGGGCGGTCTCGAGAATACCGGAAAGATTTTCTACCCTGTACCTAGCGCCAGAACGATGCCGGCTCAGCAAGATCTGTTCGACCTGAGTTGTTACCATTGGGACGTCGTCAGGCTTGTCTGCCTGCACGTAAAACGACTTGAAGAATTCCGTGCCCGTGTAGTACTTGATCAACGCAAAAGGAACGATCACGGATTCCGGGCGAAGCTCGGTCAAGCCAAAGCTTGCAACTCGTTCCTTGTAAACACCTATGACCGTGAAGTGCAGCTCCCCGATGCCAATGTCTTTTCCCAACGGACTTTCGGAGGGAAATAGCAGATCCGCAAGGTTTTGCGTCAGCAGACAGACCTTGCTTTGCGTTCTTAAGTCATCCTGGTCTAGGTACCGCCCTCGCAAAACAAGTAGGTTGCGGATCTTTTGAAAACCTGCCGTCACTCCCACTAGGTAAATCGGATACTCCTTGCCATCTACGCTCGTGGACATTGCCATATCATTTGTCCCCGCCACTTGCACCACATTAGGGATACTCGACTTCACCGCCTCCAGGTCGGCCGGCGTCACTTCGTCTGTGAACGTAACCGCTCCGGAGTGGATCACCGACGCATAGACGAGATTCGCCCCTATTCCCTCTATCAGTCCGATAATGTAGAGCTTTCCTGATAGGGCAACGGTTACCACCAACACGATGCAAGCGCTTCCTATGATCACACCTAGCATAGTCAGCATGGCGCGTACTTTGTTGGCGCGGAGCGCTTGCACTGCAAGCTGCCACGTCTCGCGCCATTCGGTTGGTGATCCGCGAAGAGGTTGCATAGGAGTACCAGCTAATAGGATGCGCTTGGGTGAATGAAAGTCTTCCATTCACAGCAGCAAGAGCTCAGTGCGACGACTTCTCGAGTTTTTCGAGCCGGGATTTTGCTTCCTTGCGTCCCGGGTCTAGCTGCAGCGCCGCACGATATTGCTCTGCCGCTTCAGCCCGCTTTCCTTCAGCTTCGTAAAGCCTTCCCAGCCACTCACGGGCTCCCGCGTGCGACGGCCAATCGCTGCGGTCGGGTGAGCTCGCGAGGTAGGACTTCAAATATTCTTCCCCGCGCGAAAGGTCTGTTCCGGAAAGCACCCGTGAGACTCCGCGGTAATAGGCTAGACGCGGATCATTTGGACTCACCAGCGCTGCCGCCTGAATCGCCGCTTCTGCATCGGCGGGCTTGTTCTGATGTATAAAAAAATTGATGACGTCCAAATAAGGCTCGATCTTTTTCGGTTTTGCTGCGAGTACGTCACGATATTCCTTCTCCGCAAGTTCCGTCTTCTTGGCATCCAGATCGTAAGCGGCGCGCGCTAAATGTCCCTCTACTGGGTCGATCGCTTCGATCGCTGCCACTTGATCCTTGGCTTCATCCTTGCTTCCGCCGACGACCCAGGGAGCCTCCATGCTGTATTGTTCAAGGTCACGCCGGGCGTCCGTATTTGAGGGATTCAGCCGCACCGCCTCTTCGAATTCTTTCTTAACTTTTCGCGCGTACGAAAAGCTGCGATCGCGATCTGCCTTCCCTCCATAAATGCGGCCCAGCCATTCATGATAGAGAGAGCTCTTAGGATCAAGCTCGACGGCCTTTTCAGCGGCTGCGATTGCGTTGTCATAATCGCGGAGCTCGTAATAGTTGCGCCCGAGCCAGTATTGTCCCTCGGCGCTGGCCGAAACCTGCGCCACGGACTGCAGCGTCTTGATTGCGGCTGTGTAATTTCCAGAGTTGAACTGGCGCTGCGCAGTCTGAATTGCTCCGGACGCGTCTGATGCGAACGCGGAACGACACAGTAGCACTGCTCCAAGCGGAACGATTGTCGCGAGGATCGTCGTCCCGGCAAGAAGAGCCAGCGCAAATCCAGGAATACGAGCGGACCGCAGTTTCATTTGGCCTCCGTAACTCGAACTTCCGTACCGTCCTTCAAATCCATATCGCCAGGCAGCGCGATCTTGTCGCCCAGCGCCAGGCCCGAAACGACTTCATAGCTTTTATCGCTTGCTATGCCCACTTCAAACTGGCGGCGATGAACTTTTTCACCGTCGAATACAAAAACATAGTGCTGTCCGTTTTCGTAACTTACGGCTCGCCGCGGCACTACCAGCACCCCAGGCCGTTGCCGGACCAGGATGTGCACTTCAACATTTACATTTGGCAGAAGTTCAACCTTGTCATTCTGCACCGAGCACAGAACCTCACCCACGCTGCGGGTTCCGCGCGCTACCACCTGCTTGGGAACTTGCTCTACTTTCCCGGCCCACGTGCGGTTAGGCATGGCATCCCAATTTACCCTAACATCCTCGTTCGGCTCGAGCGATCCGAGATCGGGCTCATCCACAAATGCACGAACGCGCACTTGGCGCAAGTCAGCCATTTCCGCCAGAATGTCGCCCACTTTCACATAATCGCCTGCGTGCACGGGCAACGAATAAACGGTGACGTCACCTTCTGCCGTAACAGTCGCCGAACGCAGTTTTTCTTCTAGTGACTGAACCTGACCCTGCGCCTGCTTTACACGCAAATCAGCCGCTTCTGCGTCCACGCTTGTTTGCTGCTTTAGAGCCGCCGTTTTCTGCTCCAGCGCTTGAAGATTGGCGCGGGCCTCGGCCAAAGCCGCCTGGTTCTGAGCGAGTTCGTCCTGCGTGGCCGCTTGCTTGGCGACAAGTTCGGTGAGCGCTGCGTGCGTGCGTTCAAGGTCGGCGACCCTCGCTCGCGCTGCCTGCAGATCTCCTCCAAGCTGCGCTACGTCATTGGGAGGACCGCCTGCACGAGCATTTCGCAAAGTGGTTTGAGCAGAGAGCAAATCTTGGCGAGCCTGTGCGAGCTGACTTCCGATATCTGCCGCATTGAGGCTCAGAATGAGCTCTCCTCGGTGCACAGACTGCCCTTCGCTAACCATTACTTTGTCCACGAACGTGGCAAACTGGGCGTGAGCAATAACGGGAGAAATCGGTTCGACCTTTCCGTTGCTCGTGATCGATGCAGTTAAATCCTCGCGAGACACTTGGACGATCGACACGGTCGGAGCTTGCCCACGCCCCGCGAGAACCACTAGAACTATGACGACAAGCGCCACAGCAAGGGCCGCTACGATCCATTTTGGTCTGCTATTTTTCGCCATCATCGGCCGCGCGGTCGAACGCGCAGCTACCCCCGAAGCGTAAAATTGTAGCAGACCCGTTTGACGCACGCCTGCGCAAACGCCAATGGGTGCCAGATTGGCACTCTCGGAAATGTTGTCGCCTATGTCGCACGATCTTGCGCTGCCCGCGGAGCGTGTTAGAATTCGGTCATGAGCGAGCCCCACACAACCCAGCATTCTGGCCCCACGGACGAGACCAAGCCTGGCAACAAACCACCCAAAATTCACCGCGTCTGTATAGGCTGCAATAACATGTTCGAAGTCACCATGGAGAATTACGAAGCAAAACACTGCTCCATCTGCCACAAGGGTTAGTGCCCGCGCTTCGTTCCGTGCCAAGTCAGCCTGGAAGTATCATTACCTTCCCCAGTTTGTCCGTCCGGTTGCGCGCCATCGGTTCCTACTGCCGCTGGAGCAATACCGCCCTTCGAGAAATTTCTCCAGCACCGAAAAGAAATTCCGCGCGTCTAATCTCGGCAGGGTGACACGTTGCCGCGCACGTTCGCAACGCTAGTGCTAGAATCCGGTGATTCATGAGCGCTGATTCGCTAATCCACGTCCACGAATTATGTAAACACTTCCGCACCTTCAAACGCCGTGAAGGCGTCTGGGGCTCAATTCAAAATCTGTTTGTCAGGGATTACCGCACGGTTGCGGCTGTGGATCGCGTCAGTTTCTCAATCGAGCGCGGCGAAATGGTCGGCTACATCGGCCCGAACGGCGCCGGAAAATCGACAAGCATCAAGATGCTGACCGGCATCCTGGTGCCCACCAGCGGCGAAATCCGCATCAACGGCTACGTTCCGTATCGCCAGCGCAGGCAATACGTGAAGACGATCGGCGTCGTGTTCGGCCAGCGCACCCAACTCTGGTGGGACATCGCCGTAATTGAATCCTTCAAGCTTCTCCGCCGCATTTATGACGTCTCGCAACGTGATTTCGATGCACGCATGGAACGCTTCGACGAAATTCTGGGCATCCGCGATTATCTGCACACGCCGGTGCGCAAGCTCTCGCTCGGAGAGCGAATGCGCTGCGATTTAGCCGCCGCACTCTTGCACAATCCTCCATTGCTCTTCCTTGATGAGCCGACGATTGGCCTCGACGTGGTCGCGAAAGACCACATCCGCCATTTCCTGCGCGCCATCAACCGCGAATTTCGCACCACTGTTTTGCTGACAACTCACGACCTCGACGATATCGAGGAGTTGTGCCGCCGCATCATGATCATCGACCACGGAAAGGTGCTCTATGACGGCCCCCTGAGCCATCTGAAAGAGAAATTGCTGCGCACCAAGCAAATCAAGTTTGCGCTGAAAGATCGCGCGCAAGCGGTTGGTGTTGAGCAGTTTTCGCGAGAGGGCCTTGAAGTAGAGCAAGTGGACGAACTCACTTACCGCATCCGCTTCGACCGCGTGAAAGTGGCGACCGCCGATCTTATCCGCCAAATCCTCGGCGCCGTCGAAGTCCGCGACATCCTAATCGAGGACGAGCCTATCGAAGAGATCATCAAGCGTATCTACGCCGGAGAAGCCCTCCCCGAGGTCGTCGCATGAGCAGTTGGGCCCAGGCGCTCGTTCCCTACGTCGAATTCTCCCGTGTAGGGTTCGTTAACATCCTCGCGTTCCGCCTGCGCTATTTCACCGGCATCATCACCTACTTCTTGAACGTCACGGTCTACTACTTCATTTGGAGCGCCGTGTATCACTCCGGCCAATCCATCGCCGGCTACAGCATGCAGCAAATGATTACGTACGTCAGTGTGGGATGGATCATTCGGTCTTTCTACTGGAACACCATCGATCAGGAAATGGCCTACGAGGTAATCGAAGGCAAAATCGCCATGGACCTGATCAAGCCGGTTTCGGTGCAATGGATGTGGATCTCGCGGGCGATTGGCGAATCCGCGTTCCGCCTCGGGCTATTGACGCTTCCCACCGCCTTCGTGGTCGCATTTGTGTTTCACGTCCAAAGCCCTGCGTCCCGCCAGGATTTCTTGCTTTTCATGATCGCTGTCCTTGGCAGTTTTTTTCTAATGGGCGCTATTAATTTCATGATCGGAACCTGCGCGATTCCCTTGAAATCCATCCTTGCGCTGATTCGCGCAAAATACTGGCTGATCGAACTGCTTTCCGGCCTGCTCGTTCCGATGGCCTTTTTCCCGGCAAAGATTCAAACAGTCCTTGCATGGCTTCCCTTCGAGCACATCGCTTACACACCGCTCCAGATTTATCTTGGCAAGCTAGATCGCGCCCACGCGCTGCGGGCTCTCGTGACCCAGTGGTGCTGGGTGGTGGCGTTGCTGATCCTGGCGCATTTTTGGTGGGAGCGTGCAGCCCGCAAAATCACAATTCACGGAGGGTAGCGTGGTAAATAGTTCCTTACCCGCCGGGGATGTGGCGGAAGAAAAAATCGGCTTGGCCGCCCTTGTTGCCGCGGCAAAGCGCCACGTGCTCCTCTTCTTCGACTACTTCGCACAGTACGCCAAGGTCCGTGTCAGCTATCGCGGCGATTTCTTCATCAGCCTGGGAACCAGTTTTGCCGCCACGATTTTTGGACTCGGTTTTGTTGTGATTTTGTTCCAGAAGGCGACGCAGTTGGCTGGCTGGCAATTCGAGGAAGTCCTGTTTCTCTACGGTTTTTCGTTGATCCCCTACGGCATATTCAACATCGTCAGCATGAATCTCTACGACTTCGGCAACAATTTTATCATCGAGGGAAAATTCGACCGCGTCCTGCTACGCCCGATTTCTTCGCTTTTTCAAGTGCTGTTCGAGACATTTCGCATCGAGTCCTTGCAGGAAGTTGCCACCGGCATTTTTTGCCTCTGGTGGGCCTCCAGGCGGCTGGGCCTGGCGTGGACACCCGCGAAATTCGCAATGCTCTTTTTCTTTGGAGTTTGCGCCGCCGTCATCTACGTTTCGATTTTTCTGCTGCTGAGCACAGTTTCCTTTTGGTTTGAAGATCGCATCGGCGTGCATCCGCCCGTTTGGAACGTGATTGCATTCGGACGTTACCCGCTCTCCATCTACAGCGGAGCCGTGCAATTTTTCCTGTGCTGGATCGTTCCCTTCGGCCTCGCATCCTTTTACCCCAGCGTGCGCATGCTCGGCCGCACCGTGCACCCCGAATACGCCCCACTCGTTCCGGTAGTTGCGCTCGTATTTCTCACACTCGCAATCTCCGTGTGGAACATAGGCACCCGTCATTACTCCTCCACCGGGTCCTAAGTTTTTTCATTGGAGAGAACCTGTTAGCGGGATAGGAAAAACGCGAGGTACGTTCTTCGGGAACGCAGGTACGAAGCAGTGAAGGAAACAGCTAGACGACTTTGAGGATCATGATCACGCGGTCATCTTCGTGCGTGCCGCCGCGAGAAAAGAGGTCCACTTCCTTCAGCACGATGTCTACAATTTCCTGAGCCCGCTTCGAGCGTTCACGAACGGCTAATTCCACTAGCCTCGGCTGGCCGAATTCCTCGGACTCAGTATCCATCGCTTCGGTAATGCCGTCGGTGCAAGCTACAACGAGATCGCCCGGGTTGAGCCGCACATGTCCGCGGTCGTAATGCACGCTTGGAAACAACCCGACCACCATTCCGCCTTCTCGCAGATATTCGACTGACCCGTCCGCGCGCACAACCGCCGGCGGCACATGTCCCGCGTTCACGTAATGGAGCGTGCGATGCGGCTGATCGAGCAAGCCCACAAACATAGTCATAAACTTCTGCCCGCGCGTGTCCGCCAGGATCATATCGTTCAGCGATTCAACCAGCCGCTCGAGCGAATGGAGATGCGCCAGCAGCGCGTGGAGCGTGGCCTGAAGGTTTGCCATCACCATGGCCGAGCCCACACCCTTGCCTTCCACATCCGCGACCACAGTCAGAATCGTGTCCGGGGCCAGAGGGATGAAATCGTAATAGTCGCCACCGGCTTCCAAGGACATTTTGTGTGAGACGGCGATGTCAAATCCCTCCAGTTGCGGAGGATGTTCGGGCAACAGTCCAACCTGAATGCTTCGCGCGAGCGCAAGGTCGCGCTCCATCCGCTGCTTGTGAATCATTTCGCGGTGAAGTTGTGCATTTTCGAGTGCCAGGGCTACGTGATCGGAAATTGCTCGGAGCATGCCTTCATCGGCCCGTGTAAAGGGCCCCGCTTTCTTATTCAACAGCTGCAGCACTCCGATGGTTTCGCCGTCCTTATTTCGAATGGGAAGACAAAGGAGCGACTTCGTGCGGAAACCGAGACGCAGATCGACTTCCGATTCGAACCGCGGGTCCGCGTACGCGTCAGCCAGGTTTATAGTGTCGCCGGTCGCCGCCACGCAACCCGCAATGCCCCGGCTAATCGGGAGCCGAATCTCGTGTTGGTCGAGACCCATTCCGACCAGCGACCATATTTCATTGCGCTCGTGATCGATCAAAAAAACTGTCCCGCGCTCCGCTCCCGTCTGTCGAGTCGTGAGTTGCAGAATGATGTTCAGCAATTCGGCGAGGTCGAGCGTGGAATTCAGACGCTTGGTGGCCTCTACGATGGTCGAAAGCTCGATAACCGCGTTGCGTCGTTCGCTGCTTTCCAGCGCAACTTCCGCATATCGTCTGAACAAATCGAGCCATATTCGGGTCTTGTCGTCGAGTGGCCCCTTCAACGACGTTTCGAGAACGCCGACTGGATCCGCAGGGCGCCCAAGGAGCCAAGTGCGGCTCTTCCCGTTCTTACCTGGAGACTTGCCTTTGAGAATGTTCTCAATGCTGCCCAAGTCCGCTGCCGGAAGCTCGCCGCTTTCCTGCCAGATCGCCGGTGTGCCATTGACCACCCGCCACAGGCGCGCGCCCTCCAGTCGGCCCGGCGCCGCCAACACACGCACCATCTGCGCAGCGAGTTCCCCCGGCTCGATTTCAGGATTCAGCACCGACACAACCTGTTCCAGCGTCTCTAGAGCTGTCGCTGGCGCTATCCGCGCCGGTGCTATCCGCGCCGTTGTTTTTCTCTTCATCCGGTACTTCCCTTATATTGGATCACGAGGATGGTGATGTCGTCCGACTGTGGAGCGCCTTCCGTAAAGGCTCTCATGCCCTCCCGGATCGTGTCTCCCAATTGTTCCACCGTGGTGCCCTTAAAATCTTCCATGATGCGCCGCAGCCGCGACTCTTCGAACAATTCGTTACTATTGTTGGACGCTTCGGAAACGCCGTCCGTGTAGATCACCAGAAAATCGCCGGCGTCCACCTGCACGCGGGTACTTTGATACTCCGCCTCCGCAAACATTCCAACTGGAAAATTAGCCGATCCCAATCCTTCCAACCCGCCCGCCTTGCGCAGCAGCAATGGCGGGACGTGGCCCGCATTCACATATTCAAAACGCCCCATTTTGTCCAGAACGCCGTAGAAAACCGTGGCGTAACGATCGTCCCCGCTGCGCTCGCACAAATATTGGTTCACACGCGAAAACACGCTGGGAAGCGCGATGTCCATCGCCGCCGTGGTAAAGAAGACGCCTTGCAGCAGTGTGGCAAGCAGAGCTGCGGAAACACCTTTCCCCGAGACATCTCCGACGAAGAATCCATAACGTCCGCCGCCAAGACCGATTACGTCAAAACAATCGCCGCCGACGGAGTGGCAGGAAAGCGTTGAGCCGGTCACTGACAGTTCTGTAGTGTTGGGGAGCGCTTTCGGAAGCAGAGTTTTCTGAATCTGGCTGGCGATTTCGATTTCGTGGTCCAACCGCTGTTTAGCTCGCGAGGACGCAAAAAGCCGCGCATTCTCGACAACCGTCGCCGCTTCCCGCGCCAGACTGCGCAAAACTTCCCGATCCAGATCCGTAAACGCGCTCGAGGGAACGTGGCTATCAAGGTACAGGACGCCAAGCAACTCGCCTTGGCGTGTGGAAATTGTCGCATCGAGCGTCTCAATCATCGGCAGCTTGTCGATAGGAATGGCCACTACCGTATGTAACTCCAGCCGCGCCACGCTCTCTTGCTGGCTCATTCCCCCATCTTCGCCCGTATCGCTCACGATCAATTCGCGGCGAGTTTTCGCCACGCTCTTCACCACGCTCTGCGATACCTGCAACTGATCCGGCCGCAGCGTGCCGCGCTGCGCATCCCGCGCCACAATCATATTCAGTTCGCCGCTTTCGTTGGCCAGAAGCAGCACGCCGCGTTCTGTGCGCGTTACCTGAATAGCGGCATCAACCACGGCGGTCAGCACGTCCTCAAGCGATAATCCCGTTCCTAGAGTTCGCGCTACTTCAAGCAGAACGCCCAGGTGATAGAGTTCGCGAGACCCGGCATGGGTCGGCGCCGGAGCTTCCACCCGCTCCACCAGTTCCTCAATCGTTGCTCCCTGCCCCAGGAACGTCAGTTTGTAGGAATCGGGCATGCCAAAATCGATGGAGTCTTTAGGCTGAAGCTCGTGGCGAAGAACTTTCTCCCCGTTGACGAAAGTTCCGTGCCGGCTGCCCATGTCTTCCAGCACCATCGTGCCGTTCACGGAAATGATTTGGGCCTGCTGACGGCTGATGCGGCTATCGCGCAAGGTCAGCTCGTTGCCAGCCTGACGGCCGATTCGAAACGGCGTGGTGCCTACCGGCACTTCGCGATGGGCTCCGTTAGGTTCAATTACGATAAGTCGGGGTACACGTGGCATAGGTTTGGGTTTGCGCAGCGGAACTTGGACCGAATCGCGCCCAGGCGCAACTGGCAGACATGGCACATGGTAGGTAAAGTCGGGGCCGAAGTAAATAGCGGACGACCCGAGTAGCAACAAAAATTGGTGAGTAGTAAAGATGCGTTCCCGAGTTCACGGAAGACCGTCGCTAAATGGATCGCACAGGATGCGGCTGAGTTTGCAATGCGGGGCTTAGGCGTCGAATTGTTTCCCGCAGGCGTACCGCAAGGTCGACGATTGTCCGAAGTCGCTGTGCGTCGGTGACGGACATGTGTTCGCCATGGGCTAGAACCAGCTCAGCATTGCCGAGTATCCCGGTCAAGGGGTTATTGATCTCGTGGCGAAAAATTTCCGCCACGTCGAGTGAAAGCTCCCCCCACAGTTGTCGCGCGGGAATCTCTGAGCGCTCCGCCCAGCGTGATC
>PKWH01000216.1:9836-11455 GCA_003131985.1 Acidobacteriota bacterium | reverse complement strand
GGTGGCAAATCCTGCAAGAGGTCGTCGGCCACCACAATCACGCGCGGCGCGCTGCGTTTCATCTGATCGTGCAGTTCCGCCAATGTGGCGACGGTAAAAACCGAACCCGGTTTCGAGGAGCGCTCGGTGGCAACCAGGAAACGCCTCGCGAGATTACGGTCCGCAATTCCAAGCAGGACATCCGGTTTTTCTCTATTCATTCCCACGCTTCCCCCTGCCTCATGATTCCTGCTTGCTTCCCAATTCCGAGCGCCGTTTTGTTGGACGAGCCGAATGCGACATCTTTTCCATCTGCCGGGTTTTTTGCAATCTGCAATTAACCGCGAGCTTCAGTTCCTCCACCAAAAATGGCTTCGAGAGATATGGGAGTTTGTTCGCTTCCAGAAATTCCAGAGTGCGTGGCGCCAAGGTATCGCCGGTGACGAATATTATGCGCTGGTGCTCCGCGCTCCCGGCCCGAACCAACGTGTCGTAAAACGCAGGTCCGTCGAGACGCGGCATTCGAAGATCGCAAAGAACCAGATCGTACGTGCCGCGCGAAAGCATCGTCAGACCCTCCTGACTGTCAAGCACGGCTTCCACTTGGTGACCCTCTTCGCGCAGAACATCTACGATTAGCTGGGCGACGGTGGGCTCATCCTCGACCACCAGGATCCGCCCTCTAGTTATATTCGGCTCCCGCTCGGCCCTCAAAGACAGGCTCGCCTCCGGATCTCTCGGTTGCACCGCGACCAGGGGCAATTCCACGACGAAGCGCGCACCGGAGCCCGATTGGTTTTCGAACGTAACTTCCCCGCCATGCTGATGCACGATTCCATAAACGATCGAAAGCCCCAGCCCGGTGCCAACGTCTGAAGGCTTCGTCGTAAAAAAGGGATCGAAGATTCGCGACCCGACTTCTGTTGGAATGCCTGGACCATCATCGGAGACTTCCAGTGAAATTCGATTGCCCCCGATGCGATGCGTGCGGATCCAAACGTGTCCTTGGCCTCGGTCTTCCAACAATGCCTGTTCGGCATTCGCCAAAAGGTTCAACACCACTTGCTGAAGTTGATGCGGATCGGCCATCGTTTCCGGCAGGTTCGGCGCCAGGTCGCATTCGATAACGATATTCTCCACTCGCAGTTCGTAACTCCGCAACGCCAGCGTACGCTCGACAATCTCGTTCAGATTCACGCGCGTACGCTCCGGCTTGTTTTCACGCGCAAAGTACAGCAAATTTTTCACAATCCTTCGCGCGCGCTCGGCCTCCTGAAACACTTTTCTGGCTTTTGAGAGCTGCGGCGGAGTGAGGCCGTGGCCCAGCAGCAGCTGTCCGTAACCCATTATCGTGGTCAGCGGATTATTCAACTCGTGAGCAATTCCAGACACCAGTTGGCCCAGCGCCGCCATTTTCTCCGTTTGCAGCAGCTTCGACTGAATTTCTCTTTCGCCGGTCACGTCGTTATAGAGTTCCAGCCAGCCGATTCGCCGGCCTTCGCGGTCCAGCACCGGCCGGGAAAACCTTTCAAGAACGCGCTTGGATGGCCGCGTCATTTCCAGTTCGTCGTGGCTCGGGATTCCGTCCCCCTCGGCGAACGATCTCCACGGCGCCGAAAACATTTCAGGGTCCCGGAATC
>PKWH01000216.1:3306-9822 GCA_003131985.1 Acidobacteriota bacterium | reverse complement strand
CCATCCTCCAGACAGAGCAAGACGCTTTGGGAACCCGGCAGCGTGGACCGCAATGTGATCCTGATTGGAAATCCAGTCGCGAGCATGGCGTCGCGCGTGGCTAAAGTGTTTGACGTGTCGGCCTGTTCGGTGAATTCGCTAAAATCCACAGTGGATGGCGTGGCGAAAAAGTCCAGCAACCCCGCCCGTGAAGTACTTGAATCTCTTAGACGCAGAAGTTCGCGCGCTCGAACATTAGCCTGTTGGATCAAGCCCTTTCTATCTACTACGATCAACGCCTCTCCGCTCGAGTCAAACACGGCATTGAATCCTGCGTCCGCAAAAAGCGGAAGCGTATTCGGCTGCGGATGGGGAGAACTCTGCGCAGTATGAGAACTGCCACGCGCATTCCCCGACATTTCGTCCGCGCTCTTCATCGCGCCTTCACCACCGCCCCTGGATGATCCAGTAACTGCAAAGAAGCGCTGCGCCCACCGTTAGGCCGTAGTCCAAAGCGCGGCGGATCAATCGTATCCAGATTAATCTCTTGTTCTTAGCCGGTTCGATTAGCATGCACAGTCCAATGCATAAGCTTGACCATGTCAGGCAATTTTTATGTTCCGTACTTTCAATAGATTGAAAGACCTAGCGAAGAAAAATCAGACGCGTTATTCCCAGTTCGAAACAGCCTATCCCTCTGCAGGAATGTCGCTTTATTCAAAGTGCTGAGCGGATTGCAAAGTTAGCTTGGTAGGACGGGGAGTCTTACGAACTAGATTGCGACTGAACCTCATACTGTTTCAACTTGCGATAGAGAGTGGTTTTCCCAATTCCCAGCAGGCGTGCCGCAGCCAGTTTGTCACCGGCAGCTTCACGCAGCGCGCGAAGAATTGCCCGCCGTTCGAGTTCCTCAAGCGGCAACAGCTCGTCGTTCTGCGGTAAGCGTTCGCCGCTAGCTTGCTGAAGATTGGACGGAAGATCGCCTACGTGCAAAATCGGACCGGACCCCAGTGCCATGGCGCGCTCGATAGCATTTTCAAGCTCCCGCACATTGCCCGGCCAGTCGTAACCCATCAAACGCGCTATGGCGTCTTCCGAAATTGTGCGAGTTTTGCCGTGAGCCTCGGAGTATTTTTCCAGAAAAGAATTCACCAAAATAGGAATATCGCTCTTCCGTTCGCGCAGAGGTGGTAACTTGATTTGCACCACGTTCAGCCGAAAATAAAGATCCTGGCGGAAACCGCCCTGCCGAACAGCCGTCTCGAGATCACGATTTGTCGCGGCAATGATCCGCACGGAAAGAGGAAGCCGCGCGGTCGAGCCCACCGGCCTGATTTCTTTCTCCTGCAACGCGCGCAGGAGTTTTGCCTGCAAGTCGACAGGAAGATCCCCGATCTCGTCGAGAAACAGTGTGCCGTTATCCGCCACTTCCATCAGTCCCGGTTTGGTCTGATTTGCACCGGTAAAAGCTCCTTTTACGTACCCGAAGAGTTCCGCTTCGATCAGCGTTGGTACCAGGGCAGAACAATCCACCGGAACGAACGCCTTGGCTTTTCGCACTCCTGAAAAATGAATCGAGCGCGCAACCAATTCTTTCCCAGTCCCGCTTTCACCCAAAATGAGCACCGGATAAGTATGCTGGCTTACCTTTTCGATCAGCCGATACACCCGCTGCATCTTGGGCGATATACCTATTAAACCCGCGAATCCCGGCTTGGTGCGAAGCTGTTCGCGAAGTATTCGATTTTCCTGATCCACCTCAAGCAGTCGTACCACCCTATCGAGCTTGCTCCGCAATTCAGGGACGTGGAACGGCTTTGTCACGTAGTCCACAGCGCCCATGCGCGTGGCCTCGACGGCGCTCTCAATCGTCCCGTACTGCGTCAATACCATCACCGCCGCTTGCGGATAAGTCTCCTTCACGCGTTTGAGCAACTCAATCCCGCCAAGTTGCGGTACGCGCAAGTCCGTGATGACAATATCCACAGCCGATTGATCGAGAATATCCAGTGCTTGCTCGGTCGTCGCCGCCAATTTCGTGCGCAATCCGGATTCGCTCACAACATCCCGGCAAAGGTTCCGTGTTGCGTCCTCATCGTCCACGATAAGAACCGTGACCGGCACTGCTCGCTCGGCTGCAAAACTCGCCTCTGTCCCACTAGCCATTGGTTGGTTCCTTTTCTGCCTGTTACTTCCGCGTTGCCAATGCACAATGCATACCACTTAGGAACGTTGGCCGAACTGCTGAAAGCAAAGGTCTTAGGTGGAAAAGGGATTGGATGCGATGCAGAGTCTAGTGTCGATTTGGGATTATTAACAAGTCGTAATACTACGGAATTTAGGTAAGTGCTGGAACCAATACATAATACAAGTCATGCAAAATCGGGAATGGACGGCCTCAGGCAATTCCAAAATGGTTTAATCGAAAGACCGTTCGAAATTTATTTTCCATCCTGGGCTGATTCGAACCTCCCGGCTGCTGACCGACCCAGCAAATCCAACATATACAGACCATCATTGGCAGATCCCGCGTAAACGAACTCCCCGTTTATTCCGTTTGCGAGCATGGTAAATTGATCGTCGGCGCTCCAACCATCTAGTTCCTTCACGCGCGACCAGCTCGCGCCTTCATTCCGAGAAATGAATAGCCCACGATCCCGCATTGAAACCAGCCAGACACCCGCATGAATCAGCAGGTCGTCGGGAGCTGTCGCCGGCAATCCAGACTGCAACTTTTCCCATCTAGCTCCATCGTCCCGCGAAATGTAAAGTCCATTTCTCGCGGCGGCAAAGAGCGTATCGACCGCCGCCCATTCAAGACGGATAGCACCACCCGAATCGAGCGGAAGATCGTGCCACTTCCAAGTTCGACCGGCATCGTCCGAAAAAATCATCGCGTTTGACGAAACGATTCGCAATTTTTGCGAGTCGCCCGACACCCGAACGGAATTCACCGGCAAATTAGCCGAAGTGAAAGAAAGCACGGTCCACGTGTTGCCATTGTCAGACGTGAAAAATAATCCCTCTTGAGTCGCCGCAAAGCACTTCGCCTCGCCGCATGCTAAGTCGTTGACCACAGCATCAAACCGCCGGGAGTGAATTTCCGGTCCTTCGACCGTGCCTGCCGCATCTCCGGGCTTATCGATAAGCCTCCCGAGTCTCGTCCATCTTCGACTCTGGGCGTCAAAACGAGCGAACCCCCCGGAGGCTAGCGCTGCTAACCATCCCCGCGGTGAAGAAAAGATCCGTGTTACTGCATTCGCGTTCAGACCGGCGCTGATCGTGGACCATGTGCGTCCTCCATCCTCCGTCTCTACAGGAGAATCTGGAGAATTCGCGAGAACCGCGGCCACACGCCCGGGCCTATCGGCGTCAATCGCCAGTGAAACAATCCGCCGGTGGTGAAACCCTTCGTTCAACTCTCGAAAATGATCTCCGCCGTCGTCGCTCGCGAGAACTCCTCGTTGCTCCGTTCCGATCAGCACGCGGGTCTGTTCCTCTGAAGATTCCATAGTGGAAGATTCCGCCGTGTAGCTGCTGGCCGGCGAAGTTCGTGCAATGGATTGAATTACAAGCGAGTTGATTACCCAATCTCTAGGAGAAACGCGCCGCCACCGCGCTCCACCATCCGTCGTCTTCCAAAGCCCTTCGGTAGTCCCGGCAAACAGTACCAAGGGATGCAACGGGTCCTGGCGGATCACGGGCGTGCGTCGCGAGGAAAACGGAATGCCCTCGATCTTGTTCCAGTAGGAACCGGCGTCTTCGCTTCGATAAACTCCCGAGCACGCGCTCGCATATACCCGCTGAGGCTCCGACGCGTCCACCGCCAAACTCAAAACGTCCGAATCGTCTATCATTCCGCGATGGATCGGCGCCCAGTCTTTCCCGCCGTCCAATGTTTTCCACGGCAAGTGAAATGTTCCGGCATAAATAATCTTGGAATCCTGCGGGTCAAGCGCGAGCGAATCAAAATTGCGCAACTCTGAATCCCCCGAAGGAGTGATCTGCTCCCAATTTCTGCCCAGATCGTTCGAGCGGAAAACGCCGTCGAGGGCCCCAGCGACTAGAACGTCAGGCTCGGATGCCGATTGCACCAGCGCGCGAATTGCATGGCCTCCAAGACCGGATCCTTGCCACGTTCTGCCGCTATCGCGGCTGATAAAAACTCCGCCGCCCTCTCCATTTGCGTCCTTTGTCCACATGGATGCAACAAGCGTCTCGGAATTCCTTGGATCGACGATGATTGCGGTGATCACCCCATTCGCAGGCCCTACCAGCCCAAGCGACCGCCAGTGTTCACCCGCATCTTGCGAACCGAAAATGTAGCCATCCGCAGTTCCAAGGTAGAGCACTCTGGGCTGGGATGGATCAGCCGTCAGCGAGCGTACGTCCCCGCCCAAGGGGCCCATCGACATCCAGGTTTGTGCAAACATGCTTCCGCAAAGGGAAAAAGAACTGAAGAAAACGACCATTACTACTAGCCATCGATAAATTCGGAAACTCATGTCATTTAGATGCCAAGGCTTGTGTGCCAGGCACATTTTGGTGCAGGGGCTCGAGGTTCGGTGCTGCAATTTAGGGACCGAACGCCAATGGCACTATCAGCGAGAAGCACCTCGCCGTCGACTGGCGATTCAAGCGCGAAAAAGTGTGATTCTTCGCCGCGGCCGGGTCCATCGCAGACGCAGCATTTTCAGGTTCGCCTAAATGCTCAGTATGTAGCGCCATCCGGCACCAGGATAATTTCAACTCGGCGCCCTTCTTTTCCGGTCTCTGTATTCGTGCGCACTTCAACGCGCGAAGTGTCCACACTCTTTTTCTCGTTCAGATACTTCTTGGCGCCCTCGGCCCGCTCGCTCGCGAGTTTCTGCGCACGACGCTCCTTGGGCTCCGCGTAACCCACCACAACGATCTTTGCTTTCGCGTCAGTCTGCAAGCGCACAGCCACGTCGTCCAACGTGCGCTTACATACGTTATCCGCACGCGCGCTGTTCAATGCGAAATCGCATTCGCTGATTTTGCTGGCTTCCGGAGCCACTGCAGGCGCCTGCACCGTGACCGTCGTAGAGCAATCGCACGCACTGTGAACGCCGTTTTCCGCTCGGCCCGTCACCGTGTACGTCCCGGCCAGCAGACCCGAAGTATCGAACTGCACGGTGGATCCAGTTCCAATAATCTGCCCGGCATTTGCCTGCCACGTGTAGGTGATAGGTGTCCCGGAGGCATCATTCACGGTTGCCGTAATCGTCGGGCGTTCGCCGGCAATTGCTGTGGCTGGATTTGCAGAACAACTCATCGTGGGCGCCGCTAATGGTTTTGGTTGCACCGTAACAGAACTCGAGCAGCTCGCGCCTTTGCCCGCTCCATTATCCACTCGCGCCGTCAGGACATAACTCCCCCCACCCACTCCAGTCGGATCCCATCGCACATACGGCCCGGTGCCGATAATTTTCCCGCCTGAAGCCGTCCACGCATAATTGAGCGGACGCCCGTTCGCGTCGGTCGCTGCAACATTCGCCGTCACATAATCACTCGAACCTTCCATCACCGACGCCTTGTCCGCCGAGCAAGTAGCCGCGACACTGTCGGGCGGCAATGGCTTTTCCGGCCAGCGCGCAAACGCAATCTTCACGACGAAGCCATTTCGGTCCTCATGGTTCGTCAGGTTCAAGTTGTAACGATAGCCCACGTCCAACGCGAGGTTCTTCACCGCGTAAATGCGGAAGCCCATCAGACTGTCTACCGGATCGCGCGCGCCGAAAGTCGTATTCTGTATGCCTTTACCGATGTAAATCAGGCCGTCATATTCCGATATGATCTGAAAGCGTTTATCTGGAAATATCAGCAGGCCTGCTCCGATCGGCATTTGGTCCGCCAGTTTCAAAACTCCCTGACTGGTTACGCCGCCGAAATCCACGGTATAACTCGATTGACGCGTGAACCGGTATGCCCAGTTGATTGTCGCCAGGATGCTGTGATGGAACAGCGTCTTGCTCGCTTCCAGGCCGATGCCGTAGTTGAACTGTCCAGTTTGTACTTCGTTCGAAAGCAGCGTCGAAAACCCGCTCTGTGTGGGAATGTAAAAGTCGTTGCGAATCGAAAGGCTGAATGGTTTGCCCCTCTTTTCGGAGAGCAACCGAATCTTGAAGCCCAAATCCAATTCTCCGACACCGCCGCCGTTGTGCGAAGCAAACGGGAAATCCTCAACGTAAGCGGGCGGACAAGCTGCGGGTATGTTGCACGGCAGAAAAGGACTATAAATCGTATTCAGATACTGCAGGCCGTTCGTGGAATTTAAGCTCAGCAAAGTTGGCTGGTCCACGTGGATATGCTCATCCGCGTCGATCGAAAGAAACGCTGTAAACCAATTCGTGATTCCCACTCCAAATGACGGGACCACTTGAAGCACCGTGATATCCCCCGGCATGCGCGAAAATTTATTCACGCCTGCGACGATATCGAACCCGCCCTTCGGAAGCGTGTCTCCAGTGCCAAGCGTAAACAGTCCAGGTGTTCCATCCAAAGCAGGCATGGGAG
>PKWH01000216.1:0-3253 GCA_003131985.1 Acidobacteriota bacterium | reverse complement strand
AAAATGAGGACTGTCAAAAATAGTATCGCTGCACGCGCTCCAAATTTCATTCCCCCTCCTCACATCGGCTGCATCGACTCTGACTTAGCGGGCGTTGAAGCGGCAATCTCACAATGGCAGCAAAATTTCGGGAGCTATATGCACCCGCAGATTCGACGCCGGGACCCAACAAGGCTGGCAGCGGCTCTGATTTCAAGCAAGTCGCTTAAGCGGCACGAGTATAATTCACGCCTAGCAGTTCTAGAACTATTTTTTGCAACTTCTTCGCCCCGCACGGGTTCTACTGCAGATAACGCGCAGGCCACTCAATTCGCTGGAATATCATCTGATATAAACGCTTGCAGTAATGCTCGTTTTCTCTCCAGCGAAAGCGCCAAGCGAAATGCAACGGGGAGGAGTTCATGTCACGCACAAAGTTGTCACTGATGATGATAGTTTTGGCGGGTTTCGTGGGATTGCCGGCCAATACTCAAGCCCAAGATTCTGCTTCGCAAATCCCCGGCGTCGCCCCGTATGAAGTGCATGCGGGGACTCGCTTTTTGGTCTCCCTCCACGACAAGATCAGCACCAAAGAGGACAAGGCCGGTAAACATTTTAGCGCTCGAACGCTGGACGAAATCGTGACCGCGGACGGAACCACTTTGCCCGCGGGTGCGGAAGTCCGCGGCCATATAGACAAGGTTCTCGCTGCCGGAAAGACCGGTCGCGCCAAGCTATGGCTCGCTTTTGACGACATCCGTACCCGGAACGGTTGGGTCCCTCTCGTCGCTGAAATAATTGACACGCCGGGTATTCATTCCATTCGGGTGTTGTACCAACACGAAGGCGAAATCGAAGCCACCTCCAGCAATCATCAAACCGAGGCACAAGCAGCGGCTGCGGGTGCACTTGCCGGCGGCGCCGTTGGCATGGCCGCCCACAATAATAAAGATGCTGCAATTGGGGCAGCCATTGGCGCCGCCACTGCGTTCATGGTCACCTCCGGAATCGGACAGGAGCTAACTCTCGACGAGAACACCAAGCTCGAGCTGATACTCGAACGTCCGCTCCGCGTTGGCCACACCTAAGGCCGCACTTGATTAGCCCGGGCGTGCCAGCCCCGGACATGGTGTGTTCCCTTTGATTTACGAGGAACTGCTGGTAGATTCAGTTCCAGATGCCACCCGAGAAGCCATCTCTACAACGCATATTGATCGTTGAGGACGAGGACAACGCCCGCAAGGGCTACGAAGCCCTCCTTCGCAAATGGAGCTTCGAAGTGCTGGGTGTCGCCAGCGGCGAGGAAGCGCTTGCCAAGTTTCAGGACTTTCAGCCTAGCGTGATTCTCGCTGACGTCGAACTCCCTGGAATGAATGGCTTGGATTTGCTGGCCCATCTCGGCGAGGAAATCCAGCGAATTCCTGTAATCATCATCACTGGACGCGGCAGCGACGAGCGCGTAGTTCAAGCAATAGAAGCCGGCGCTTATTGGTACATCGAAAAGCCTCTGAAGCCGCCGGTTTTGCGAGCTCTGCTCGATCGCGCGTTTGGACGAGTACGCGATCAGCAGGCCGTAGCTGCCTTAACGCGCGATCTGCGCAGCGCCGGAAAACTTGGCGTTCTCGTCGGCACTTCTCCGGCCATGCAGGATGTGATGCGCCAGGTGGAAATGGCCGCACCTTCCACCGCCTCCGTGCTTATCACCGGTGAAACCGGTTCAGGAAAAGAGATGGTCGCCCGCTCCATTCACATGCTCTCTCCCCGTGCGGAACGTCCTTTCGTAGCCATCAATTGCTCGGCCATCCCTGAATCGCTCATGGAAAGCGAAATCTTCGGCCACGAGAAGGGCGCCTTCACCGGGGCCGCCGAACGCCGCATCGGTTGCTTCGAACTCGCGGACGGTGGCACGCTGTTGCTCGACGAGATCGGCGAAATGCCCGCCCAAACTCAGGCTAAATTGCTGCGTGTTCTCGAAGACCGCAAAGTTCGCCGCCTAGGCAGCAAAGTAGAGACTCCTGTGGATGTGCGAGTCCTGGCAGCTACCAATAAGAATCCCGAGCAGGCAGTCGCCGATGGCCATCTGCGCCAAGACCTCTACTTCCGCTTGAATGTCTTTCATATTCATTTGCCGCCGATGCGGGAGCATAAAGAAGATCTGCCGCTGCTCGTCGAGCATCTGTTGGCCGATATATCCACAAAGCATCATAAGAAAGTAACGGGCGTGGGCGCAGACGTGATGGATCTTTTCAAATCCTATCCCTGGCCGGGAAACGTTCGCGAACTACGCAACGCGCTCGAGCGCGCCGCCATCGCTTCTGACCGAGGCACCGTTGCACGCCAACATCTCGCCTCTGATTTCGGCCGCACGCCCGCGACCACGAACTCCGGCCTCGGAGGAATTCGCTTTCCCATCGGAACCACTGTGGATGCCGCCGAGCGCGAACTGATTTTGCAGACTCTCGCGGCTACCAGCCAGAACAAGACTCGCGCCGCCGAGTTGTTGGGCATCAGTCTGAAGACACTTCATAACAAATTAAAAGAGTACGAGGCGGGGCGGATCAATGCGTCTCAGCCTGAAAACTAAATTCACCCTCGCGGTCTCGTTTCTGGTGCTGACGGTCGTCACTGCCGTTTCGGCCCTTTACATAGCCCGGCTTACGCGACAAACCCTTCGCCAGGCGGACGATCGCGCTCGTTTTATTGCGCAGCAAGTCTTCACCGCCTGCAAAAATAGCCTGGTTGACGCCGCCGAACGCGGCGATTCTCCTGCTTCGTCGAGCGCTGCTGATCTGCGCGAATACGCCCGCCGCACACTCGACAATAGCAGCTCGCTGAATTCGGTGATCGAATCTGCCATTGGATATTCGCCGCTCATTTACGAGATTACGATTAGTGACCGCGACGGTGTCGTCCTCGTGTCAAGCGACGCCGGCCTACGAGGACAAAAAGTGCCGGTGCGGCCGGGGGTTTCCTCGCTTGTGCGCGGCGGATTTTTCCAGCAGCTTCGCACGCTTTACGGCCCGCCTCAGGTCTTCGAGGATTCCCTTCCATTCAATCTCGGTCCCGAACCCTTTGGCGACGTTCGTGTCGGACTTTCGTCAGCGCTGATTCGCAACGAGATCTCCTCCCTGCTCCACTCTGCGGGTTGGTACGCCCTGGCGGCGGTACTGCTCTCGACCATGCTCGCGTTCGTAGTCAGCCGAATCATCCTTTCGCCGATTGATCGCATTTCGGCTCAATTGGACCGTATCTCCGCCGGTGAGTTCGATATGGA
>PKWH01000314.1 GCA_003131985.1 Acidobacteriota bacterium | reverse complement strand
GCTTCGCGGAATTCCACGCTTCTGAGACTACTCGCACTCCTGGCCAAATCCTGGCGCACATCGGCGATCTATTGGATTGGGCTCTTTCGCAAGTCAGCGGGAAAGAGAAGTGGAGCGACTCGAAACCGATTGCCTGGGACGATGGGGTGAAGAGGTTCTTCGCCAGTTTGAAAGCGCTTGACGATTATATCGCCTCGGATGCGGCGCTCAGTTGTACACCTGAAAAACTTTTCCAGGGAGCGCTTGCTGACGCGCTCACTCACATCGGGCAAATCTCGATGTTGCGGCGCCTGGCCGCTTCCCCCGTGCGCGCGGAGAATTATTCTCGCGCCGAAATCGTTGCTGGCAGAGTCGGTTCCGAACAAACTCCGCCTTCGAAAGAATTCAATTGATCCATGACGTTACCGCTGGGTGAGTTTTCCGGCAAGAAGAATAACGAGGGGCAGGAATTATTCAAAGCATAGGAAAATAGCCGGGGGCTTAGGCTGAGGGACCCCAGCCACCCGGCTCTTCTCACCCATCTCCGCAGGGTCTGGGTAAGAAACTTTTAAGCGGCGGATTCGCCGTTACGCATGAACTCGTAACGCTCGATTGCTGCTGCCACTCCCACTTCGCCCGCATTTTCTGGACTGGATCGTAGAACACGGCCAAGACATCGGACGCGAACCGGACCCGCCTGAGTAAGCTCGTGTGGAAGAGTCATTACGATCTCCACCGGCGAACCGCTGCGTAAACCCTTGGGCAAGTGAAAATAGAGGCCGCGCGAACTTACTTCGCGCGATTCCGTTGCGGCCTCGCCTACCACGCTTTCATCCGTCCAACGGACGGTGAGCGGCAAGCGCATTAGAAATCTTCGTGTTGCACGTCGCTCTTTTAAAGCCACAGGAAACTACCTCCCTAGGTACGCGACTATCGTGGAGTCCAGGCCCCTTTCCACCAATAGAGCGAAAGCCTCAATTCTTGACAACCTATAAGTACAAAAGTACTAGACCTAGCGAACAAACTGCACCAAAAGCGAACGTTTTGCTGGATTCCAGGAAAGGCTCACTCAACCGGGACTTTGCGGAATGCCTTCAGGATGTCGTCCAGCGTTATCACGCCCTCGAGCTTGCTCAGATCGGCGCGGCTCAGAACGGGAAGGGCGGGCCAATCTCCTGCCCAATGGAGCGCCTCTTCGAGCGACATATCCCGGAAAACGAACGGCAACGGGCCCGTGGAACTGGCTTGGGCAACAGTGAAAGGCTCGGAAGCGTCGGTCGCCAGTCGCTGGAGCTCGGCAGGCTCGACGTGGTGCCATTCTCCCGGCCGCGCGCGCACGAAGCACAAATTCCCCTTTTTAGCTTCCACGCGCTTGAGCGCTTCAGACACCTTGTCGCCGGGTTCCAAAACCATCGCGGCATCAAGCCGCATAGCATCTTCCACCGTAAGAACTAATTGTTCGCGGCGCTCTTCGACCGAGGGCAGAACCAGCCCGTCCTGGCGCGCCAGCATGTCAAAGAGTGGAACCTTAACGTACGATCGCGAGATTCCGTAGGCGATGAGGCTTGAAATCATTACAGGCAGAATGGCTGTATAGTTTCCGGAAAGCTCGATCACCATGAAAACCGAAGTGATCGGCACGCGCAGAAAGCCGGCGAAAAACGTGCCCATTCCAACCAGCGCAAACGTACCGACCGTACCCGGAAGACCAGTAAAAAAGTGCTGTTCGATTGCGCCGACGGCGGCGCCGAGCATCGCGCCGATGAACAGACTTGGTGCGAACATTCCGCCTGGGGTGCCGCTCAGAAATGAAAAGCCAGTGGCCAGGATTTTTAGCGCGGCCAAGACCAGGAGCAGCTTCCAAGCGAATTGTCCGTGCATCGCTTGGTCGATGATGGGATAACCCGCGCCCATCACCTGTGGCAACTTTATACCTATTATGCCGATCAGCAATCCCGCGACGGCGGGCTGAAAATGCTGCGTCCAGCGAGGAAGGGATTGCATGCGAGGACGCGCATAGGCCAGCCACTTCAGGAAAATCAGAGATGCCACTCCACCGACGATTCCCAGCACGATGTATGCTAACAAGTCCACGGGCTTAGCTACGCGAAAGGGCGGAACTCTAAACAAGGACTCGGGCCCAAGAAACGCGCGCATGGTCATTACGCTTGATATCGCGGCCAGAACGATCGCGCCAAGCACGCCTGCGCTCCACGTTCCAATCACCTCTTCGAGAACGAAAAGCACGGCGGAAATTGGCGCATTGAACGCGGCGGCGAGACCCGCGGCCGCTCCTACCGGCGCAATCAAGCGGACTTTCTCCTGCGACAAACGCAACCGGCGCCCGATGAGCGAAGCGATCCCCGCGCCCATCTGCAATGAGGGATCTTCAGGCCCCAGCGATTGTCCACTGCCGATCGCCAACGCGCAGGTCACAAATTTGCCTATGACCGTGTTGAACGGAATGTAACCGTTAGAAACGTACACGGCGGATTTTGTTTGATTCACTCCGCTACCGCGCGCGCGAGGGAAAGCGTAAATGACGAGAAACGCGACAACCAGACCGCCGAGCGTGGGAGCAAGAACGACGCGCAAGGTCGAAGGAGCCAGTGAGGAGCCCAGCAGTTCGATTTGCGTCCACTCAATTGCGATGCGAAAACAAACCACGGCGAGGCCAGACAGGATGCCGATCAACACAGCGAGAAAAAGAAAGAACTGATCTTCCCGCATGGTGAAGACGCGGTGTGTCCAACTCGCCCACAGCCCGCGAAAGCCGGAAGCGGCGGTTGGATTCGAAGGTGCGGCTGACAAACCAGGAGCGGATGCAGTCGAAGCAACGCTGATCGGTTCAGTCACTGGACCGGAACTCCACGACTGCGCCCCAATAGCCAAAGAGCGCCATCTGCGTCTTGAGGTTTTCCGCAGGCGTCAGCCGTGGCATTTTCCATTTCGAAAACGTGGGCCATCACGTCCTCGATGGTTTCGGGATGCTTCTCGATGTATTGCAAGCTTCCTCTGGCTTCTACTTCTTTGCTGTCGGCGAAGGCTTTTTGCAGCGGCGTCTGCGGCGGCGTTACCAATAGCGATTGGTCTTCACGGCCTGCGCATTCCTGCAGACGCTTGCCGGCAAGCGATAGCGCGTCCGCTGCCTTGCGCGCTTTGTCTCCGCGCGAAAGACCGGCAACAAACGGATTCATAGCGTTAATTTGCTGGGCTGTCCGATACATCCCGACGACATCCGGAGCCTCGCGTTCCGGTTGCGGCAATCGATCGAAATAATCCAGCGCGAGGTCATATTGCCCGAGCTCGAAAGCGGATATCGCGGCGCCCAGCAGCGCGTCATGGTCTTGGTTGTTCGCAGATACGAGGGAGCGAAACCCGTCCAAGGCCCGAGGCCAGAGTTTGGCCCGCAGCAATAAATTCCCCACAATTTTGCGGCGTTCCGGGTCATCCGCCGGCGTATTGTCGGCGAGAGCAATGATTTCAGGCACGGCCTGCCGTGCTTCTCCGCGGTCCAGCAAATATTCGGAAAGTTCCCGGCGAACCTGCCAACGCATCGCGATCGGGCCGTTCTCCCATTCGCCGTATATCGCGGCGTGATAATAACGAATTGCTTCAGAGGTCATGCCTTTACGAGCTGCGATCCGGGCCAACGCTAGGTTCACTTCTCCGCTGCCGGGAGATTCCGACAAGAGGTTCAGCAAATACGAGCGGCCTTCGTCACCACGACCCACAGCAGCCAGTGCCTGCGCCAAATGAAATTGAAATTTCGCGTTGCCGGGAGAATAGACCAGCGCGTTGCGGTAGTCGATCAGAGCGGACTGCACATCGCCCGCCTGAAAACTGGTTTCGCCTTCGCTGAACCAATCATCCGCCAAGCCGTGGATTTTCTTGTGGTACATGCGGGAAATCGCGGCGGTGATGAGGACGAACAAAACGAGCAAAACGATGCACCCGAATAGGACCGCTTCGCGCGAATAAAGCCGCAGGGTTTTTTTTCCTGGTGCGCCGGTAATTGTCGCGGAACTCATTCTAGATTTCCGGATGAAAGCATACCTTAATTGGCGGGTTCGATGCAGATAGCGTTTGAATACCCAAGGAGAAATGTGGAAACAATTTGGTTAAGAAAATCGGATGTGAGAAGAAGTATTAGGCTTGGTCGATCAGGCGGTGATGGATAGCGTAAAGGGCGAGTTCGAGCCGGTCGGAAACGCCGAGCTTGTCGAAAATATTGTGCAGATGGTTCTTCACCGTTTGTTCGCTGATGAAAAGCTTTTCGCCGATCTCGCGATTGCGGAAACCTTGGGCCACGAGTTGAACGATTTCTTTCTCGCGCTCGCTGAGTAGCGGCTTTTCACGGCGCTGGCCGGACTCGGCCGACTTCTTAAACGCGTCGATCACTTCGGCGGTCATGCGGTTGTCGAGCCATATCTCTCCATCGAAAACCTTGCGGATACTTTTCACCAACAAGTCGCTGGCTGACTGCTTGAGGACGACTCCGCGCGCTCCAAGGCGCATGGCGCGAACCACGTCGCGGTCATCTTCGGCCGCCGTCAGCACGATCACGCGGGTCGGCAGGGTTTCGAAATTCACTTCCTCTAGGACGCCAAGGCCGTCTTTCTCCGGCATGCGCAAGTCAAGCAGAAGGATGTCGGGCTTGAGTTTCGCCAGCATCTTGACGCACTCATTCCCGTTCGAAGCTTCGCCGACAATTTGGATCTCGTCGGCCGCTTCGAGAAGCTTGCGGAGACCATCGCGAAAGATAGCATGGTCGTCCGCGACCAGGATTCGAATCACCTGTTTCGCTTTCGTCATTTTCAATTCAGTGGGATTTCTACCGTAAGACGCGCCCCGTGCCCGGGATTCGACTCCACCGTTAGCGTTCCCCCTACGCTTCGTGTTCGCTCTTTGATCGAAATTGGCCCGAGACGCAGCCGGTCCAGCTCCTCGCTTGTAAACTGCCCAGAGAAACTGAAACCTCGGCCGTTATCGTCCACTACGAGCGAGACTTTCGCCTCGTCTTGCCCTAGTTTTACCACGACGTGGCTGGCCGACGCATGCTTTTTTACGTTGTTAAGTGCTTCCCTGTATATCTGGAACATCTCGCGGCAAATACGGTCGGGAAGGCGCAAATTGCGGTCTTCGATGAAAAGATCGACCGCCAGCCCTGACTCGTTGCGATAACGTTCCGCGAACCCAAACATCAATTCCCGCATATCGGCGCTCTCGACGCGTATCGGTCGCAGGTCTGTCACCATCCTGCGGAGCTCTTCGCTCTCCTGTTTTACGGTCGTTTGCAGCGTTTCGAGTTCCTTGCCCGCTTGTTCGGGGGTCCAGGGGAATTTGCGGCGCAAAACGTCGAGCTGAATATTCAAGCTCAGCAAAGTTTGAAGGATTCCATCGTGCAGGTCGCGCGAAATTCGGCTGCGCTCTGACTCCACAGCCCGTGCGCGCAAGTGGCGCAGCCGAAAAACATTTTCCATCGGAGGACCGATGTGACGGACAATTTGTTCCAACCAGCGCAGATCGGCCGGAGTGAAGCGCTTCTCCGGATTTATGAGCAGCACACGGCCGGCGGGACGCCCGCCGGCATCGATCGTCACGGCCAGGAGCGATCGAGCGCCAAATTCTTCGCGCGTGGAAGGCGGAGGCGCCAGCAACGCTCGAACTCGATGGCCGGTGCGCCGGTCCCATCCAAAACCGCCATTCTTGCCGTCCTTATATTCCCAGCACAGAGACACCTCAAACGCGTCGGCGAGAAAAGTATCGGAACGCGAGGGCGATAAAGTCTCCGGGCCGGTCGGTTCTCGCTCTGCAGCGCGAACTTTCCAGACAAAAATTCGTTCGAGTTCATCATCGCGGATCGCCAGACAGGCCTGCTCGCATCCAAATTCGAGAATCAGTTCGCCTAGCGTTTGGCGAATTGACTCGGTCAAGCCACGATCGAATTGCAATAACTGCGTGAGCTTTTCCAGGAACTGGCGGCGTTCGAGGTGATCTCTTTCTCTCGCGCCTAAGAAGCCCATTCCCAGGCCTGAAACTAAGGTGCCTAGTCCGATGGAGAGCCAGCGCCAAAGTCCGCGCCAGCTAAACGGCTCTGTGGCGGCCACCCGCAAAATAATGGCTACCGACGCCGCACTCACAAGGCCGAGCATTGCCCGCGTACTTCCACGGGTGGCCAGTGCAAAAACCACGAAAAGGAATAAGAACCAGGAAGCGGAAACCGATGGGGTGAGGACCAGAAAGACCGCAAGAATCGCCACATCGGCGGCCAGCGGAATCTGAAAATGCCCTTCGCCAACGATGCGCTGATAGACCACAACAGCCAACGCGACGACAAGATAAGCGGCAAGGAACAGAACCGAGGCCGGGCGTTGCGTTGTGCCGGACATTTCCAGCAGAGCTACAAGCGCAAGAGCCACAAGGACGGCTCGGGCCAGGGTGACCTGGCGTTCCAGATACAATCGCTCGGCGCTATCGAGAGGCATCGTGGCGGGTGATGATCTAGTCAAGTTTAACAAGGGGACGGCGCGAGCCGGACGCGTGGTGCTAGCGAATGTATGCTTATGGTAATCGCGTGGCGGCAGCAGCTCGTGCGTAGGAATTAATGCTCACACGAAACTCAGCCACACACGGTTTGACAATAGGTGCATAATCGTTCGAGAAAGTAGGCGCGACGCGGGGGACCCCGGCTTGGCAGACCGATATACTCGAAATGAAGTTGTGCGCATCTTGGGGCTTGAGGCGGGGCGTCTTCGCTATTGGGAGCGGCTGCGTCTGGTGCGGCCTGAAACGCGATGGGGCGAGCGGTTCTATAGCTTTGGCGACCTGGTTGCCCTCCGATCGATCCAACGAATCACGCTAAATCGAGTGCCCGCGCGTAAGTTGCGGCGCGCCGTTACTCTCGTCGAGCAGCAATTCGGGGGTTTTTCTCTGCCTCTGCAAGACCTTCGTCTAGTGGAACTGGGGCGCGATGTCCTGGTGGTTCCCCCTGGAGCCGACAGACCTTTCAATCCCTTCCGGCAGCAGTGGGCCTTTCCATTTGATATGCCGGCGCGACCCGCGAAATTGCACTCGATGGCCGGCCCCACGCCGGAGGAATTCTTCGAGAACGCTCTGAGTTGTGAAACGAAGCAGGACACGCTGCCGCAAGCGATCGAGAATTATCTGCGCGTCGTGGAACTCGCGCCGGATTGGATCGAAGCGCACATCAATCTGGGAGTCGCGTATTACCAGATAGGCCAGCTTTCGGATGCACGCGCGGCGTTTGTTGCTGCGGTTGCTCTCGATCCATTGAACGGCATCGCGCGTTACAACCTTGGCTGCACTCTTGAGGAACTGGGCGAGTACGACGAGGCCGTCGACCATTTACAGCGCGCTGCTCGCGCGATGCCCGGCCATGCCGATGTACATTTCAACCTCGCGCTGGCGTACGAAAAGCGCGGTGAGCGCCGCGCGGCCCGCGATCACTGGACGCTCTACCTGCGTCACGCACCAAACGGCACTTGGGCTGAGCAGGCCCGCGCGCGGCTAAGGCGATACTCAACGCGAAGGAAAACCGCCGTGCCGATACCGTTCCGCCGGCCCAGCTAGTTCATACGGCGGCTCACTTGAAAGGAATACCATGACACGCGTGATGGCTTTGCCGGTTTGCGCTATTCTCTGGCTATTCGTGTTTGCGATGCCTTCCAATCCGCAAAAAGCTAATCCGGCCGTGAAACCCTCCGACCGTTCGGATGCGCAGAAATTTGCGGAGCTGAGCGATCAGTTCATGAAGGATTCTTTGGCTCTTTCCCCCTCCAGCGCTTCCCAAGCCGGCTACCACAAGCATGTGGACCCAAAAACCGGCAAGATGATTGAACTCGACGCTTTGCTGGACGACATGAGTTTGGAAGCCATGGCGGAGCAGCGCGCGTTTTACGCGAACTGGCGCGAGCGATTCCACAACGAGACGCCGGTATCGGCGCTGGACCCTCAGGATGCCGCCGACTGGCAACTGATCGATGACCAGATCGGGCTCAACTTGCTCGAGTTCGATAAGATTCAGAATTATCGCCACAATCCAACCGTTCCGGTGGAGCTGATTGGAAACGCACTCTTTCTGCCGCTGACGCAAGATTACGCGTCGCACGACGTTCGCGTGGGCCACGTTCTTTCCAGAGTGGACGCGATTCCGCGTCTTTTAGCGCAGGTGAAGAAATACCTCAGCGATTCTGACCCGATTTTCATTTCGACCGCGATTCAGGAGAACGACGGCAACATCGATCTGATCGAAAACACGATTGCCGCGGAAATTCCGGCCGGGTCGCCGCTGAAAAAGGAGTATGACAAGGTTGCGCCGCCGGCCATCGCTGCACTGAAGGACTTTTCTCAGTGGCTGCAAGACGATTTGGCCAAACGGCCTTCGCGTCTGACCTGGCGGCTAGGCAAGGAATTCTACGATCAGAAATTCAGGCTGGTGATGGAGACAGATGTCACTCCCGAACAGGTGCTCGCGGACGCCGAAGAGGGACTGCGATCGGTGCGTGCCGAAATGCTCAATCTGGCGCTGCCCATGCACGCGAAGATGTACCCGGATCACACCGATCATTCTGACCTTACCGCTCACGAGCGCCAGAATTTGATCATCACCGAAGTGCTGCGCAAGATTTCCGACGAACATCCGCGCCCCGACCAGTTGCAGCAGACCATCGAGGCCGATCTCGAAAGCATCAGGCAATTTATTCGCGAGAAAAAGATTGTATCGCTGGGCACTCGCGACAATTTGAAAGTGATTCCGACGCCGCTCTTCGAGCGCGGTATTTATTCCGTGGCGGGATTCCACAGCGCGCCGCCGCTGGAGCCTCAGGCTGAAGCGGAATACTGGGTAACTCCCATCGATCCCAAGATGCCCGCGGACAAAGTGGAATCCAAGCTCCGCGAGTACAACAATTACACACTGGAGTGGCTGAGTATCCACGAAGCGCTGCCCGGCCACTACGTCCAGTTCGAGCACCTGAACAATATTCAGCCCGAAAGGCGGAGGCTGCTGCGGTCGCTCTATGCCAACGGCGCTTACGTGGAAGGCTGGGCCGAGTACATCGCCCAGGTGATGATGGACGAAGGCTTTCTGAACAACGATCCGCGTTTCAGAATGGTGATGCGAAAAATCCGCCTGCGATTGCTGGCTAATGCGATTCTCGACGTCAAGATGCAAACGATGGGAATGACCGACGAGCAGGCCATGGATTTAATGACCAAGGATGCATTTCAGACGCAAGCGGAAGCGGAAGGCAAGCTGGCGCGCGCGAAGCTTAGTTCGACTCAGTTGCCGACATACTATGTAGGTCTTCGCGAATGGCTTGCGTTCCGCAAAAAGTATCAGGCGGAAGCGGGGAAAAATTTCGACATGCTGAAGTTTCACGACCTCGTGCTTGATCAGGGTCCGTTACCGGTGCCTGTGGTAGAGAAGCTTGTGATGCCCACGGCGCATCAGTAAGGTTTATTTCCATCCAGGATTTTCTTTTCGAAGCATCCTCGAAACGTGCCCGAGCCGGCAGGGAACGAGCAACCTTGCGCCTCTGTAGACATTCAAAGCAGTGGAACGAAGGAGATGAAAGAGATGAAGAAGTTTCCAGCGATAGCTTACAGGCTGCCTCTCGGGCTCTTCATTTTGTGCAACGTCTTCGTTTCAAACTCGGCAGCGCAAGCACCCACGGGGGAATCAGACCGCAAGCCGGTGATCGTAGAGCTATTCACCTCAGAGGGATGCTCCACTTGTCCGCCTGCCGATGAGCTACTGCAGAAATTGGAAGCACAACAGCCCGTAGCTGGTGCCGAGGTCATTGCGCTGGAAGAACACGTGGACTATTGGAATCACGATGGATGGAACGATCCATATTCTTCACCGGATTGGACGGAGAGACAGACCGTTTATCGGACGATCTTTAACCAGACGGAATACACGCCGCAGATGATTGTGGACGGGCAAAGCCAATTGGTGGGAAGCAACGGACGCGAGGCTCTCAGCGAAATCGAAAAAGCGGCTCATCGCGTGCAGACGACTGTCGCCATAAATTCGGAAAAGGCTGACACGCACGGCTCGCAGCGGTTCACGGTGTCGGTCGGGAAGCTCGCTGGAAACACGGCCGGGGACGTTGCGGAGATTTGGTTGGCGGTGACGGAAGACGGCTTGCAATCGTCGGTGAACCGTGGAGAGAATGCCGGACACGTCCTGCATCACACCGCAACTCTGCGATCGTTGCACAAGATAGGGACCGCGGATGTAAACGCAGCATCGGTGTCGTTTAAAGGAGATTCTCGCGTGAAATTCGAATCGCGCTGGAAGCCGGAAAACCTGCATGTGGTGGTTTTTGTGCAGGAAAAAAAGAGCCGTAAAATTCTCGGCTCTGCTTCTGCGAAATCGTCGCAATAAAGGATCGAAGATGAACACGCCGCGTTTTACCGCAAAGAGTGTGGTGCTGCATGCCATTAGGGAGACGACCGAAATCAGCAAACAGTTTTCCCACCGTCCGTTTCTTCGATTTCTCGCCGGAGCGGTGGCGCTGTGTGCGCTTGTCGCGAACGCAGGGCATGGCACGAACGCTTCGGCCGCCAATGATCAAAAAATAATCGCTGCCCTGGACACCCAATACCAGGCCGCTGTTAAGACGAACGATGCGGCCACGATGGATCGGATTTTGGCTGACGATTTCATTCTCGTGACTGGCTCTGGCAAAACTTACACCAAAGCTGACCTGTTGAAGGAAGCGCGAAGCGGCCTGGTAGTGTACGAACATCAAGAAGACACTGAGCAAACGGTTCGCATTTGGGGCGACACGGCAGTCGTCACCGCTAAGCTATGGGAGAAAGGCACGGATAACGGAAAGCCGCTCGACAAGACGGTTTGGTTCAGCGACACGTACGTGCGCACTCCAAGTGGATGGCGATATGTGTTTGGCCAATCTTCGTTGCCGTCACCCAAGGCCGCGCCTAATTGTCCTTGAAGGTACAACGCGAGTAACCATATTTCGGAGGCACGCCGATCGCCTTAGCCCGCACCGCGAGCGCGATAAGAAGGAATCAGCTATGAAACAGATCTGTTACACACATTACGATAGTCCGATGGGCACGATGCTTCTTGCGGCGGATGAACGCGGGCTGCGGCTGATTAGTTTTGCGTCGGGCAAACGGCCTGTGCGCCCGCAATCTGGCTGGCAGCAGGATCGTGCGCCCTTCGTGGAGACGATTCGGCAATTACGCGCTTACTTTGACGGAGAGCTGAAAAACTTCGATCTGCCACTGTCCCTCGAGGGCACTGAGTTTCAGCTACGTGTCTGGAAAAGCCTGTGCGCTATTCCTTATGGACAAACGATTTCTTACGGCCAATTGGCGCACCGCATCGGAAGTCCGAAGGCGGCACGCGCAGTAGGTTTGGCCAACGGCTCTAACCCCATCCCCATTATTGTTCCTTGTCATCGCGTTATTGGGAGCAACGGCAGCTTGGTTGGTTACGGCGGCGGCCTCTCGAACAAAAAGGCGTTACTGTTCCTCGAAAAGCAGCACGAGTTTCTTCCGTTTGGCGTAAATCAATAAAAGCTTTCTGATTGTTTTCGCGGCACTCCTGCAGAAGGGCGAACGGTAAATGTTGGCAGATTTCTTCGATATCGCTGAATTGCAGAAACGCCGCGCGCAAGCCGGGAAACCATATTTTGAATTCCTCCGCGTTCCCGCTCTGAGCGCGGGTGTCTACGCTCTGCCCGCGGAGGGCAAAGATTCCCAAACCCTGCATAAAGAAGACGAATTGTATTACGTTGTTCGGGGCCGAGCTCGCCTGCGCGTCGCGTCCGAGGAGCACGAGGTCCGCGAAGGCAGCGTTATTTTCGTGGCAGCAGGCGTACAACACTACTTCCACGAGATTAAGGAAGAACTAGTCGTGTTGGTTTTTTTCGCTCCAGCGGAGAGCTAGTTCGGACCTCACGCCGTGGACAGCGGTACGCGCAACGCGCCTGTCGAGCGGCGCGCAGTCTTCTCGACCCTAACTTCTTTCGCTTGCCGTACCTGATGCTCCCAATCGCAGCAGCGACTCACCGACAACAATGACCCTTCCGGACTGGGACCTTTTCTGTCCCTGAGGACAGCTTGCTGGCTCCCCTCCGGTCTCTTAACCTGCTTCTACGGAATCATTTATTCCCTGTTTCAGGACCCGGAACATGCTGACGGTTTCTCGGTGCCGCGCTGGTTGGGAGGCGAAACACATGAAGTTTGCCAATCGTGCAGTGCCGGTTCCCGTGCTCTGTTTCTTGACCGCTCTCCTTTTCNNCCGGCCGTTCCGACGGGTTTAGCGGCCGCACCAGGGAATGCGCAGGTGATGCTGAATTGGGCGACCAGCTCGGGCGCGACCGGCTATAGCGTTAATCGTTCAACCACGACAGGCGGCCCGTACACGCAAATTTCGATGCCGACCGTCGCGAACTATTCCGACACGAGCCTGACAAATGGCACGAAATATTTCTATGTGGTTGCCGCGTTCAACTCGGTAGGACAGAGCGCGAATTCCGCGGAAGTGAGTGCCACTCCAGCTCCGCCTGCGCCCGCAACTCCTACGAGCTTGGCGGCCACGGCGGGGAACGCGCAAGTGAGCTTGAGTTGGAATGCGAGCGCGGGTGCCACGAGCTATCACGTCAAACGCTCGACGGCCAGCGGTGCTGAGACGCAAATCTCCGCGCCCGCTTCAAACAGCTTCACCGATACTGGGCTCGCAAACGGCACGAAATATTTCTATGTGGTTTCGGCCGTGAATTCCGGCGGCGAAAGCGCCAACTCTTCCGAAGTAAACGCCACACCGACAGCTCCAGCTGTCCCTCCCGCAACGCCAACAGGATTGCAAGCGACCGCGGGAAACGCGCAGGTGAGCCTAAATTGGAACGCGAGCGCGGGTACGACGAGCTACCACGTCAAGCGCTCCACAACAAGCGGCAGCGAGACGCAAATCTCAGCGCCTGCCTCCAACAGTTTCACCGATACTGGACTAGCAAACGGGACCAAATATTT
>PKWH01000210.1:924-9241 GCA_003131985.1 Acidobacteriota bacterium | reverse complement strand
GCGGCGACGACGTGCCAGCGATACGGGCGCAGGTACTTCATCAGTCGGCGGGTTAACGCCGAGTCGTACAGTTTTCCGAGTTTCTCTTCTTCGCGGAAATCGCTCATTCGCGCTCAAGCTCTTCTTCGAGAAGTTGTTTTTGATACAGGTCCGCGTAATAGCCGTTGTGCGCGAGCAGTTCATCGTGCGTTCCGCGTTCGATGATGTAGCCATCGCGGAGGACGACTATTTGATCGGCATTCTTGACTGTCGAAACGCGGTGAGCAATCAGAATGGTCGTGCGCCGGCGCATCACGTCGCGCAGGCGGCGCAGGATGCGTTCTTCAGTATCTGTATCGACGTTGGCCAGCGAATCATCGAGAATCAATATTTTCGGCTGCCGCATGATCGCCCGCGCCAGCGCGGTCCGCTGCTTCTGCCCGCCGGAGAGAGTGATTCCGCGTTCACCCACCATCGTGCTGAAGCGCTGCGGGAAGCTTTCGATTTCGCCGGAGATACTCGCGATTTCAGCCGCCTCCAGAATGTGCTCTTCAGCCGCGTCCACCGCACCGAATGCAATGTTTTCGCTGATCGTTTCGCTGAATAAGAACGTATCCTGCGGAACGTACCCTATCGCGCTGCGAAGTTCAGTGAGCGGGTATTCGCGGATCGAGCGGTCGTCGATGAACAGTGTGCCGGGAGGCGCGTCCCACAAGCGCGCTATCAGAGCCGCCAAAGTGGACTTGCCGCTGCCGGTTGGCCCGACGACGGCAAGAGTGGTGCCTGCTGGAACGTGCAAGTTGATGTCGTGGAGGACCGGATATCCCGCGTGCGTTTCAGATCCGGAGGTCGGATATGTGAACGTAAGATTTCGAAAATCAATCTCGCCGCGGATTGTGGATTTCTCCTGGGGCTCGGGAGCATCGCCATTCGGCCGCATGTTGAAAGGGTCAGTCGGCGTATGCGCTGGGGCAGACGAATCTCGAATCCCCGGCTCCGCGTTCATGATGTAGTTCAGCCGGCCCATAGATGCGGCCCCGCGCTGGAAAATATTCGTCACCCAGCCGAGAGCGATCATCGGCCATACGAGCTGGATCAAGAACATGTAAAACGCGTTGAACGTTCCAAGCGAAACGCGATGATCGATCACTTGCTTGCCGCCCAGCCACAACAGGATCAGAACGGTCATGCCGATCAGAGTAGAGAGGCCCGGAAAAAAAAGACTCCAAGTGCTGATGAGTTTAATGTTGCGGTTTACATAGTCGCGATTGGCTTCGTCGAACTTCGCGACTTCTTGCTTTTCCTGGGCGTACGCGCGAATGACGCGCATGCCCGTAAGATTTTCCTGTGCGCGAGTTGAAAGCACGCCGAGCGCCGCCTGAATCTGTTCCGAGAGCCGATGAATGATCTCGCCGAAATACCGGGTGACGATGGCAACGATCGGCACAGGAATCAAGACCCACATCGTGAGCCCCGGCGAAAGTTTGAGCATGAAGAAAATCGCCAGGACCATCGTAGAGATCGTCGTCGCGCTGTACATGATGCCGGGACCGAGCACCATGCGCACTCCGTTCAGGTCATTTGTGGCGCGGGACATCAAATCGCCGGTGCGATTGCGCACGTAAAATTCCGGTTCCAGCAAGACCAGGCGCGCCAGCAGATCGTTGCGCAGGTCGTACTCAATCTCGCGGGAAACTCCGATCAATATCCATCGTGTCCAGAACGAGAAAAATCCCTTGGCCAGCATCACGATTACGAGGATCAGGCAGTAGAGCCCCAGAGCGTGACGGCTGAAGGGCGCATAGATTGAAAAAAGCGGCGAGAGAAGTCTGCGCGAAAATCCGCCCAGTGTAGCAAGCGTTCGCGGTGATCCCTGCACCAGATCCGTAATCATGCCGATAATCAGTTGAGGCAGCGCCCCCACGAGGCCCATCAGCGCGAGCATTAAGAGACCTAGAGCCGTCATGCCCTTGTACCGCAGCACATACGGAACGAGCGTCTTCAGCTCCTTCCAGCCGGAAGGCTTCGGTTGCGCGCGGCGCGCCGTGGCAACAACAGGTTGGGCGATGGCGCTCATTGACGAATCTGCGACTCCGGAGTCTCCAGCGTTCTCACTTCACCGAGAAAATTTTCGAAGCTCCTATCAAGCGATTGGTAACGCTTCACTTTTGGATTCCACCGAATCCCGACCGGAAGCACGTGTCCGCCTTCGCCTTTCGGTGACGCGATCGGTGTGAAATACATCTCCAATCCTTTCTCGTGCTGTTCATATTGCAACCGCCAGCCGTTCACGGGCGCCAGGGGAGATCCTCCGAGAAATCCCTTGGTGTTTTTGAGATGTTCGTCGCAGAGAAAGATTTGTTTCCATGCGCTGCCGTCGTTCTCGATTATAACAGCGCGCGTGACGAGCGTGCCGGGCGCGACTCCGGGCGGAGTTGCCTTCAGGCGATTTATCGCGAGAACTTGCTGCGGGCCTGTCTTGGAAAGGTCGCCGAAGACTAGAACTTCCGTTTCTGAACCCAGGGCCAGCTCGGCCGCTTTCTGCACGTCCTCCGGAACCGCCGGAGCGGCAGGCGTGGGAGCGACAGCCTCCGATTTAGCTGGAATCGGGGCCGGAGACGAACTTCCGCAAGACAGAATCGTGAGTGCGGCCGCGCAAACGGCAATTAGTGCGATTGATTTCACGAGTTTTCTACGAGTATCCAAATTAAAGACTCGACGCTGCCAGCGTGATCGCTACAACTTGCTTGGAGGAGGCGCTGCAAGACACCTCCATCACCTGCGGCACTGCCGAGCCGGCCCAATCGAATGAATACAGCCATAATTCTAGCTGTTCGCTTCCTCTCACGGAAGGGCTCTGAGATTCCGGCTTGCCATATAGATCGGCTATGCGGCTGCACGGGTCGCCGAGCTGCAAGCCCTGGCCGGATGCCAATAATTTCAAGCGCCCGGGAGCCATAACGATAGCCAAGCATTTTGCCATGATTTCAGGCTTGTAGTTGTTGTCCACGGTGATGGTTTGCACGATCTTGTTTGAATCTACTTCGACTCGAAGTTCACGGTGCGTGCAGATGTCGCCCCATAACAACGCGTCCGTCACAGATTCGTCGCGATCGAGTTCGCGAAAACTCTTCTGCGGCGAAGCGAGCCGGTCGCGGCCGGGACGAAGTCCGGCAAGACTCAGCTCGTTTGCTCGCTTCGGCTCCCTAGCTTCAGGCGCGGCTGGAACCGTCAGCATCAGGAGGGAAGCCACGCTAGCGAGCTGCCAAGATTTCTTCGAGGCGCGCCTCAAAGTTTTCCTCCCCTTCTGACCACAGCTGTACCCTTTCGACCGGCAGAGCCTTTTCGATGCGGCGAACCCAGTCGAAAAGTTTTTTGATGTTTTCCCGGGTCTTCTCATAATAATTGTGCAAATTTTCAGGGCGCGCCATGGCTTCAAGGAAAAGCTTCTCCTCCGGGCCTTCTGGGGTTGAACTGCCAACCTGCCGGATTCCCAGCAATCCCGCGTGCCCGGTGAAGAGATGCTCGAAACCGAAATTCACTTCCAGATGGCCGTCTTGTCGCCAGATTTCCCCGTCGAAATCCTCCCCATAGCAAATAAGCTCAACCGCTTGTGGTTGGACCTGCCATCGCGCCGGGTCGCCCTCGTAAACCCAAAGATCCCAGCGCGAGTGAACCGAAAAGGAGCTGTCGTTATTCAAATAATTCTTCGCCAATTCAACGATGCTTGCGGCGTCCAGAGGAAGCGAACGCAGATCCATCTCGTAGATGGGGGTTTCGGTCAAATCGACCGCTCGAATTTCGAGATGCGTGAATCCCGGCTGCTTCGCAGAGAAGGGAACCGTAGAAAGGAAATCGCCAAACCGTTGAAGAAGCAGATCCTCGGGAAAATCCTTGCACCAAATGCTCAGGTACGCCTGATTCGACATGCCGAGCATTATACCGGGATGCAGCTTGGAGCCGAAATCGTGGCACCGGACGCGGAGGAGATTTAAATCGCAGACTGCGGATTACTTTTTGTGCTTGGGAGAGTCTTCGTCTTCCTCGGTATGGAAGTCGCTGGACATGCCCAGAAGCCGTTCTTTCAAAGTGTCGCCCATCCCGGCGAGGACGTCGGAACAAGTGTCGCGCAGCCGCTTTTCGGCCGCTTTTGCGATGGTATCGAGCATCGATTGCGAATGCTGGCCGAGCGTGGTAGCGGAGGCCAGCAGCCAGGAATTCGAAGCGTTTTCGAGGCGAGCCTTATATTGTTCGATGGACTCATCGGTGGATTGTTTCAATTGCAGCTTCCACTCTTCTTTCTCCACTTCACGCTTTTCTTCCCAGGCTTCGATCAGTGGTGCAAGTTGCGATTGCAGGAATGTCCGCGCCTGCTCCACACCTTCCCTCATGCGCTCGTCCATTTTCTGCTGATATTCCGCGAGCGAGCCTTCGCGGTTGAACTCCATGTCGGAGCGCGCCTTTTCCAGCGCCGAGCGGGAACTGTGTTCGAACCGCCGCAGCGATTCCGCGGTGACGTGCTGGACTTGGTCTGAAAAACTTGCCGTCGCGATTTGAGCGGTTTCGTTGAGTTTCTCTCGCTCGCGGGCCACCACTTCGCCCGCGGCATCTTCAATTTGCGCCGTGCTGTGCTCCACATACGTCCGCCGGTAGTGATCGAGCTCGGAAGCCAGCATGCTGGAAACTTCGGCGGCGCGATCGCGAAGCGTCGTGGCAGATTGCTCGACGGCCTTCTCGAGCGACGTCTGCATCGTAGTCTGCGCTTTCTTCTGATACCAATCGGAAGCCTTCGAAAGCGCCTCGTAGGTTTCGTGCTGCGTCTCCGTACTTTTCAGCTGGAGATCTTCCTGGACTTTAGAAAGGGAAGCCCGGCAAGATTCCTCAAATTCCGCCGGAACCTTGGAAGCTTCCGTGCGGAGTTGCGCAATCGATTCCTGAACGACCTGTTGGGAAGATTGCTGCACTTGCTCGCGAACTGAGCTTTGCAGTTGTAGCGCTTGTTCCGTAGCCTGGCGCATCTGTTCGCCGATTTGGTTGCGCAGATTCGTTGCTTGCTGCTCGGCGCTTTCCAACTCGGAAGCGATTTTCTGGACCGCTTCGATCTTCGTCCCGATTTTCTGATCGAGTTCGGAAGAAACACGCGCGACAACTTTTTGCGCCGACGTTTCCAGCACCGGCTCGATCTGCTGCGCGCGCTCGGCGATAATTTGGTCTGCCTTCCGGGCGATCTCCTGATGTTGCTCGGCAAGGATCTCGTCGAGCCGCTGGCGCGTTTGTTCCAACGTGACTCTCGCGGCGTCGTGAAGCCGTGATTTCGTTTCTTCGGCTCGCTCGCGTTCCTGCTTCAGTCCGGCTCCGAGCGATTCGATCGTGTTGGCCGCGCCGCCAATCACTTCATCCAGCGAAGCGCGCAGACTTTGGCTGCGCGATAGAATGTTCTGCTCGGCCTGCGATATAGCTTGCCGCGATACTTCGGAAATTTTCTCGTCGATCCTCTGAGACGAGTTCGCGATTTTCTCGTCCAGCTCGCGAGAGGCTCCCGCCAGGCTGGTTTCGAATTGCTGATTCCAGCGCTGGTTCGCCGCGGCTATTTCCGCTTGCGATTGCTCCACCGTCTGGCTTCGAACACTCTGGGCCGTTTCTTCCAGACTCTTCCTCCACTGGTCCAGATGTTGCTGGGCCGCTTCAGGCGAAGAGAGAATTTCCAGCGATGGTGTGGCCGCGGCGCGCTCCACCAAAGCGCGGTCCACAGCTTCATCAACCGCCTGCTTCAGACTATGCGCGGCCGTCTGCTCCGCAGCTTGTTGAGCCGCCTGAGTAGCGGCTTGCTCTGCAGCATGGCTCACGGCTTGCTGCACGGCATCGCGGATTTTTTCGTCAAGATGAATTGCAGAGGCCTCGGTCGACTTTCGCGCTTCTTCCACAATCGCTGCCGTGCGATCCGCCGCCTGTTGCACTACCTTCTTTACCGAAGATTCGGACACGCGCTCCATCGAGACCTTGATGGCCTTCTCAATCGCGTCATGGAGTTGCGAATCGAGTTGCTGGCGAGCAATAGCCATTTCCTCGGTGATTGCCGCTTCCGCGCCCCTGCGCAGTGACTTGTCGAGATTCTGCTTAACCTCATCAACCATCTGCGCCATTTGGCGCCCCAGCGGTCCCTGCAAATCTTGGCTTGTACTTGGAACGACGTGGATCTTGCTTTCCTCTGGCGGAGCGGCCGGTATGCTTGCGCGCGCCGGTGGTGCTGGAACTGGAGCTTGCGGCAGGGCTGACGACGGCGCGGGCGTTGCAGGAGCTTCCGGCGCCCCCGTCGATACCGAAGACGTCGGAGCCGAAACCGGACGTGCGGGCGGCTGCGCGGGAGTTGTCGATGTTTTTGGCGCTGCCGTTGATGCCGAAGACGCCGGAGCAGAAACTGGACGTGCGGGTAGCGGCGGCGCAGGCGCTGTCGGTGTTTTCGGCGCTGCCGTTGATGCCGAAGACGCCGGAGCCGATATTGGATGCGCAGGTATCGACGGCGTTGCAACCACCTCGACAGGGGCCGCAACTGGCTGAACTGCAGCCGGCGTTTCAGGTTTCTTATCCGCGACCCGGGCGGGCGGTTCAGGAGCCGTCACCGCATCCGCCGTCGCGATGGATAGCGCAGGATCCGACCGTGCATACCGCGCTGAAGACTCCGCACCGGCGTCATCCAAGGAAGTGACCCAGTCCTCGGGCGGGAATGCTATGCCCCAGACGTTGCCGGCGACTTCAAACTCAAGCCCGATTTGGAACAGCTCGCGAACAGTGCGCGGTCGCTGCACCCAGACCACCCGGCCCTGCGTGGTGCGCTTTTGTCCAGCCTCGGGCCGCGGGACTTCGAGCGTGACCATGGAATTCTTTGGAACATAGTGTTTTGACTGGTACTTACACCCGTGGCAATTCACCATCACGGTGGTGGTCCGTTCCTTGAATGGCTGACCCAGCGCGTCCACACCCGTGACGGTAATAGGCACGGCCTGCACGATGCGCGTGCTTCGGCGCTTCTGTCCGTCGGGTTCGGCCGATGCTAGAGGTTCAGTCACCATTCCTCCAAGAGGGGTGTCTGTTAAGGGTAGCACCCGTGGTGCGACGGGTCGAGCGACATAAGAGAACTGTGCGAAAGGGTAACTTGACGGTAACGCGTCGTCACATATCTAGGCGGTGCTGGTTCCGCGGAATAAGAGGACGAAGGGAGACAGCGCCGCGCAATTTCTGCGCATTTCTGGCAAACAGTTCTGTGCTTAGTTATGATGTCAAACGTGACCGAAAAAGCGCCGGTTTCTCTCATCCGCAAACTTATCCTCATTGCGGGAGTGTTAGTTGTAATTGTCGCCGTCGGTCTCTTCGTAGCGTCGGTGCGGCTGCCGGGTTACCTGCGGGAGCGCGCAATCGAGACCCTGCGTACGCACTTCAAGAGCGATGTGCAGTTTTCCAATCTTCAGATCCAGCTATTCCCACGGGCGCGAGTCACTATTTCGGACTTGGTGTTGCGCCACAACGGCCGAACAGATGTGCCCCCGCTAATTCAGGCGAAAGAGATAATCGTTGACGCAACCTTGACCGGCTTGCTGCTTCCAAAGATGCATGTCGCAAGCGTCCGCCTGATTGGCTTACAGATCCACACGCCGCCTCATCGCCCTGGGGGGCAACCGCTGCTGAAGAAAACAGACGAAGATCTCTCAAAAAAGTATCCAATCGTAATCGACGATATTCACGCGGACGATGCGCTTCTCGAAATCCTTCGGCTCCAGCCGGGAAAGGAGCCTAAAGACTTCCAGATTCATCATCTGGAGATCAACGATTTTAGCTTTGACCGTCCTGCTAATTTCCACGCCATCCTGACGAATCCGACTCCCAAGGGAGAAATTGACTCGATTGGCCTTTTCGGTCCGTGGCAGCCGGAAGAACCCAGCGAACTCCCGGTCGACGCAAAATATAATTTCAAGAATGCGGACTTCCGCACCATCAAAGGTATTTCGGGGACCATGAACTCCACGGGTGCGTTTAAGGGCCCCCTGAACTACTTATCCGTCCAAGGACAAACGGAAACTCCGGATTTTGCGTTGAACATTGCGGGACATCCCGAGCGGCTGCACACCGATTACGACGCGACTGTGGACGGCACAAACGGGAACGTGATTCTAAACCATATTCTCGCGAAACTTCGGAACAGCACGTTGCACGTGAAGGGCGAAGTGGTGGATATGGAGAAGAACGTCAGAGGGCGAACGATCAAGCTTGACGCCGTCTCCAACGATGCACGAATCGAAGATTTTCTCTGGCTTGCGGTGAAGTCTGACCAGCCTGTGATGAC
>PKWH01000210.1:0-911 GCA_003131985.1 Acidobacteriota bacterium | reverse complement strand
GACCTGGGAACGGCCGTTTCCGCGTTAAAGGGAAAGTTTGATGTGAACAAAGGCCTCATCACATTCTCGGAACTATCCTTTGCGATCCCGGGAGCTTCAGTGCAATTGGCCGGAACCTATCAAATGACGAGCGGCGAAATGAATTTTCACGGCAAACTGCGGATGGACGCGAAGCTTTCGCAGACCACAACCGGAGTGAAATCATTTTTCTTGAAGGCGGTCGATCCGTTTTTCAAAGGCAAGCACGGAGGAACGGAGATACCGATTAAGATTACCGGAACAAAAGATCGTCCGTCATTCGGGCTGGATCTGCACCACGGAAACTAAGTCCCGCGAGGCTAGAGCTCGCGGCGTCCTTCCATTGCCTTCATCATCGTGACTTCGTCCGCATACTCGAGGTCTGACCCGACGGGAATACCCATAGCGATGCGCGTGACGCGCACGCCCAGCGGCTTGATGAGCTTCGAAAGATAAACCGCCGTTGCTTCACCCTCGGCTGTCGGGCTTGTGGCGATGATAATTTCTTCCACCGTGTTGCCTTTCAGACGCTCGATGAGGCTCTTGATTTTGATTTGATCGGGCCCGATCCCTTGCAACGGTGACAATGAACCGCCGAGNNGGAGCACTCGCGCACTTTTTCCTTGGCCTCGCGAATTGCATCGGAAAGCGCGAACGCCTGGTCGCGGTCCACGCGCAACAGGAAAAACGCAAGACGCTGCGCGGTCTTCTGCCCGATACCCGGCAGGCGTTTAAATTCGTCAATCAATCGTGTGACTGAAGGCGCAAAATCAGGCATGCCATCACATCCGTTTCATGGATTTCAGAAGAGAAGGGAATCGGTACTGCACCTGAGAGACGGGCCGCTAGAAGTCTAGCTCAGAACATCCCTGGAATTTTCATTCCCGCGAGCC
>PKWH01000064.1:7803-23804 GCA_003131985.1 Acidobacteriota bacterium | reverse complement strand
GTTACGGTGCGAACGAAGATTCTGCCTCCGGCAATTTGCCAAAAGACTTCGCGCGAATCCACCGGATGGTCGAAATAATATTCACCCGCCTGCAGTGGTTTTCGAAAATGCCAGGTGCTGAAGATTTCGAAGGCAAGCTGGCTGCGGATCACATCATTTCGTCTAAGAATGCGAGCCACACCGAAGCGGGATGTGCCATGCGGGACGTCCACAAAAATCTTCTCGGGACGACGGCCGCGATAAGGGCGGCTGATTTGAGAATCGAGCCATCCGGCTCCGGCGCCCAGGGCAGCGATCAGGAGAAGGGCGATAAGACCGAGCCGGCGCATTATGATTGGGTCCTATCGACGGTGGGGACCGGCGAACGCACGAGTTGTTTCTTATGTTCGAGGTAATCTCGCAACAGAACGGCGGCGGCCACGTCGTCGATGGGGGCGCGTTTTCGTCGCGAGGAAGATTTTACTTCTGCCATGGTCTGCGCTGCCTCCCAGGAGGTTAGCCGCTCGTCCACAAGTTCTACTTCGATGCCGAGGTCCTTTTGCAATCGAGCCGCGAAAAGCGCCGTTTCCTCCGCCATGGGGCTGGGTTCGCCCGTCATGTGCAAAGGATGGCCCACGAGGATACGCGCAACGCTGTGTTTTCGGCAAATCTCGCGGAGGCGCCGCAGATCGTTGCGGCGGTTCGTGCGCAAGAGCGTGACAAGCGGTTGGGCCGTGATGCCGAGTTCATCAGACATTGCCAGACCGATTCTCTTGCGGCCATAATCGAGCGCAAGGATACGAGTTGGTTCGGTATCAAAAGTTTCAGGCACCCCGACGTATCGCGCGCGTGGAGCGATCATCATATTGGTCTTATTATACTGCACAGTGCGACTTCAGCTTGCCCTGTAGAGAACTTTGGGCCTTGTCGCAATCCGATTGACCGAAAAACGGCCGTCCAAGAAGTTCCTTTTCCTCGGGCCCAGTGACGTAACCCGGCTTCCCCGGGACGCTAACGAAATCACGGTCAGCCAGAGCACTTCCCATGCAATGTATTGGGGTCGCAGGCGCTGTAAGTTTCCGCTGTTGTACTTTTTAGGTACATCGGGCACTTGGATCACAATCCAGGAGGTTATGCCGAAAGAATCGGATTCTTTATTCATTTTTCCGTTACCCAGCAGCAACAATCGAATATCACACTTATAAGGCAGTTGGGGATTTCACTGGGTTCCCTTCAGGGTGACCGACGGGAGGAAATAGATGTCACACCAGGCGGCAGAGCATCATCACAAGGCAGCGGAGCATCACGAGTACGCGGCGCGCCACCACAAGGAAGCTGCTAGGCATCACGAAGCGGGCAAACATGAAACCGCGGAACATCACGTCCACCTAGCTAACGGTCACCAGCAAGACGCAATCCACCACGCTGCGGAAGCGGTCAAGGTCCAGATCGAACATCCTAGCGAAGGATTACAAGTGGTCGAAGTTCCTCCGACGGGCATCGTCACTAGCGAAGAACTCGTGAAAGCGTATGCTCGTATCGCCGCGATCCAGGGCGCCAACATCGGCCGGGTCTAGTTCACCCCACGGCCGCTTTTTCAGGCGACCAGTTTAGCTCGGACTCGATCTAGGGTTCGCGGCCGCGTTCGCTTTTTTCCCACAACGGCCAGAAGCCGGCGTCTTTCATTTCCTTGTCGAGACCGGTCCGGTTCAGCAGCTCTTCGATTTGAGCGCGCGACTGCCGCGGACCAATGCCCTGTTCGCCATCCGCGAGAGCAAAAGTTGTTACCGCGGCGATTGCGGCGTTATGTTTGAGTTCTTTGAAGTCAACTTTGTCGAAGGTGTCGGACGCGGCGTGATAGTTCAGCATGTAGTTGGCCGGCTCCTGATTGGCCTCGAGCGTGGGGACGCCTTCGAGGATGAAATCGAAGTTGTCGGTGTCCATGCCGGCGTCGAGCGTTAACTCCGTGGCGTCGAGAGGTTTCAGCGGCTCCAGCGTTCTACGCACGGCAGCGACGACATCTTGGCGTCCACCCAAGGAATAGCCGGTGATGCGGCCTACGCCGGAATCGAAAATNNGCCGAACCGAGCATTCCTTGTTCTTCTCCAGTAAAGAAGACAAAACGGATGGAACGGCGCGGGATGGTGCCGGAGGCGTGAATTACACGCGCTGCGTCAATAATCATCGCCACGTTGCAGCCATCGTCGAGCGCGCCAGTTCCGAGTTCCCATGAATCCAGATGCGCGCCGACCAACACGAATTCGTCGGGCTTTTCGCGGCCGCGAATTTCGGCGACGACATTTTCAGAATTTACCGGGCCGCCGATGTGGTTTGGCATCTCAAAATGCGCTTGCACTTTCTGTCCGGCGGCCAGGAATCTTGCAATGCGTTCGGCGTCTTCACGCGCCAAGACGGCTTGCGGCAATGGTTCGAGTTCGCCGTTCACGGCGGTGGTGTGACGATAGAGCAGGAGATTGGGGCGCGTGGACATCCAGAATATCGCGGCAGCGCCCGCCTTCATCGCGCGATCGATAATTTCCTTGTCCAGATTGTATTCGTTGACGAGGTCTTCCCAAGTGACAAGAAAGTTTGCATGCACCAAAACAATAGCGCCGCGGGCCGATACGCCGGCTTTTGCGAAACCGTCGTCATTACCCGCTCCCACATCGACTATATTCCCTGTGATTCCACCCTGCGGCGTGGCGGGGGACCATCCGATGGAAACCATGCGGACGGGAAAAGGTTCGGGAGACAGAATTTCTATATGCGAGTTACCCTCGCTCCAGCTCACCGGGACCGTGAATTTTTCCGTGTGCACTTCGTCAACGCCGGCGTGATGCAAAGCTTCGACTGCCCAGCCGACAGCACGATCAGCGGCGGGCGATCCGGTGACGCGGCCGCCGATTGTGTCGGTGAGGTAGCGCAGATTCTCTTCAAGCGGCGACGGGCCGAGCGCGCTTTGAATCATCGCAGGCGCTAAATCGTCGCAAGATTTCTCAACGGAACAGGTGCCCGTGCCGGTGGGAACTTGTAGAGGAGGCGGCTTCAAAGGAGGAATCTGCGCGAAGATCCCGATTGGGAACAGAATCATGGCCGACAAAACCAAACTAGGAACAAAAATTCTTTGCACGAGTTATTTCCTTTTCTGAAGTGATCCTACCCCGGTAGACGCCGGAGTTTAACGCAAAAATCGAGTCTGAAGTTTAGTTCCTTGCGTCGAAGCGTGAGCGCGGCTGGTTTGCAGCCGATTTTCCCCTCACGAGGCAGAGGGGGCGATTGGCGGAACATTTTGCCGATTAAGAGAAGTTTCTACTTATGCGCGCTATGCCGCCAAATTCCGCGGTGGAATTATGTGTCTCATTTTGAGTCATTTAACTTAATCTGCGAATGGCACAACACCTGCCACGCCCGTAGTTCTTATCCAAGATTTAGTAGACCGGTTCTCGAGGTGGTCGAATCAGGGCGATCGCCAGGGGAACCGCCCCAAGTCCTGTAAAGTATTGGCATTAGTAAAAAAATCCAAATAGAGCTTTGCCAATTGATCCTGGGCAAGCAGGCGGGAAGGTGTGCGTGAAGAAGGTACGGGTGTTTGCAAAGTTGATGCCGGAGGATAAGAAGCAAGCCCTCAGCAAGCCGAATGTCTTCGTTTTTTGTGAGACAACTACGGGAGTGGCGCAGTTCCGCACTGAGTCCAAGGTAGACCCGGAATCGACGGTGGAGCGGGTGGCAGGACTACTGGCGATGCAATGCCTGGTCAGGGGACAGAACCCGAATGATTTTCAGGTGCTGGTCCCAGCCGAAGAAGATTTGATGGGACGCTTAGTGTCTCGGGCCGAGGAGCTTTTGGAAGAAGGGCGATCCATCGCATGTCCAGCTTCGTTGAGTCCACGCCAAAGGGAAGTGCTTCACTCCGTGCTTTCTAACCGGGCAAACAAGGAAATCGCCTGCAAGCTGAACATTACGGTTCGAACAGTGAAATTCCATATCTCTACATTGCTGAGCAAGTTTGGGGTCGAGACACGCTCTGAATTAGCTCGCAGAGCGGCGGGATTCATGCGGCCGGCGACACTCGACGCAGAGGCCGAGGCAGTGGAGAGTTCCTCAGGAAATCAGAGAAACTTGGGACTGGAAACGGTTCCTGCCAAAAGGCCACTCCAGATGGCGAACAAGGGTAACAGCGTTCGCTTTCCCGGCCGCGTCCTGATGGCCTGATCAGAATTCTTCAAGGACGCGGTGATCGAGCGGCAAAGAGAATGGGCTGCCCCGTTTTCTATTCTTAACGGCCGAACGAATAGTATTCAAAACCGAGAGACTTCATCTCGGCAGGGTTCAGAGAATTTCGAGCGTCGATCACCAAGGGCCGGGCCATCTCGTTATAAACACGCTTCCAGTCGAGTTTTCGGAACTCATCCCATTCCGTCGCGATAACTACCGCATCGACGTCCTTGACCGCTTCGTAGGGATTTTTTGCAAGCGAGATCTGCGGAAGTGCTTTACGCGTCTTCTCCATGGCCTGGGGGTCGAAGGCACGCAAGCTGGCGCCTTCGGCGATGAACCGCTTGGCGGCTTCGATAGCAGGTGAAAAACGAATGTCATCCGTGTTTGGCTTGAATGCCAAACCGAGAAGCGCAATTTTTTTCCCCTTAAGGACCCAAAGGGCTTTGCGGGCTTTGGCCAGAAGCAACTCGATGCGCTGACGGTTTACTTGCTCTGCGGCTTTTAGCAGGGTGAAATCAATTCCGACGCGTTCGGCAAGACGAATGAATGCCTGCACATCTTTGGGCAAGCAGAAACCGCCGAATCCGAGTCCCGCTTGCAAGAACTGAGGACCGATTCGAGGGTCCATTCCCACGGCCGCAGTGACTTCCTGGACGTCCGCACCCAGCTGATCGCACATATCCGCGAGAGCATTGGCAAAAGAAATTTTCAGGGCGAGGAAAGAATTCGAGGCGTGCTTGATCAGCTCGGCGCTATTGACCGTAGTAGAGACGAAAACGGGCGCAGCGGCGGCGGGGCATTTATCCTGATGCGCGGGGCACTTGAACTTCCTCTCCAGAATCGGCGCGTAGATTTCGCGAAGCTTTTTTGCAGCAGTGTCATCATCCACGCCGATAACGATTCGATCGGGATGCAGGAAATCGGTGACCGCAGTGCCTTCGCGCAGGAATTCCGGATTCGAAGCAACCGTAAAATTGCTGCCGGATTTTCTACTGTAAACAGTCAGAGCGCGCTTTAGTTCCTGCCCTGTTTGTGCCGGTACGGTGCTCTTTTCCACCACCAATTTGGCGCCGCCACCTTCGGTGGCGATCATGCGCGCGACATTATCTATTGCACTCAGGTCCGCATCGCCGTTTTCCAGAGGAGGAGTTCCCACGCAGATGAAGACGGCCTCGCTCGAGCGCACAGCTTCACCGGGATTGTTCACAAAGAGGAGACGTCCTTCTCGAACATTTTTCTCTACTAGAACGTCCAAGTGAGGCTCGTAAATCGGCAGTTTTCCGGAGCGAAGGATTGCGATCTTGGATTCATCGTCATCGGTACAAGCAACATGGTGGCCTATTTCCGCAAAGCAAGCGCCTGTAACCAAGCCGACATACCCACAGCCAATCACCGAAATTCGCAAGATTCAGTTCTCCCGGACATAATTTGGATTCCGACAAGGGCGCAGAATCCGCCGCGCTTCTTCGAATGCCCTCTCACAGGGAAGCAGCCCGTGATGAAAACCCATCACCGGTCTACCTTAGCCGAAATTACATCATTCTCCCATACAGAACTAGCCGGCAAATTTCACAGCAGACTGCGCAGAGTCGGACCGAATCCACAAGTATCCGGCAATCAGGAGCGAGAACGAAAGGAACAAATTCCAACCGGAAACAGGCCGTCCGCTGACGCGGACGAGAATGAACTCAAGCAGAAAGACCGGCAAAAGAAAGTCCAAAGCGATGGCCAGAACGATGGCCACTCTTGATGGCCTTATGCGGGGCTCTGCCAGTCCGAGAATTATCCCGACGGGAAAAAAGACGAGTGCGTAGTAAATGTCGTTGTAACCCTCCAATTCGGCGGGACGCACTTGATGGAGGAGACGGGCCAGGGCTGTACCAGGCCCCAGGCGGTAGGGGCGCCTGATCTTCCTGCCGTTAATATAAAGGGAAAGATCGGCACCGTCATAGGAATAGAGGATGTCGCGCTTTTGGGTATCAGTAAATACATTTGGGACGTACCACGCCAGAATTGCCCGCTTAACGGAAAGTGGACTGCGAAACCAGAAAACAAGGCTGGATTCCTCTTGCCTAAGAGTCAAATCCGCGAACGAGGTTGATCGCGAAATAGAAACGATGTGTCCATTGCCAGTGTGGGGCTGCGCAGCGGCGCAGACTATATGCAGGGCGAATTGATTTGTTTCCCGGATACGGTCAATCAAATCTGCAACCGCGACGTGAGAAGTAAGCCAAGATTTACCGTCGAGTGCGAGTCCATTCCAATTCTGCGAAAGCGGGGCCGCGGGAGTCCACGAAAGACTCGGAAGCAATTGTTTCGAATCCTGAAGAGGCGTTGGGCTGGAGAAATCGTAGTCGGCGCGCCAGGCGAACGCAGGTTCTTGCGCGGCGTGGCCCGATGTCAACTCAATAGCCGGAGCATCAGAGATAGCGTGATCTGCAATCTGCAATTTCTGGATAAGGCCTTGCCATGGACTCTGGCCCGTGGCTTCGTTACCTACTACGAGCAAACTGTCCGGCTCCCAATTGCTGAGCCGAGTCTGCTTTTGAAATATGGCAGAAATCGTGAACCAAAAGAGAAAATAAAGGACAAGAAGAGCAGCTGTGCGTTTGAGCGTTAACCAAGAGCGGAGCGCCACCTCGAGTGCAGAAAGAGAGTCGATTATCAGTACGCCCAATAATTCATAGACTAGGAATCCGACAATTGAACCGGTGGAATTAGTGAAAACATCTTCCCATCCTGAATCGCGCATGGGGATATAAATCTGAGTAATTTCAATCCCGTAGGAAAGAATTGCACCCGCGGCGAAAACCATGAAAAAGGACGCCGTACGAGACATTCTCCGCTCTCTTAACTTCTCCGTAAGGCCAAAACCGAGAGGAATGAAGAGCAGAACATTCAGAAAAGCATCCATTAGTCCCGCCGTCTTCACACCGCTGCCGAGGAAGAACGGCGAAGTGTTGCCGGGAAGTTTTGACTGAAAATCAAAGCGGAAAGGGAAAAGTGTAAGAAACAGAATTCCAACAATTGCAGCGATCAGGAACCGATTCGACCAGCTAGAAGGGCGGGAGATTGCTTGAGGCTCGATAGTTTGAATCCGCGTCTCGCTCAAGAAGGAGATCCCTCGTATTCGTCTAAAAGTCTAGCATGAGAGCGGCTTTCGTCTGTCGTTCGCAAAAATTCTTGAGGTGTCCATCTCTCGCGTAGCGGTGCGCGTCCAGCGGCCGAACTCAGGTCCCTTGCTAAGTAACTGATAGTACATGGGTTATGCTACCTGTCCCTTAGCCAGTTCAGGTAGGGTTTTGCCCGAGTGAACAGGCGAATCTTGCTGCACTTTGTTGCTTCCTCTGACCAGTAGAGCCACATGGCACGTGCTTTCTAAACTGTATGCATCATGAAACCACATACATCAACCCAGCCAGAACTAATTCACTCGCACACGCAAGATACCCGGTCTAGACCAAGCCGTCCTGCCGGACCGCTTGCTTTTGTGATCATGTTGGCAGCCATTGTCGCAATTGCCGGACTATCCAGCTGCACCGCCTACACGGGCGCGAAAAGCCCAGCGAAAACAACGAGTACGGGCATGCTCTCTGCCAACCTCACAACGGTGAGTTTTGGAACCGTTGGAGTAGGGAAAACCACGACTCAAAGCTTGACGGTGACTAATACGGGAACTTCCACTGTAACCATCGATCTAACGGCTGTTACGGGCGCGAGTTTCACGACCGGCGCCGGTGCCCCCGCAGCAACGATCGCTCCGGGGCAGAGCAAAACCATTCAAATTCAGTTTGCGCCGCTGTCGGCAGGCTCCGCTTCAGGTGGCTTCACGCTAACAAGCAATGCCTCAAATTCACCATTAACTGTTGAACTTGTCGGGACGGGCGGACAACCGGGCTTAGCAATTTCTCCGGCCAGCTTCAATTTTGGCAGCGTTCAGGTGGGCAGCACGGGGTCTGCAACAATTACCCTAACCAATTCCGGAAACGAGAGCGTATCGATCACCCAGGCAAGTGCCACGGGCACTGGCTTTAGCGCGAATGGATTATCCTCCGGTGCGACGATCGCGGCAGGACAGAGCACAACTTTTACAGCACAGTTTGCGCCGACAACGGCCGGCAGCGCATCGGGCAGCATCTCCGTCGCGAGCAATTCTCCCAATTCTCCATTAACGATCGCGTTGAGCGGTAGCGGAAGCCAAGCACAAATCACCGCAATTCCGGGTACGGCAGTTTTTGGAAATGTTTCGGCGGGGACCAGCAACTCGCAGACGATCAGCCTGACGAACAACGGCACGGCAAGCCTTGTGATTTCGCACACTACCGTGACCGGCACTGGGTTCAGTATGACCGGTCTTAGCACACCGATTACGATTCCGGCCGGTTCGAATACCACGTTTAATGCGGTTTTCGCACCTGGTGCTGCAGGAGCCGTGACTGGCTCAATTGCACTCACCAGCAATGCTCCTAACTCTCCGTTCACGATCGCATTGAGTGGAACCGGGCTGGCTGGGACGCAACTGCTGACTTTCAGCACGTCGAGCCTGAGTTTCGGCAGCGTAAACGTCGGGAGCAATACTGACTTGAGCTCTGCCTTAACGAACACAGGAAATTCGAGCGTTACAATATCGGCCGTAAATGTCACGGGCGCAGTCTTCACGGTGACCGGGGTAAGTTCGGGCGAGACCTTGGCCGCAGGCCAGTCCATTCCGGTGACGGTTCAGTTTGCCCCAACAGCGGGGGGGGCAATTAGCGGGACCGTTAGTTTGCTAAGTAACGCTACGAATTCTCCGGCTACGCTGAGCTTGTCCGGCAGCGGAGCCCAGCAGAGCACTCACACGGTGGGGCTAGTATGGACGGACAGCGCAGCAACAGTGAGTGGCTACAATGTCTATCGAGGTACCAGCACGGGCGGTCCGTATGTGTCGAAATTGACCGCATCACCGGTAACGTCAACTCAGTTTACCGATAGCGGACTGCAATCCGGCCAGACTTACTACTACGTAGTTACAGCTGTGGATTCGAACGGCGTCGAAAGTGTGTACTCGAACCAGGCGACAGCTTCAATTCCATAGATTGCAATGAATTAGGAGAGCGCGGCAAGACCGAACCACCTCAGTAACCGCAGAGAACAAGGCAAAGGCTGTCCTCGCGGACAGCCTTATACCCCTGTCCTAAGTGTGTACCCCTGGCCAGTAGTTCCAAATAGGTACTTCGTCGCACAATCCGCGTGCATATGGAACACCGACACCCAATCCTGGAGGGTGCGTACGCGCGCGATTTTTTTCATCCCGCTGCAAAACGCACGACAATCGCTGTCAGAAACTTCTCCGTCCTTCTTGCGATATTCGGATTGGTTGTGATGTCCGGGTGCGTGGGCTTAGGCAAGCCAGGCATAATACCGAGTATTGCAATGGAAGTGACGCCCAACCCCCTCGATTTCGGAACGGTAATGGTTGGTTCAAGCGCCACTCAAAGTGTGACCGTGAGCAATAGCGGCGCAGCAAAGTTCACACTTTCGAAGGTCTCCGCCAGCGGGACAGGATTTACGATCTCGGGTCTTTCAGCGCCCGAGGTATTGTCCCCGGGCCAAAGCGCACAGCTTACTGTCGTGTTTAAGCCTACGTCAGCAGCACAGGAGAACGTCAACCTTTTGGTTGCGATTAATGCGCAAGGGCCCCAGACGGCCGGGAGTCTGAAAGGGACGGGATCGACCAGTCTTCTTAGCGTAACGCCATCGGTCATTGGCTTCGGCAATGTAAGCGTCGGCAGCCCGGTTACCCAGCCGCTCCGCTTGACCAACGGCGGTTCCGCCAGCGTGGCGATCAAGTCTGCAAGCGCCACGGGCAGCGGGTTTAGCATCTCCGGGCTGACCACTCCGCAGACGTTGACGCCGGGTGAATCTGTGAACTTCATGGCTGAGTTCAATCCCAAGGTTGCGGGGTCGGATGCTGGGACGATTTCAATTGTAACGGCGAGCAGTCCGGTGAATGTCGGCTTAAACGGAGTGGGAGTCTCTTCCGCCCCTCAGCTTGTGGCCAGCTCCACGAGCTTGAGCTTCGGAAATGTGACAATCGGCAGCAGCCCCTCGCTGCAGGTAACACTGAAGAACACGGGAACTGCCAGCACGGACATTTCGAATGTATCACTCACTGGCAGCAGCTACACGCTTGGCGGGGTAACATCGAAAGTAGTTCTGGCTCCCGATCAGAGCGCGATCCTCACAGTGGAGTTTGATCCAAAGACCACGGGGAGTCTGCCGGGCACAGTGACGATCTCGAGCAACGCCGCAGGTTCTCCGATCGTCATTCAACTTTCAGGTTCCGGGACACAAAAGAGCCAACAACAGTCGGTAGCGCTGAACTGGGATAAGAGCTCGGCTCAGGTGGTGGGGTATTTCGTTTATCGAAGTTCCAAATCGAGCGGGCCATACGCGAAGCTGAATTCCCATGCTAATCCTGACACGAGTTATACAGACAGCAGCGTGGCCAGCGGGCAAATGTACTTCTATGTAGTGACCTCCGTTAATTCCGAGAACATCGAAAGCTCTTTTTCGAACGAGATCAGCGTTACTATCCCATCGCAATAATCTGCAAACCGGAATTTGGAGAAGACGCTTGCTCGCGGCGTTAGCTCGAGTGGTTTTCGTGGAAATAACCTACACTCGCATTCGTGGTCCTGAACCCGGTTGCACAGCGGGAGAACAGGAAATAGATACCGGGCCTGTTGCAAATTGCCGCTGGGGATACTAATGTCAGCGTCATTTCCGAAGTGCGATCGAAGTGCACGACTATGGGGACCGCCACGGCAAACCAGCCTCTAACTCCGACAAACACGCTCACCGGCGAAAACTTATTGGGATTTAGGGAAGCTTTGATACTCGTTGTCGCCGCGCTCCTGCTGTCACTACCGATGCTGATTCGCGGTCCCATGCCTGCCGCGCACGACACAGATGAGCATCGCCATTTCACAGCGCACTTTGCGGAGCAGTTTTGGGGCGGCGAGGCTTATCCGCGGTGGCTCTTGAACATGAACCATGGGCTAGGAAGCCCAACGTTTTTCGTCTTTCCGCCGCTGCCTGCGTACGTTTACACCCTGCTCGAACCGGTCGGAAAGGCGCTGCACTTTGACGCTTTCAACGTCAGCGCGTTTCTGTGCCTGCTCCTGTCGGGCATTTTTGCGTTCCTGTGGATGAGCACAATGGCCAGCCGGCCAATCGCCCTGGTTGTAGCGTGTCTCTATTTGCTGCTGCCCTACCATGTCTCGGTGGACTTTTACCGCCGCACGGCATTGCCGGAATGCTGGGCGTTAACCTGGATGCCTCTGGTGCTCTATTTCACGGTGCAGGTCGTGAACAAAAAGCGTAGCGCGGCCTTGGGGCTCGCCGTCGCTTATGGCTTGCTCATTCTGAGCCACGTCATCAGCGTTCTTATGTTTTCGTTCATCCCGTTAGTTGTGGCTCTCACACTGCCGAAGCGCGGTGACAGGGTGCGCTCCATCGCGGTCGTCATTGCCGGGATGTTCTTGGGCACAGGTCTCTCCGCCTTCTATCTGCTTCCCGCGTTCGCCAATGCGAAATATTTTCCGGCTTCCAGACTCGGCTTCGATTTGGCGGAAAATCTTCTCGCCTTTGGCAAGGGGCTGCTAACGGGCCAATCGCATAAATCGGGTTTCGTCCAATCTCTTTCGCTCAGCACCGCCGATACGGCCTTGTTCATTGCGTTCTGCGGTTTCATGGCGCTGAGGAACAGCTCCGCCGGCAAAAAGAGACAAGTGCTGCTGTGGATTGCAATTTGCGTGGTTCCTCTGTTCATGATGTCCGACGCAAGCTATAGGGTCTGGAAGGCGCTTCCCTTTCTCATCGATTCCATTCAGTTCCCGTGGAGGCTCAACATTATCTTGTGCGTAGCCGCGCTACCGGTCGCCGCGATTTTCCTGTCGAACTTCTCTCGGCCGTTGTCGTTCGAACGCATGGCTACGCTAGGGGTGATGGTTTTGTTTATTGTCAGCTGGATTGTTTCGTACGGGAAGACCGTGAAGCGCTATTCACTACCTCCTTCTCCCTATACTTCCGTGAACGAATTTGATGGATGGTACGAAGCGTGGAGACCTGCTGGAATGGATGACGACAGCGCGATGAAAGCGAGCATGGGCCCTCCCGTCCGATTTCTCGAAGGGGACGGGACGGCTACCATCCTGCAGTGGAGTCCCCGACATATCGAGTTGCAGACCGACTGCACTGTTTGCGGCCCCGCAATGATCCATCAGTTCTATTATCCGGAGTGGAGGGCGCAATTGGTCCCGCAAGGCCGTCCCTTAGCCGTGACTGCGGCGCTGCCGGAAGGCCTGGTGGAAATACAGATACCCCCGGGACGGCAGCAGATTCTTTTGGAGATTCCTCGCGGGATCTCTGAGCACGTGGGCAATTGGATCAGCGCCGCATGCGCGCTGGCGATCGCTGGTATGCTCGCCTGGAGCCTTACTAACGATCCTTCGAGGCGTCGGTTGGGGAGCCAGTCGTGATTAACGGAAAACGAATCGTCGTGGTGATGCCGGCATACAATGCCGCGAAGACGCTCGAAGACACGGTGAGGGCGCTGCCCGAAATCATCGACGTAACCATCGTGGTGGACGACTCCAGCACCGACGCAACCGTGGAAATCGCCAAACGTCTTGGACTGCGCGTGTTCGTACACGACCGGAATTACGGATACGGCCGAAATCAGCAGACTTGTTATCGCGAGGCGTTATCCGCAGGAGCAGACGTGGTGGTAATGGTTCATCCGGATTATCAATACACGCCGTTGCTGGCCACCGCTATGGCCAGCATGATTGCTTTCGGTGTTTATGACGTCGTGCTGGGTTCCAGGATTCTGGGCGGCGGCGCTTTGAAGGGGGGCATGCCCCTCTATAAATATGTGGCAAACCGTTTTCTCACCGCGTTTCAAAATGTGTTTACAGGAGCCAAGTTGTCCGAATACCACACCGGCTTTCGTGCGTTCGGGAGGGACGTGCTCCTCCGGCTGCCGTTGCTGGAGAATTCCGATGATTTCGTTTTTGACAACCAAATGCTCGCGCAATGTATCGCGTTTGGTTTTCGCATGGGAGAAGTATCATGCCCGACGAAATATTTCGCGGAGGCTTCGTCGATCAACTTCGCGCGTAGCGTCAAGTACGGATTCGGCGTGCTGGCTACAACGCTACAGTGCTGGTTGCAGCGATTGGGTGTCGTGCATTATCGTCTGTTTGATCCGCGCGGCCGGAAAGTCGTCTTGGATTACTATCTTCCTGCCGAAACATCGCTCGCTGAGAAGCCCCCCCAAATATCGGAGTGATGTTTCCGCTACCTCTCGTCTTGAGACGATTCTTCTGCCCCCGATACCGATAAGCGGGTTTGACGGTATTACGACTGGCGTCGGGCCCAGAACGCGCCCAGTAGTTGGGGAGGAGCGGGGCCAGAGCTGGTGCTTCTGAGCGGAACCAAGAGAGCCAATATAAGCAAGGCGAGCAAGCAGCAATTCCATCCGAGAAGAAAGAACACTGCGAATGCCACGAAGAGAACTGCCACAATATTTCTAGCTAGCAATTGGTTTCCCGAGACGGCGCCGATCCTGGAATCCATCACCATGGCCACAGGAAGTATCAGAAGAACCGTATCGTAGATCGAGCCGTGATAACTGACCAGGAGCACAACTAGAATCGCAAGCGCGAAATTCGGAGGCCTGGTAGCAGTCCAAACGAGCAAGGCGAGCGCAAGAACTGCCGTAATTGCGTGCAGTGAATTCGAAGACAGAAACTGATGTCCTAGCATAGTTGTTAAACACCACAGATTGGGCATGACGGTCGCGTGGGCTGCGCCGTTCAGCGATACCGCCAACGGCATAGGCTGGATATTCCACGTAAATGCATTCCGTAGATATGATTCAAATCCTGCCAGACCTGCGACGGCGGCGGAAATCGCCAAGCAGACGGTGGATGCTGCGACAAATCCACCGACGATGCGCCAGCGCCGCCAAATCAGAAACAGAAGAGCGATGAGGATGGAAAATTCCGGGCGAAATAGAGTTAAACCCAGAAACACGCCGGCCCTGAAATCATGCTCTTGATAAAAAGAAACAGCCGATGCCAACAGCAGAGCTAGCAGCAGGATCGAATTGTGCCCTGCGACAAGAGCCAAGCCCAAGGGAAGGAAGCAGAGGAAAACCGCGGACGGCAACCAGTACCAGAGTTGCTCAAGCTTGGGGAGGTAAGGTCGCAGCATTCGAATACACAAGACGATCAGCGCCAGATTTACAGCCACGAAAATCCAGTAGGCATTCCTGTAACTGAACAGAGAAAGTGGAACGTAAACAAGCGCCTCATAGGCGAGGCGATCGAAGGGGCGCTCAGTAACGGGAGAATTCGCCAGCTTATCGGGAGAGATTTGATTTCCACTCGCGGCATAGAGCGCGCGTCCATTACCTGAGCGGATTAATTGTCCAGCGGCGTATGAACTGAGGAAATCCGTTTGCCCGTTCAGTGCACGCGTGACATCCCGGACAACTACTGCGATCTGGATGATTAAAAGAAATGCGGCCAGCGAAATGACAACGCCCTTGAGATGTCTTGCGGGCAATGTCATGCCAGATCGTGCCCGCGATTACGTTCGGATGACCGGGATCTGGTGTGGACATTCATGCATTTCCGAAAATTCGCAGCGCTCATTAAAGACAAAGGGTATCACGGCCACGCCGGGAGACGCGGTGGCCACGACGCCGACGAGTTGGTTGGCTTGGTTAACCTCAGCGTTGCGGAACGCCTTTTGGCAAAGTGTTTGAGAACGACGTATAATAGGGAATAATATTAGTCTGGCGCATGGCAAATTCGTGGAACAATTGGGCAACTCTGGTGGCTCGGTGCAGGTCTTGGCAGGTATACGGGGTGCGGCAACTTGCTTTCACTTCCTGTATCCTGCTGATACATAAGTACTTAAATTTGATAGATCAAGAAGAGCGCTCGAGCTCGACTGGTCAGCTTGGCCTGCAAAGTGCATTCTTGAATTGAGTACATGGGAATCTAAGTGACTGTCGAAACGACAACTGGGATTTCATCGCCCATTCAGCTCCGCCGGGTGTTCGAAGCTGACCCCGAGGAGTTTCGCCGCCAGTTCAATCGCGCTAGCTTTGAATTTCACCATCGGTTAGTTGGCCATCCCTTATTTGAGTTGCCGCGGCTACTCGAGCTTGCGCGTGACACTTCGCGAGACCGTCCTAAGGATCTGTACTACGACGCAGGGAATGTGCGTGTGGACCAGAGGTGGGATCAAACCCCGCGAGCCTCCTTTTCGGCAGAGGAAGCGCTGGAACGAATCGAAAATTGCGGCGCGTGGATCATCCTTCACAAGGCGGATAAGGATCCCGAGTACGCCGCTTTATTGAACCAATGCATGGCCGAATTGCAAACCTTGATCGGCCTGGATCTCGACCGCGTGATGAAGGTGCAGGAAATTATTCTTTTCGTGACTTCGCCACTACGAGTCACGTCTTATCACATCGATCGTGAATGCAATTTTCTTTTGCAGGTTCGCGGGGAAAAAACGCTGAGCGTATTCGATCAAAAGGACCGCGTCGTACTCCCGGAAGAGGAGCTTGAGAGGTTTTGGTCTGTGGACCACAACGCCGCGGTACACAAGCCCGAACATCAAAACCGGGCGCGCGAATTCGTTATGACTCCGGGAACGGTGGTGCACATTCCGGTGAACGCGCCGCACTGGGTGAAAAACCACGACAACGTGTCCATCAGCGTCAGCGTGAATTTCCAATTCCG
>PKWH01000064.1:0-7792 GCA_003131985.1 Acidobacteriota bacterium | reverse complement strand
ACGGTAAGCCGCCCTGGAGTTGATTCTGCGCGTTCTCCCACCATGGCTACACTCAACGGAGTTGTATGGCTTGCGCGTTAGCCAGAATGTGATTACCTGCCATATGCCACTTCTTCGACCGGATTCGATTTTCCTGAGAGGCCGGAATGCCGGCTGAAACTCTGCAGCAACGAATCGAAGCGGTACCGGTCCTCCGGACGTTGCTGAAAGCGCTCTATAAAAAGCGATTTTCGGGAAATGCCTGGGGCGCCTTTCACGGGGTGTACGAAAACTTCGGAGAAGCCGACCGCGCCGCGCCGCGAACAAAACCTCTTGGATTTAACAATGCGGCGTACGGACAGGAATTTGAGGACCGGCTGTCGCGAGCTCTTTCTTTTGACTACCCGGTAATGTTTTGGCTCGGGCAACTGATCGAACCCGGAACGCGAGTATTCGATTACGGCGGACATCGTGGGACAAATTTCTACGCCTATTCGAGATATTTAAAATATCCTGAGGGTCTTAAGTGGATTGTTTGCGATCTTCCGGAGATCGTCAAGGCAGGCGAGGAACTGGCGCGGCGCGAGAATCGCAGCGAGATTTCTTTCACGACTTCATTTTCCGAAGCGTCGGGCGTGCAAATTCTTTTGGCGGCTGGTTCGCTGCAGTACATCGAAGCGCCTCCGTTTGCCGTTTCACTGGCGGCGCTGCCTGTGCGTCCGCGGCATCTTCTGTTGAACAAGCTTCCTCTCTATGAAGGCAAACAAATTGTGACATTACAAAATGGAGGGCCAGCCTTTCATCCTCAATACGTGTTTAATCGCAAAGACTTCATTGATTCGATCTGTGCTGCGGGGTATGAGTTGATCGACCTGTGGGACGTGCCAAGCCACCCGGGGCGAATTCCATTTCATCCCGAAGCATCTTTCCGCTCGCACACGGGACTTTATCTGCGTCTCAAAAACAAATAGAGAGACGAATCGGCCGAGGATGATGGCAACAACGAATTGCAGTTGGCATATCCCCGACCGTCATCTACCGATTCAGCGGAACTGCGTTCACGAACCGCGCAGGGAGCGGACCACGCGCATACCCGTCAGGTAAACAGCCGCGACCGGCTTCATGGGTAGCGGAGCCTTTGTGTACATGTCACGTGTGAGGCTGCTCCAATTCGAAGCGTTGGCTCGATTCACCGAAACCGAAATCGAAGGCGAGAGCATCTTTGCCGTGTGCCAGACGCCGCCCGGAACGAAGAGAGTTTCTCCCGGCTCGAGTTTGAAGAGCATGGGCTTGGCCTGCGCGAACAAGGGGAATTTTTGGTAGTCAGGCTTTTCCAGGTCCGGGATTTGCGACGCGTTGTATTGATTGGGGCGGACGTAAATGAACGGCGTTTGGTCCGTGGTGAATATCGTGAATTCCTTGGTGCCGTAAATCTGGCTGATAAACGCATGGGTGTGATAACTGTCGAAATGCAAGAACGGGAACTTTCCGCCCTTGCCTCCGATGTAAAGTTCCTGGCTGCCGTCATGGAGCCGCGAGCGCAACAACTGCGAGAGTGGGCCGGTGAGCCAGTTCGGCGAGAAATAGCTGGGCAAAGGTTGTATGTCGGCGAGCAATTCCGGCTGGAACCGGTCGATGATGGCGTTGCGCAGATAGGGCGCCGGATTTTCATCGGTCGAGGAATTAACCAGATCGATGAAATCAGCCATGGAATAATCTTTCCCGTCGATAGTGAGTTTCATCGAACCATACTTTTTCTTGAAGTAATCCGGCGTCCATTTCGTCATTGCGGCCCACTTATCCAGCGCGCCGCTGAGGACCACGGGTTTATGCGGAAACAAATAGTCGCGCCTGAAGTCCTCATAAGAAAGATTGCTGCGCCGGTCGATTTCCATTACATTTCGCTTGATTGTGTCTGGCATTGTTTTCTTCTCCTAAATTGTTTCAAGTAAATCGCTAAGTCCCGTAAAAACAAAATGGCTTCGCCTACTTGTTCAGCTGCGCGCTGTGCGTGGAATACAGCCGATCGATCGAATCATTCAGCTCGCGCACTTTCGCCGGCTCGGTTTGAAACCAATTTTGAATAACTTCCGAGGCGCCTATTAATTGCACCGGATCTATTTTTGAGTGGTCGATCGGTTCGCCTCGCCGCCGCAAAGGATCGACGGAATCTCTCACCCTCCAAAGAGACAAGCCTCCCGTGTACAAGCCGTCCAAACGCGCTTTCAGGTCTTCTCGTTCATCGGGATAGTCATGTCCCGCGCGGATGACTCGATCTTCGGTCGAACTCAGGTCAATGGAAGGTGGAGAGTCACGGTAACGATCCAATTCTTGCAGGATTTGTCCGGGATTGTAATTTACCGGCAGCTCGAAAGTTTGGGTATTCGGCAAGTCTCCGTTCGGGCTGAAAACAGCAATCTCGTCGAAGACGGAGACCTTGCCTCCAACCTGCTTGTACTGCGCCCACTTCGCTGGTGAATTCGCACAACGGAGGCAGATGATTGCGCACACGGGGGCGCTGTCAGGCCGCGCGTATTCAGCAGTGAGGTTCTTCACTTCCGAATATCGAACCTTGCGCTCTCCGTGTCCGGCCCCGAGTAATGCGAACATAGGATAGTCAAAATCGTCGAAAGAGGAATCTACTCCTACGCTGTTGCAGCCGGTCGCCTTCACGAAGTTTGCCGCGGCCGAATATGAGTGGAGCTGCCAGCGATGAGAATCGGCGAAATAAGTTTCCGTTCGAGATTGGCGGAAGATGCTTGGCGATTTCACCGACACCAAGGGCCTTAGCGAATTCAATAGCACAAAAGGTAAAGCAGCCAACAAGAGCAGGCACGCCACACTAGTGAGCGCGACGCGAGGCCAGCTTCGTTCCAGGACGACGCCCACGAGAGCAACGCCTAGCAGAAAAAGCGGAAGGTGATAACGAGCGTTCCAGGCTTGCCAGCGCACAAGAGCACAAAAAAGCACGAAGGAGCCGATGATACCCAACGCGAATAATCGCAGAACGCGGTCGCCGATGCGTTTGCTGAAGAGCAAAAGAATCGAAACAACGATCAGCGCCAACTGAATCGGATTGCCGGCGCGCTCTTCATGGCTGGATACACCGTTCATATGGAAGCCGCCCCTGTAGGTGTCGGCTTGATCGTTCGGATCGATGTGGAGCGCTCGAAGAGAAGCAAGAACCAGCTTGCTGGCTTCATGATTCACTGCACCGACGGGCGTAACGACGTGCAGCGAGAGGTTTTTCACGACGTTTGCAAACGTAATTGATGCGGAATAGCGGCTATTGGAATACTGGCGCAACGTGTCGTCGCCGAGAGGCGCGGCAAATCCGAGCGGAGAGCCGCTCAACTTATAATTTCGGACGAACAGCGGGCCATTTAACACAAGGATCGCGAGCACTAACACCGGAACGCGCAACAACAAAAGTTTGCGCGAAGCGGCTGAACCGATCCACCAGCAAGCCAGCAGAACGCAGGGCAGAAAAACGTAGGTTGTCCCCTTGGTCATGATGGCGAGACCGAGGGCCGAGCCAATTGCGACGGCAACGGGCCAGGATTGGCGTTCGTTCCAGCGCAGGAGGTAGTACACCGCGACGACGATCCAGAACGCGGCCACATAGGTGTTCATTGCGCCGGAAGCTTCGAGAAGGCCTGCAGGGATTGTGGCACACGCAATCGCGGCAAGAATCTGGCCGCGGATTCCGGCACCAAGCCGTTGGGCAATCAGCGAGACGCCAATGATGCTGCCGATCATGCTGAACCACTCGATCAGATTGACGAGACGGTCCCCGCCGTAGAGCACGTCAAGGTGCATCATGGCGTACTCGGCCCAAGGAGAAAGGAACAGTTGCACGGAATAGAATGCGGGATAGAGATTGACGTCGTGATTGGTCATCCACTGCGCGATGCGAGACATGTGGTACGCCATGGCGTCCCATGTGTTTGGCGCGCTGACGATGGCGGTGATTCCGACTAGAGCAATCAGGAGTCCGGTGAGAGAAAGGAGAAACCAATCGAGCTTGTCCAAAGCAGTCGTGCCTGGTTCGGAGCCGCGTTCTAGTTTGGCTGGCCGGTGCGCACGAATCTTTGCTGCATACGCGAACGAAGCAACAGCCAGCAACAGCCAAGCCACGGCGAGGGCAGGGCGAGTAATCAGTCTGGGAACGCTTAGTATTTCCGTGCTCAGCGCAACAAAGACACCCCAGCAAGTAGCCGCTCCCAAGGCGGCACTTCGCCAGCCTTCTCCTCGCAAGCGAAAGATGCGAAATAGTCCCGCGTAGGCAATGAAGGGAAGGAGTGCGAGGATTTTTAGAGCGACACTCATCGCCGTGGCTGCCTCACACTTTTATCCGCAATCGAACTCGCAGCGCTTTTTAAATCTGGCGTCGCCGGTGTGCGCGGAGAGGACAGCTTGGTGTGCGGAGCAAATGCGGGGATGGGGTCGCCGACATCATCCGGAAAAGTGAACTCAGAAATCCTGCGGTCGGAATTCTTTGCGATTTGCTCGAACAAGTTACGCATCTGGCCAAGCATCCGACTTACGGATTCGGCGTCGTATAGATCGTAGTTGTATTCGCAGGAAAACCGCCAGCCATCGGTCCTCTGAACCATGAAAAAGTTGATATCGTAAATCGCTCCCGGAGATTTGGAGGGCACGGGAGTCATAGTCAACCCAGCAAACTCGCCGGGCTTTACGAAATCGCGTTGATAAATAAAATTAATTCCATAAAGGACCGGCCGGCTCGGATCGCGTTTGGGCCTGAGCAGCTCCACAACCTGTTGGAAGTGCAGATCCTGGTGTTCGAGTCCTTCCTCGACTGTTTTTTTGACGCGGTCAAGCAATTCGGGAAACGTCGGATCGCCGGAAAGATCGGTGCGCAGGACGACGGTGGAGATGAACAATCCGATGAGCGGTTCCAGCTCGACGCGGTCGCGGCCGGCGAGCAGGGTTCCGACGTAAATGTCGTTTTGCAGGGTGTAATGCTGAACCAGCATCTTCAACACCGACAGCGCCGTGGTGTAGAAGGTGCATCCATGCTTGCTCGAGAATTCCACGAGCGCGTCCGTCAACGAAACGGGGAGCGCGGTGGAGAGGATGTAACCGTTGTGTGTCTTCAGCGCAGGACGCGGATGGTCCAGCGGGATTTCCAGAGGCGGCAAAGCTGCGAGTTTATTCTTCCAATAGGCGCGATGAATCTCGAGCGCCGGCTTCTGGGTGCGGTCGTTCTGCCAGATTGTATAGTCTGCGAATTGAAAGGGCAGTTCGTGCGTTGCCGCGGGGCGCTTCTCCGCGAATGCGGCATAGTGGGCGCCGACTTCATCGCTGAAAATTCCGATAGACCAGCCGTCGGAAACGATGTGGTGCATGGTGACGAGCAACATGTGCTCTTGCTCGGCAAGCTTCAAAAGCCGAGCGCGAATCAACGGTCCATGCTTCAGATCGAATCTGCGTTCGCCTTCTTGGATCGACAGGCGCTCCTCTTCCACATCGCGTTCCGTTTGGGACAGGCGGCTTAGATCGTCCACAGGCAAAGGGATCGCGGCGGTGGCATGAACGATTTGCCTGGGCTGCCCGTCGATCAGCGAAAAGGTAGTACGCAGAACTTCGTGACGACTGACGATTTCGTTGAGCGCCCGTTCCAGCGTTGAAATATCCAGGCGACCGCGAAGGCGAAAGCGAACTGCAATGTTCCAAGCAGGGTTGCCGCGTTCGAGCTGATCCAGGAACCAAAACGTCTGTTGCGCAATCGTCGTAGGAAAACAGTACTGCTCTTCGCCGAGAGTGCCCAGGCGTTCAAGGACAGGCGTAGAAACCGTGGACGGGTTGTTTCTTGTTTCCATGGCTATATCGAGCGAGTGGTGGCAGGGTGCATGCGATATTGTTCGCGCGGAGCACGTTTGATTTCTGAATCGCCGCGCACGGATGCGCCGGTGACATCGACCTCAGCGGCAATTGCAGCCACGGTTTGCAAGCGCAGGACGTGCTGCGGAGACATCACGATGCCCGCACGCCCGGCTCGGGCGATGATCTGAAACAAGTGAATGGAATCGGCGCCCAAGTCGAACAGACTGTCGAGTACGCTGACGCGATCCAGATGCAGCACCTCGGCGCAAATCGCCGCCAATTTCTCTTCTTGAGGATTTCGCGGCGCGACGAAAGCCTGTCGCGAGCCGACGTTCTCCGAATCCGGAGCGGGAAGCGCTTGACGGTCGATTTTTCCATTCGGCGTGCGCGGCATTTCGGGCAGGAAAACGAATACGGACGGAATCATGTAATCCGGCAGCGAACGTCCGACAAAACTTCGCATGTCTGCAGGGATTGGTTTTCGCGATTCGTCCGCAACGATGTAAGCAACAAGCTGTTTCACACCGGGCGCATCTTCGCGCGCAAGGACGACTGATTCGCGAATTCCCGGAACTTTTGCGAGCGCGGATTCGATTTCTCCCAGTTCGATGCGGAAGCCGCGGACTTTAACTTGATTATCAAGGCGGCCGAGAAATTCAAGGTGACCGTTTGTTCGGTAACGGACGAGATCGCCGGTTTTGTAGAGCCTCTGATTCGGCGTTGCGCTGAATGGATCGGGCACAAAACGTTCGGCAGTCAGCTCCGGACGCTTGAAATAGCCGCGCGCCACGCCGTCGCCGCCGATGTGAAGTTCGCCCGGCACGCCGATGCCCAGCGGCTGGTTCTGTTTGTCTAAAACATAAAATTGAGTGTTCTGGATCGGCGGCCCGATTGTGACGGGGCCCGCGCCGGATTCCACGCGGGACGTCGCGGACCAAATCGTAGTTTCCGTGGGGCCGTACATATTCCAGACTTCTCCGCAAGCGACGAGCTGGTTCGCCAGTTCGCGCGGGAGAGCTTCGCCGCCGCAAAGAATCTTCAGAGTTGGCGTGCCGTTCCATCCTGCTTCGAGCATGAGCCGCCAAGTGGCTGGAGTTGCCTGCATCACCGTAGCGCTTGAGCTGGAGGCAAGCTTGAGCAGCAAACTCCCATCGACGGTGGTCTCTTTACCGGCGAGGACTACTTGGGCGCCGACGACGAGCGGCAGGAAAAGTTCGAGGCCGGCGATATCGAAGGAAAGCGTGGTGACGGCTAGAAGGCGATCGCGCGCGGACAGGCCAGGCTTCATGGCCATCGAGCTCAGGAGATTAACTACATTCTGATGCGTGACCTCGACACCCTTGGGTTTACCGGTCGAGCCAGAAGTGTAGATAGTGTAAGCAAGCGCTTCAGCGCTGACAGCGACATTAGGATTCGTGGATTGTTCGCGGGCGATAAGACCCCAATCGCGATCCAAACAGACTACGCGCGCCTCGGGCAGACCGGACATTTGCTTGGCTTGAGTCAACAGCAGCGGCACAGCGGCTTCACCAAGGATGAACGACAGGCGTTCCGCCGGATAAGTTGGATCAAGAGGCAGATAGGCGGCGCCTGCTTTCCAAATCCCCAACAGGCCGACCATCATTTCAAGTGAGCGGTCAACGGAAATTCCGATGAGCGCACCGGGCTTGATGCCGAGCTTGATCAAGTAGCGCGCGAGCTGATTCGCGCGACGATCAAGTTCTGCATAGGTGAGAGTCTGCGCTTCGAATCCGACCGCTATGGCATCGGGCGATTGCAGAGACTGATCTTCGATGAGCTGGTGAACGCATTTTGACCGCGGATATTCTGCTGCGGTGGCGTTCCATCCAACTAGTATCTGGGAACGCTCGTTATCGGTCAGGATTGGAAGCAGATCTACAATCTGGTTCGAGTCTGCCGCGATGCCTTGCAAGAGAGTTTCGAAGTGGCGCATCCAGCGGCC
>PKWH01000297.1:1439-19004 GCA_003131985.1 Acidobacteriota bacterium | reverse complement strand
AAAAGATGCACGCCGTGCTCCTTGCAATTGCGCGCCAGCGCCTCGAACTGCCCCAGCGCGTCGGCATCAAGCACCGGGAGTAAACGATTCTTCGTCGAAACGGAATGGTCCATCACCGCAAACGTAAGCTGCGGCTGCCGTACTTTCCGCCCCGCGGCTTTCAATCCCGCAAAAGCCTGCGGCGATGTGCCTTCGTGGATCAGGTGACGGTCGATGTAAATCAGAGTGGGTTGCCCCGGCTCTTCCCGGACGATGTGTGCTTCCCAAATTTTCTCGTAGAGAGTGCGGGCTGCCATACGGTTGGTTTTTCCACCTGCGGGGGAAATTCCCCGAGAAAAGCGGCGACAGCGGCATCGCTCCCGCAGTTCTCATTGTAACAAGTCCGCCACACTTGCGCCAACCGTCTTGTGGAGGTCTACTTCGACTGTGCCCGAAAGCCGCGGTAAGAGTAATGCAGAGAACTACGACGGAAAGCCCAGGCGATGTCTCAGGTTCTGGTATCGCGCGTCCCCATGCATCGAGTTGAATCGATCGTCGGACTGGATGAACGGCACTTGGCTCTCGTGCTGCCGGTACGATTTCTCCAGCCACAGCATTGCGTTATCAGAGTCATCCAGTCCGGCGTAAATGGTGGCGATCTCGAACGAAGCAACGTACTGCTTTTTCGAAGTCTCCGTCAGTTGGCCGAGTATTTTGCGAGCCTCATCCTTCTGTCCGGAGCGAGCATCTATGTAGGCCATTGCCGCGAGCGCCGTCGGATCCCCCGGACGTAGGTCGAGTATCTTCTTGTACTCTTCAATGGCTTGCTGTGGCGAACCCTCCTTCTCGTATACTCCCGCCAGCGAAAAATGTGCGGGAATGAAGCTGGGATCCATCTCCAAAGTACGCCGGCCCAACCGAAGGGCATCATCGTCCCGGCCGGCGTGACGGTACCGTGTGGCCAAGGTCGTGTTGATCGACAACGAAAGAGGATCGATCTGCTGCGCTGCTTCGGCTTGTTCCACCGCTTCCGGAAATCGCAACATCGCCGTCAAGTAATAGCTGTACCATTGGTGAGCCGTTGCGTAATTCGGGTTTAGCTCGATCGCGCGCCGGAATTCTTCTTCGGACTGTTTCCAGTTCCAGTCGTAGTAAAACTCAACTAATGCCATCGCCGCATGGCCCTCGGCGATGGAAGGATCCAGTTCGATAGCCTTGGAAGCGGCGGTGCGAGCCTTCGAGCTGGCCACGTCTGCCGGCAGCACGTCCGATCCCAGAATCGAATAGGAATCCGCCAGTCCCGCGTAAGCAGCGGCAAACGACGGGTCTTTTGCTATCGCTTGATCGAAATATTCGATGCTTTTGTTCAACCCGTCCGGAGTGCGCTTGTTCCAGAAATAGCGGCCCTTCAGGTAAGCCTCATAAGCGTCAGGATTAACCTGAGCGGGATTCGCTGAATGCAGGCTAAGCTGCGGCGAGCCCACCGACCCGCGAACTTGATCCGCGATCTCTCGCGCAGCTTCCGTCTGCATCGATAGCACGTCCTTCATGTCGCGGTCGTAGCTCTGCGCCCACAAGTGACGGTCCGTCGCGCAATCGATTAATTGTGCGCGAATCCGCACGCGGTCGCCCACGCGTTCCACTGAGCCTTCCACCAGCGCATCCACTCCAAGTTCTTTTCCAATCTCCGGAGCGGTTTTGCTGCCGTCCCGGTAGTGCATCGCCGAAGTTCGTGAAATTACACGCAGGTCCCCGAACTGCGCGAGGTCGGTAGTGAGCTCGTCGGTCATGCCGTCAACAAAATAATTTTGACTGGGGTCTGCCGAAAGATTCTGTAAAGGAAGAACCGCAACCGAGCGGCGCGCTTTTTTTGCCGAGCTTGCCAGCCCCGCGCCATTTTTTGACGATCGCAGCATTTCCATCAGACGATCTCGCGTCTTGGCGACATTAAACGCGAGCGCCAATCCCACAATAGCCACAACCGCAAAGGCAAGGCCCAGGAACCCGGTAAACGAGTGTCGGGGGGACGACTCTTCGCCCGTGGTTCCTGGGATGCCGTCTGCTGAGGAAGGGGCCCGGAGGGGAAGAGCAGGGAAATCGCCGGCGGATTCCTCGGCCACTGTAACTGGCGCGATGAATCGATAGCCCACGCGGGGCAGCGTCTCAATATACCGTGGTTCAGTCGCGGAATCGTTGAGCGCCTGCCGAAGCTTTTTTATGGATGTATTCAGGCTGTGCTCAAAATCAACGAACGTATCCACCGGCCAAAGTTTGCGCTGCATTTGCTCGCGTGTAATTACTTCGCCGGGTGACTCCAGCAGCATCAGCAACATCTCGAAGGGCTGGCCTTGCAGTTTTAGCTTTGTTCCGTGCTTGCGAAGCTGGCGTGGGCGCACTTCTGCTTCAAAATCGGCAAACCGGTAGACTTGAGAGGGTTTCGCCATGTCTCCAGGTAGACTGAGCGAACCCTCGATTCTAGCACCCGCCGATTCGGGATGCCAAACAGCTATCCGGTCCACACAGCACCGCCAGTCTAGCGGCCAGCCGGGAACCAGCGCGACGCGGAATGTATCTGCCGAGGACATTACTTCACGCCGTGCACCCGAAATCCTCAATCACGTAAACTGTGCGGCCGTACTTGTCTGGCTCAACCAGTAGAATCACTTCGTTGTTCGAACTCTCTTCATTGCAGTCTAAGTCCTGGATCGAGCGATAAAGTTCGAGGCCGAGTCGCCTCCCTTCGAGCCATGCTTCCGTCAGGAAATTCTTACCATGTTGCTGATGGAAGATTAGTTTTGACCTGTTGCGCCCGTGGCTCGCGGGCGCGGCGACGTTCACCGCCAGCTTGTAAACCCGCCCTTGTTCACCTCGCACTGCGAGGACGCAGATCCCGGGCGTCGGACTGTGCAGTGCCTCAAAACGGTATGTGCCGGCGGAAAAGCTGCCCGTGCCGACGACAAAGCCAAACGGAACATCCACCGCAAATCCGATGGCCGGCGGTGCGGCGACCACCGCGCGAGCCTTGTTTGCCCACAGAGCAAATAAGCTGAGACCGTTAAAAACTTGCACTTGTCTTCTCCTCTTACTGCAACTTGGTGTGGTTAGCTACCCCACCGACTGTTTCGCGAGCTGGGCTGCTCCCTCCAGCGCGGTCACTTTGACTGTCCTTGGGCTTAATGGCAATGCACTGGCGGTGAAACGATTATGTCTCTAAGGTGAACTCGTAACCTGAAGTAGGGATAAGACGTACGTAAGATCCAGCAGGTGCCATTAGAGGAACCTAAGAGTGGGGTGCCGGGTAATTCCGCAAGTCACTGGCTGCGATTCGCGGAAGTTTAAGCAGTGCTACTTGGGGGACGGGGACCCCAGGAGCACATTAGTATCTACGGTATCTGTAGTAGTTGGTCTTCGCCAGCAGCCCGGCAGCGGCCGCTGTCGTATGCCGGACTTGAGATCGCAGGCCATTGCGGGCCAGCTCCCTCACTGTTACGGTTGGGCCGGAGGTGCCGCGCCGCCAATTTGCGTGCCGATCACCTCGCCGGAAATAATGATTTCAACTCGGCGATTTTGCTGGCGTCCTTCAACCGTATCATTGCTCGCAACCGGATTCGACTTTCCAAAGCCCGCCGCTGTAATCGAGGCCGGGTCCAATCCCTGTTGAACCAAATAGTCGCGGACAGTCGAGGCGCGCTTTTCCGAGAGCGTCTGGTTGACTTCGTCGCTCCCGATGATGTCCGTGTAGCCTTCCACAGCCAGTTTCAATCCTGGATGTCCGAGAACGATGCCGGAGAGTTTCGCGAGCGCTTCACGCGCCGGCGGGCGTAAATCGTATTTGCCGAAAGCGAAGAGCACATCAGCCATGTTGACTTTAAGTCCCCGCGGAGTATCCGTCGTCGGGAGAATTCGATTGAATTGTTCGAGCAGCTGCGCTCGAAGCTGTTGTTTCTCGCGCTCGGACTGCGCGGCTGCGTCCTGCGCTTGCTGTGCCTTCAGACGTTCTTGTTCCGCGTTCTGCTTCTCTCGCTCCGCCTGCTGCTCAGCGGCCAGACGGTCCGCGTCCGCACGCGCAGTAGCAGCGGCAGACTGCGCTGCGTCGCGCTCTGCTTGCAGTCTTTGCATCTCTGCTTGTTGGCGAGCCGCTGCCTCCTGCTGCTGGCTTGCGGCGGCAGCGTCAGCTTGAGCCTTCGCGTCGGCCTCACGCTTGGCCGCATCCGCGCGCTCTTGCGCAGAGCGTTCCTCGTCTTGGCGCGCGAGCGAGATTTGCCGCGCATCCGCCGCGTTTTGCACCGCGTCGCGCGAAGCCTGCACGATTAATTTATTGTCCCCCTTTTTGGCCAGCAGATTCTGCGCCTCGCTTAGGGAGTTTTGTGCTTTATTCAGCGCGTCAGATGCGTACTTCTGCGCGCCAGAGTTTATGGCGATTTGCACTGCGTTCTGAGCCTCGAAAAGCTCCAGCGGCACCTTGGAATCGGATTTCGAGAGTCTTCCGCTGGTGCTCGATACCTTGTAGCTGTATGCGCCCCGATCCAGTAATTGATAATTTGCCGGCGCTTGCTCGATCGTCGCGGTCGTCGCGGCCAGCACCACGTTTTGCAACACCACCACATTGCTCGGTTGTGACACCGCGAAGTACGGTTCCGCCGTTACGATCAGACCGAACGTCTGCAGGGAAGTGGTCACGTCGATCTTGCTCTTATCCCCGTTCAACAGAATTTCTCCGAGGTTGTTTGATTTTCCCTCAGGCGTGATGGCCCACAGAACGTATGTCAGGTATTCGTCGCCGAACTTTTGCGCCGGCTCGAGTTTGCTGAATTCCGCATTGATTTGGATACGGCCTACTTTTCCCGTTACCTTGGCCTGCCCTTTTGCGAAGGGCAGCAGTGGCGATCCCTGAAATCCAATGGTCGTGGATCCGCTTCTGTGCTGGTAATTAATCGTAACGATAGTGGCTGGAGACATCGTTACGTGGTAGGTAGGTGTGCTCTGCGCTGAATTGTTCTGCGCCCGCGCTGGATTCACCAGCATTATCGACAAAAATACCAGTGCAAACATCAAAATTGTCACTCTCTTCATGGTGCTCCCTTCCTCCAGCTCACGCATTTTGCGTTCGTGAAAATCCCTAATCTAGGCATCCTCGTCCGGCATACTTGCTCCGAGAGATTTTCCATCCAGTGCAACGCCGCGTCAACATCCCGCCTCTTAGACGTCCGAACCTCGATGCAGGCAGCAATATCTCTCGAGATGCAAGATCAGGCCGTTTGAAATATCTAGTACAGGAAGGATATTACGTCAGCGGGGCCTGCATTGTCATACAGAAATCCCAGGTCTAGCAAGCACCCCGGGTTCAGAATCGGTTACGTTTCAGCTCGTCGGAAAGAATTCAACGCTTTGGCGCGTTTGCTACGCCTGACCTGCTATTACCATCTCTCGCACCCGTTCTGCGGGAGTATTTAAATATCCTCAAGGCATCACGGTCAGCGTGAATTGCTGGGTGTGGGTCGGCGCATCCGCCGCCGATGCAGTAACAGTGATCATGTAGCTGGCCGGTTGGGCCGCGCTTTTTTGGACCACTCCGGCGCAACTCGCCGTAATGAGCAGCCCAGCGAACGTCGCCGATGCAAGCACCACGCGCCTGAATCTAACGGTCCCGAGAGCCGATCGCTCACCGGCTATTCCTACAATTCCAATGAGCGCCATCGCCAAAATATAGAGGGCGCCGTTTGGGAATCCGGTGAATGAACCCCTCGCAGGGATTTCGGTTCCGTTAGAACCAGAGTCTAGCACTGTTAGAGTCGTTGCCGCAGCGCCTCCCGCCGTATTCACGCTCGACGGGTTGAAGCTGCAATTTGCGCCCGCCGGCAAGCCCGAGCACGCAAGCCCAACAGCTTGTTTAAATCCGTTCTTGGGCGAAATCGTGATTGTCAAAGTGCCGGAAGCTCCTTTCGCAACGGTCAGAGCTGAACTGCTCATCGTCAGCGAGTAATCGGCCGCCGCCGGAGCTATCACGGTCACATTGATCGCAGCAGAACTCGATGCGACGTAGCTTGAGTCACCAGAATATGTTGCCGCGATCGCGTGGCTTCCTACCGAAAGACTGGTGCTGCTGAACGAAGCCGAGCCGCCGCTTAACGTCGCCATTCCAATCTGCGATGACCCGTCGAGAAAAGCGACCGAGCCGGTCGGCACTACAGTTCCGGATTGTGGCGCGACGCTCGCGGTAAACGTGACGCTTAGCCCGCTAGTCAGCTGTGTGGCGGACGCGGAAAGGGAAGTGTTCGTGGCGACCTTTGCCGGCGCCGAAACGGTGACCGGCACCGCAGCTGATGTAGACGCCGAGAAATTTGTGTCCCCCGAATACATCGCCGTAACCGAATGCGAGCCAACACTGAGACTCGATGTGATAAATGTCGCCGCCCCGGAGGAATTCAAAGTGCCAGTGCCTATTTGTGTTGCTCCATCATTGAATTTCACAGAGCCCGTGGGGACCCCGGAGCCCGAGACTGGAGAAATCGAGGCGGTAAACGTGACAGCTTGCCCCGAAGTTACTTGCGCAGCTGATGCCGTAAGAGACGCCTTCGTCGCCGCCGTCGAAGAACTCGCCGGCGTAAAAACAAAAACCGTCGCGGAATAAGCCGGGAAATTGTAACTCACCGCATTTGACGCCACGGATACCGGCGTCCCGGCAACAATCTGCATCAGATTCGCATTACTGTACGTATAAACCGCTGCGCTTCCGCTCGAATTGAAATTCGCGAGCGCCAAGCTGGTCTGAATCGCAGTCGTCGTTTTGTTGATCGCCACCACTGTCAGAGCGCCGTCGCTCGATCGCAGCGCGCCGTACACTGAAAGCTGCCCTTGATCGGTGCTGGTCGAATTTACCGAGGTGTCCCCGAATTGGCCGCCCGTCCCGTCGTAGTTGCGGTACAAACGAAAACTGTATGCCACCGCGTCGGTCGGCTGCGGCACAGTCCAAAAATTCGCAAAATCCAGGCCCTGCCGGCCGTAAATTCCCAGCACGTCGGCTTCTGTCAGCGCATCCACCAGCGGATTGGTCCCGCTGCTGAAGCTGTACTCCGAAATCGAAAGCTTCGTTCCCGGATAATAAGTCTGGATCCAATTCTCAAATCGCGGAAGCAGCTGCATCGGTCCGTCGAAATAATATTGCTCCACCCAGCTCCCCGAATTGAACGTGGGATCCCACAGCGCGCGCGTCGAAGCAAGCTCCGTCGCGTCCGTCGATCCGCCTCCATAATAATGTTCGTCGAAATAATCCAGGATGCGCTGATTGTTCGCCTGATCGTAAGCCGCCATCTTTTGCAAATAGTATTGGCCGGCGTACAGGTTGTTCTGTTCGCTGGGAGTCCCGATCCATCCGCCCAGCGTAAAATCCACCGGCCCGAAAACTTTCGCCGAAGGATCCGTCTGCTTGATCATTGCTGCGTACTGCTGGCCCAGAGAAATAATCGTGTCGTAATCCGGCTGTGTCGGCTCCACATCGCGGTGCGTGTTGCTCCAGCCGCCCGGTTCGTTGTCGAGTTGGTAGTAGGGAACTCCTCCGTTCGCCGCTGTGCCAAAGGTCGTAATCATGTGTTGCACCCAGCCTTGCTGTAACGCAACGGTATTGTCGATGTGATTGGCGTAGATGTTGTTGTCCAAGAGCTGCGTTCCGTTCGTCGCGATGCTGTTCCCGCAATTGTCTCCGTTGGGATGTACGTACGGGTTTGTCGATTGCTGCGCGCCATACACTGAAACAGGGAAGCTGCAGTTCCACGCCGCCATTTTGTTCACATAAGGAATAATCGGAATCGTCAACAGCGTATGCGCATTCGAAGCCGCCTTATACGTGTTCACCATCAAATCCGCAGATGCACTGGGCACCGGCGTTGCTTCTCCGTTGCCGCCCATGAAATACCAATCAAAGCCCGAGTTACTTGAATCCACTTGCCAGTTGTAACGCGTCGTCCCGTCTCCGCCCCATCGTATATTCGGTACCTGAATTTCTTTCGCGAAGCCCGCATCCAAATTGTAATTCGCGATGCCGTAAATATCGGGATTGATCGCATGCGGACTTCCCGCTGCGTCCACAGTCAGCGTCGGTGTAGTTTGAGCGACGCTGTTTTGCGTCGCCGCAGCAACAAACAGAATCGTCACCGCCGCATAGAAGACCAGGCGAAACCGAATTCCACGCATGAATCGCTCCCTAAAACGAAGAAGTTCGACAAGATTCGTTTCAGATTAGAAACTAGCGGCAGGTAGTACTGGGGTCAATGGTACGGAAGTTCAGGCGAAAATCTAGCCTAGCGCTTCTTCTGCTTGTTCAACCGTCGCGTACGAATCAAATAGAGGCGCGATCCCGGTAATGTGCAGCACATTTTGCACTCGGTGATTCATTCCCACCAATGCAAGTTTACGCCCAGACTTATGGCATGACACAAAAGCGCGAACTAGCGCGCCGATGGCAACCGAGTCCATCATGGGCACTTCCGAGAGGTCCACAATAAGCCGCGGCGCGGCGACGCCGGTCACCGCATCGTTGAATAAGGGCGACGAAGACGACGTGAACGCGCCCTTCAGCTCCAGAATGTGCGCTCCCTCGCGACTCCCGGCCCGCGGTATCACTCGGAATGGCTCAGTTCCCATGCGGGGCATTCTATTACCGTTCCAATAATTGCTCCTAATTTTTTCGTTGGCACGCTCACGCGCTCAGGCCACGGCGAATCTGTCTGTATGTCAGGTGTTCGGTTACGCGACGCCTTGTCGCGCAATCGCTCACTGCACAGGCCGCGAATGGAAGTGCGGTGCTTGTAAGCTGCCACTCATCATATACATGGCCGATGTCGGCTGAGGGATAGAGACGTGCTGTTCTATCACTGACCGAAAGGAGGAAACTTCATGGCCACGCTCTGGCAGGACGCGCGTTACGCCCTCAGGATGCTCGCGAAGTCGCCGATGCTGACTGCGATCGTAATCCTCACGCTGGCGCTGGGCATTGGAGCGAACACGGCGATCTTCGGTATCGTGAATGGGTTTCTGCTGCGTCCCTTGCCGGTGAAATCGCCCGAACAAATCATGGTGCTGGCCGGGGAGCGGCAAGGCGACACTCTGGGGATTTTCACGCTTTCCTATCCTCAGCTCGTTGATTTGCGGAAACAGGCGGGTACGTTTTCCGATTTTTTTGCTTCCCAAGTCGATCTCGCAGGGCTCAGCGTAGACGGCAAAGGAAGTCAATTCTTCTTCGGTCTCGTGACGGGAAATTATTTTTCAGCCATGGGCGTGCGGCCCGCGCTGGGGCGCCTGTTCCTTCCGAGCGAAGGGGAAGAAGGAGGCAAGGACCCCTACATTGTGCTCGGTTATTCCTACTGGCAAAAAAGGTTTGGCGGCGATTCCCGCATCGTGGGGAAGCAAGCATTGATCGACGGCCAAGAGGCCACCATCGTCGGAGTGGCACCGAAGGGATTTCAAGGCACGAATTTTGCGCTGGACTTGGACGGCTACGTCCCGCTGAACATGCAGCCGGCGGAAGATACCGCCAAACTCTGGAGCGACCGCAACTCTGCTTCGTTGATTGTGATGGGGAGACTGAAACCGGGCGTGAGCCTGAGGCAAGCACAAAGTTCGGTGAACGTGGTGACGGAGCGGTTGGCAGAGCAGTATCCCGCAACAGACAAAGGAGTGACGATTCGGGTGATTCCGGAGAGATTGGCGCGGCCGCAGCCCTTTGCGAAAAATATCGTTCCATTGATCGTGGGCATATTTTTGTTGTTGGCAGCGTTGGTGCTGTTGCTGGCGTGCATGAACGTGGCGAATATTCTGCTTGTGCGCGCGACAATGCGCCAACGCGAGATGGCCATCCGTGCGGCGATGGGTGCGAGTCGCGGGCGGTTGATGCGTCAACTTCTGACCGAGAGCATCGTACTGGCACTCTTCGGCGGGATCGGCGGACTGCTACTGGGAGCGTGGGCCAGCGGGGCGATCACTTCGCTTCTTCCGGATTCAAAACTTCCTATCCGGCTGGATTTCAGTTTTGATTGGCGAGTCTTTGCGTACGCGCTGGCGGCGGCTCTGTTGACCGGTACGCTGGTGGGTGTGTGGCCGGCATTTCGGGCGGGACGCGCGGACGTGAACGGCCTGCTTCATGGAGCCGGCAGGAGCGATACAGCGGGAGTCAGCCGCCACAGAGTGCGAAGTGCGCTGGTGGTGGCGCAGGTGGGCGGCTCGCTAATGCTTTTGATTGTCGCGGGGCTATTCGTCCGAAGTCTGGCGCGCGCGCAGCACGCGTATCTAGGATTCGACCCCGATCACTTGTTGAATGTGACGCTGGACCCGAAAGAAGTGGGATATGACGAGGTCCGTACGAAGAATTTTTATCGAGACCTCGAAGCGAGGGTCTGTGCGTTACCCGGAGTACAAACGGCCAGCTCGGCGTTCAGCGTGCCGATGGGAAATGTGAGTGACGGCAGCTCGATTTACATCGAAGGGCACCCGCTCACTCCCGGCCAGCAGCCTCCCATAGTGATATACAACAAGGTCGACGCTCCCTATTTCGATACTTTGCGAATTCCGCTGCTGCGTGGGCGCGCGTTTCGGGAGAATGACGATGAAAAAGCCCCGCTCGTCGCGATTATAAATCAAGAGATGGCGCATGATTTCTGGCCCAACGAAGACGCGATCGGAAAACGCTTCAGTTTGAAGAGCGCTTCTGGGCCGTTCGTCGAAATCGTGGGAGTGACGGGGAATGGGAAGTACGTATTTATAGGGTGGAACAAAGAACGGTATTTCTACGTTCCGCTGGCGCAGGATTTCAATTCGTACAGGACCTTACAGGTTCGCTCGTCTGTGCCGCCGGAGACTCTGATCACCCAAGTGCAGAGCGAAGTGCGCGCACTGGATCCCAACATGCCCATTACCGAAGTGCGGACAATGAGGGAGTCTCTTTCGGGGGCGAATGGATTCTTCATCTTCAAGGTCGGCGCCGTCCTGGCTGCGGCCATGGGGATTTTGGGATTGATACTTGCGGTGGTGGGCGTATATGGAGTTGTTTCGTTCGCCGCGAGCCAGCGTACCCATGAGATCGGGATACGTATGGCGTTGGGAGCGAACCGGCGCGATATCCTGTTGCTCGTTCTGCGGCAAGGATTGGTGCTGGTAATTGGAGGCGTGCTGTCTGGCGTGCTGCTAGCATGGGCGCTGACGCGCTCAATGGCTACACTTCTGGTGGGAGTGAGCCCCACCGATGCGCTGACATTTGTAACGGCGACGCTGTTACTCGGGGGGATCGGTCTCTGGGCTTGCTACGCGCCAGCGCGGCGCGCTATGCGTCTCGACCCGATGGTCGCACTGCGCTACGAATAGAGATGCGTTCGCCGGCATCGCCATGCCTCAGTCCGCCTTCTCATTCAACCTGTGGCCCAGCTTCCAACCGCCGCGTGGTTTTTCCGCGCAAACGTGATAAGATAAGTCTGCGCTTCCTGAAGGTTTTACGTGGCTTTATCGCCTCGTGGGGCGCGGCTTGCGACCTGTTTTGCCCGACCTCACGTCTTTTGTTACGGTTGGTCCCTCGCCGCGGTTTCTAATGTTTTCAGGTGGCAGGTCCATCGGCCATGAGTCTTTGCAATAGGTGGGGTAAATCGTTCAGGGAGAGATGAGCATGAAGAATCTTTTTGTCGGCAACATGAGTTTTCAGACGACTGCTGCGGATCTCAAAGCACTGTTCGAGCCGTTCGGGCAACTTGCGCGCGTTCATGTTGCTACCGATCGCGAAACCGGTAAAGCCCGCGGCTTCGGCTTCGTGGAAATGGTCAACGACGCTGAAGCGGCCAAAGCTATTGCTGCTCTCGACGGCAAAGATCTGGGTGGACGCAATCTGAAGGTTAACGAAGCTCGTCCCAAGTCCGAATCGACCGGCCCACGCGGTCCTCGCAGCGGCCCTGGCAACAGTGGCCCTGGCGGCAACCGCGGTGGCAGCGGCGGAAACCGCGGTGGAGGCGGCGGTGGACGCGAAAGATTTTCGAACGAGGATTACCGCGAGGTGGCACGTCAGCCCCGCGAGCCTCGTTGGTAGTTTTGTAACATCAGCGTCGGCGGTTGCCGTGATGTTGCCCCTTCGCAAACCCATCCCAAGGAGAGGCTATGACAACGACATTCAAGAAGCGCCAGAAGGAAATGAAACGCATGGACAAAGCGCGCATGAAGGCTGAACGTCGCGCGCAAGAAAAGCTTGAGCCTCGTGAAGGCAGTCCATCCGTGGAAGAATTTGACACTCGCATCGAGGACTTGCAGCCGCTGGCTTTTGACGATTCCCTAACTCCTTCGGACCAGAAATAGGTGCGTCACACTATCATCGCTCGAACTTCGGAACTCTAGTTTTAAGGTGCGCGCGCGAATATCGATCGAACGGCTGGAAACTCATCGAAATTCCGCGGCTTGCTTACTACGGCATGCCGCAACCTTCGGCGCTTTAGCGGGTTAGAATAAGTGTTATACTCAGCATTCGTCGCTTCCGTTCAGTGATTTCGGCGCTATTGAAACTTCAGCCCGACCCGAAGGAGTTTGAGGATGGCCATCCAATTTCTGGAGCTGTATAGCTGGATCAGGCGCCGCAAGATTTTCGCCACCCTCCTCGTCGTCGTCACTCTCGGTATCGGCATTGTAATCGGTACGGTGATTTCTGGCCGCGCCATGGCCACTCACGATCAAGGCGCCAACGGCGCTTCGCTGCTCGCCATTCCTGATCCGGTCACACTTTCCAACGGGTTTGCCACCATTTCCAAGAAACTGGGGCCTGCCGTGGTGAATATTTCAACCACGCAGATCATCGAGAAGCCCAAGGGGAGCAAGAAGCCCCATGGTTCGGGAGATCCTTCTTTCCAGGACTTCTTCGATCGGTTTTTTGACACGCCCGATACCGGCCAGGACGCGGAGAAAAGTCTTGGCTCCGGCGTGATCGTCAACAAGAATGGCTTCATCCTCACCAACGATCACGTTATCGATCAGGCCACCAAAATCCAGGTCGCTATCGACGGGGACCCTAACCATTACAATGCCCGCGTGGTTGGTATCGACAAGGACACGGATATTGCCGTAATCAAAATCGACGCAAGTCATGATCTGCCCGTGGCAAAGCTTGGCAATTCTGACGGCGTGCAGGTCGGCGATTGGGTCCTCGCCTTCGGCAGCCCCTTCGGATTGAATTCCACAGTCACCGCCGGAATTATCAGCGCGAAAGATCGTTCGATGAACGGCGACCGTCAATTCCAGCGATTCATTCAGACTGACGCGGCCATCAACCCCGGAAACTCCGGTGGTCCGCTCGTCAATATGGCTGGGGAAGTAATCGGAATCAACACGGCTATTTATACCGGCGGCCGTGGGTTTGAGGGTGTCGGCTTTGCTATGCCTTCCAACGCCGTGATCGGTGTTTACAACCAGCTCATCACCAATGGCAAGGTTACCCGAGGTTCCATCGGCATCACCTTCCAAGAAGAGCGCAGCAATAATCCGGTACTTTTGAAAGAACTTGGCGCCCCCTACGGAATCGTGGTGGAAGCCGTCGAGCCCAACAGTCCGTCGGATAAAGCTGGCTTGCAGCCTGGCGACGTAATTACCGAGATTAACGGCCAGCCGATTCACACTGGTGCCGACCTTGTAAATCCAATCGCTCAAACCGCCATCGGGCAGTCCGTGCAAATTCGTTTTGTTCACGCCCTCCAAGCCAAGAATGTGACGCTCACCGTCGCCGACCGCTCCAAGATTTTTCCGCAGACCGCTCAGACCGAGGAAGACCAGCCGGGAGAGGAACAGACGCCCGGAGAGCTCGGCCTGCACGTGGAAGAATTAACCCCAGATTTGGCGCACCGAGTGGGTGTCGGGAAATTAACCGGCGTCATCGTCAGCGAGGTCGAGCCCGCCAGCTTCGCCGAGGATATCGGCTTCGCCCGCGGCTTCGTCATTATCGAAATCAATCACACCCCAATCAATAGCTTGGCCGACTATCGCCGCGAGATGGCAAAACTCAAGCCCGGCCAGGACGTCCTATTCAAGGTTGCGCCACCCCGCGCATCCAACGATCGCGTACTGACAGTCTTCTTGGCGGGAGTCGTACCCGCAGCGCAATAACGGCCTCGGTTTAAATCTCAGCGGCCGTCGCTCTGGTTTTTGTAGCGCCGGCCTTCTCGCCCTGAGCGCAGTGAAAGGTGGACGGGCATCTTCGCTCTTGAATTTTTCGTCCTTGTACCATCCGTCGTTGTCTAATACGCGCTCACTCGTTTACCGCGCCTTGTGCCGCAATTGGAATGCGCGATAATAATGCAGGGGCCTATCTCGATGAAGAGACCTATCAAATGTCTGGCACTCGCAGCGGCTCTCCTGGTTGCATCCGCTCCGGCGTTTGCATCCCAGCAGCAATCGGCTTCATCTTCGTCGGCTCCTTCCGCCACCCCCAAGAAGAAGACAGTTTCGAAGAAGCATCATTCCAAGCGCGAGCCCACGCAAAGAGCCCCCACTCCTGCCCGCATTTCCGAGATTCAGTCGGCACTAGCGCGAGATGGCTATTATCAGGGCCAGCCAAACGGGAAATGGGACTCGAACACCGTCGCCGCCATGCAGAAATTTCAATCGGGCAACGGCCTGGAAGCATCTGGAAAACTAAACGCGCTCAGTTTGCAGAAACTAGGCCTCGGATCGAGCGTTGCAGGGGTGTCCGCCCCCAAGCCCGTGCAGCCTGCCACGAGTAAGCCTCCTGCTTCGTCTCCTTCGACCGCCGCGCCAGCCCCCGCGCCGCAATCCGCCAACTCTGCCGCCAATACGAGTCCCGCTTCAAGCCCAGCTTCAGCGTCACCTGCTGCAAAACCACCGCAGCGTTAGTCCCGCGCCCTTTTCGGCTTTTTTGTTCTGGACGCCCAGCGTGTAGAATACCGTGCTGTCAGACTAAACTGGGCGTTTGAGAATCTTTGCGGTTCGTGGCGTTAGCCACGACATAAAGCCTGCAAGAGCCAAGCGGCTTCAGCCGCTGAAGTTCCGCTTTCGCAGTTCTGACGATGATTCATCGCGGTAGCAACTTGCTGGTTCAAAACACGGAGGCGAGTCATGGAGAATGTTCAAGCCGCGCAGCCCATTCGCAAAGCGCTTGCCAGTCATATCAAGCCGAGTGACCTGCCCTGGATCCCCTGGGCGCCGGGACATTTTATAAAGCTCATAAAACTGAATCCCGTCACCGGCCAGATTGTTCTTTTCATTCGCTCGGAGCTGGGCGCGGCGCTCCAAGTCCATTTTCATCCGGGGACCGTGGTTGTTTACACCGTGCAAGGCGCGTGGACCTATGACGAGGGCTGGACTTCAGAGGCCGGCGACGTTGTCTTCGAAGTTGCCGGCTCCACTCACTCGCCGCGCATGGTCGGCAAAGTAGAGACCATCGTTTTCGCCGTGATCGAAGGGGCGCTCAATTTTCTCGACGACGCCGGCAATACGATTGCCGTTGAGAACTGGCAAACTTTCCTGAAGCGCTACCACGACCACTGCGCCGAAAAAGGTCTGACGCCAGTTGACATCACTAAATTCTGAAAAGCCGTCGCTCGCCCGACTTTGCGCAATTCGCGGCGCAGGGAAGTCGGCCTGCTCCTACGTCTTTAGCTCCTAGGTCTTCAGCTTTAGTCGGTGTTTGTTTTCTTCCAGGAACGTGCGGAGCCCATCGCCCACGTCGAGCAGGCGAATCCACTGCTCGTAATATAATGTCACCGGAAAGCGCCCCAGCCCGTAAACGCTGACGCCGCCCTTCTCTCCTACGCGGAACTCGAGTGCACCGCTACGCTTCGCTCCGCCGGTCTGCTTCTCCAACTCCGCGATGCGCGCCAGCAATTCCTCTTTTGTCGGTTCGGTCATGTTGGTTCCTCCGCTCCAGTATCGCCTGTTTTTTCCGCCGGCGCGCTCGAAAACGGAAGAAAATCGATGCGGAAGATTGTGCCTCCAACGTCGCGATTAGCATTTTCGGTTGCCGCTCACGTTAATTTCACGAGCACGCAACAATTCAGTTGCTATTCGCATTTACTACGGTGTTACTATGAGCTTCTAGCAGACCAGCACCCTCCGTCCAGCCCCGGTTGAACATCAAGCCCTGGCCGCTTCCAAAGGAGAATCTCGCATGCGACTCCGCACCATCGCTGTAACCGCCTGCCTCGCCCTCGCTCTGTTGTTCAGCTCCGGCGTGGCCCGCGCGCAGTATCAAGTCACCAATTTGGTCTCCAATCAGGAGAAAACCGCAAAAGTCGTGGATCCGCTGATGGTAAATGCCTGGGGCCTCGCGTACCTCCCGGGCTCGCCATTCTGGGTCAACGATAACGGCTCCGGCTGGTCCACGCTTTACGACGCCAGCGGAGCTAAAGTCCCGCTGAACGTCGCGATTCCCACTGCTGGCGGCGACGGCCCCGGCACTCCCACGGGAATCGTCGCCAACCCTTCGGCCGACTTTAAAATTAAAGGTTCGCCCGCACTCTTCATTTTCGCCACTCTCGACGGCACCATCAGCGGTTGGAACCCGGCGGTAAATCCCGACACAGCCGTCATCGCCGTCACCACTCCGGGAGCGTCTTTCACCGGTCTGGCCATCTCCTCAAAGGCGTCCGGCAATGTTCTGCTCGCGGCCGACAACGCCAACAACAAGGTGGATATCTACGACACCAACTTCCACCTCGTGAAGTCCGTTACCGATCCCACAGTCCCCGCCGGCTTCACTCCATACGGCATTCAGGACTTCGGCGGCCTGGTCTACGTTACTTTCGCCGGCCCGGGAAGTACTCCCGGCGGCGTGGTTGACATCTTCGCCGAAGACGGAACGCTTCTGAAGCAACTCACGAACGGCTCGCCGTTGAATCAGCCTTGGGGCCTCGCTATCGCTCCCAAAAATTTCGGGCCGCTCAGCAATGCACTTCTCGTCACCAATAACACTCCTACCGGTACCATCAATGCCTTCAATTCCGTTACCGGCCAATTCATCGGCACAATGAAGGACGTTGCTGGCGCAAATGTCCACATCAACCAGCTCTGGGGAATTGAATTCGGCGGCGGAACGAACGCAGACGGCGCCACCGACCATCTTTTCTTCACCGCCGGCCCTGACAATTACGCTACCGGCCTGTTCGGCGAAATCATCTTCGAACAGCCGCCGACCCCCTAAGCCGCCTCTGAATGTGAACGTTCGCTCAAGCGAGGGCCGCTCCAAACGGATCGGCCTTCGCCTCCGAGCCGTGCCACTATACTTATCGTTGTCATCTCGGCTCCGCCTCAGGTTTGAATGTAGCGCCGGGGCCTTCAGCCCGGCAGCCTTTGCTTTATATTTGTCATCCCGAAGTCGCGTCGTTTGCGACGGACCTGAGGGACCTGCTGTTCGCTCTTGAGTCTTTCTAGATTCGCTCCTATAGTGAACGTCCCAAATGTAAATGCAGGAGCTTCGATGGACACCGCCGCGCTGCGTGAAGAATTGGAGCAACTTCGCAAAACCTGGAACGCGGCGTGGCTTGAAAACGACAGCGCCACCGTGGACAAGCTCATGGCCGCTGAATACGTCTACATCGCGCCGAACGGACAAGTCCTCGA
>PKWH01000297.1:0-1386 GCA_003131985.1 Acidobacteriota bacterium | reverse complement strand
CTGCGCCGCAACGGCGCCTGGCAAATCGTCTTCGAACAAGCCTCGGCCGTGAAGTCGTAATCCGCGCGCTTCGCTGAGCATCGCATTCGCAGCGCCGGCTTGTCCTGAGCGCAGCCGAAGCGGCTTCAGCCCGGCAGCCTTTGCCTTTGATGTTGAAGTTGTGTTTGTAGCGGCGGCCTTCAGGCCGGCATCTGGCCTCTGCTTTTGCGTTTTCGTTGTCATCCCGCCTGCCCTGAGATCCTTTGCAAAGGGAACCGCGCATTTGGCGGACGTTTTGAGGGACCTGCTGTTCGTCTCTCCTTCTCCTGCTCGCAATCCGTTGAACAATTCAGCCCGGCGTTGATTAATTCAACGCCTAGGCTGCCCATTCGGTCTCCGGCACGAACCGTCGCCGCCGCGCATGTGTCGGAATTGCAATGACATAGGAAATCTTCAATTCTCCGACAAGGCTTGGCACTTAAGGTGCACAGTATCCTGCGTCTGCCAAGCACGAGGGCCGACCAAAGAAAACGGAGGAAACAAGAACATGGCAAAGAAAATCCTGAAGAAAGCCAAGAAGCTCGAAGCCACCAAGCCGTTGACCACATTCGTTCGCTAAGATTTAAATCCGCCGTAAACTTTTTAATTGTTGAAACGGGAAGGGCCTCGGCTCTTCCCGTTTTTTTTGTCTCGACGATACGAGATTCGCGTTTACGTTTTTCTACCTTTTGCGCTGATTCATCCGCGCAAAGTCGTCGCCTTCGCCCTTGAACTCTCACCTTTTGCGCCGATTTTCTCGCGCAACGTGTTGGTTCAAAGTTCTCGATTAGAACCGGTTCGTTTTGTTTGTTTTCAGTGAGTTGCGACATGTTCTAATTCCACGTGTTCTCGATTAGAAATGGGTAGTTCAGAGGCGAAATTTATGGAGGCGACGGGCACGGCGGGGAATTTGTCCGGGCTTGCGCTAAATGGCACCGCGCAACCCGCGGTGATGGTGGCGACAGGCTGGAGGCTGCCTGTCGCGTTCACGGGATCGGAGTTTTTATGGGCTTTCGCCGACGGCGCCGCGGAATGCGCGTCGGAGGTGGCAGCCGCGGAAGCATCGGCTGCGTTTGAAGATATAGGCGACAAAGGATCGGGTGGCGAGATGCCGGTCGTCCGTGGGGCGCGAGCGCTCCGCTCGGGCTGAACGGCCCCGAATTTATCTGGGCTCGCGCCCAAGGGCACCGCAGAGTGCGCGGTGAAGGTGTCTGACGACGGCAAGCCGTCGTTCTTGTGTAAAGAAGCGGGAGTAGGCGCGGGGTCGGCGGTGCCCTTCGAACTCCGCTGGTGGGAGTTCTCTGGGTCATTCTTCGCTTGCGAAAAATGAGCGGAGGTAGCAGCCGGGGAAGCAGCGGCTGCGTTTGA
>PKWH01000030.1 GCA_003131985.1 Acidobacteriota bacterium | reverse complement strand
CGTAGTGGTGTTTGCCAGTGGAGTCAACAGTAATGGGTTGATCTTCACAGTCCCACTATTGGGCCCAACGATCACCACCTTGTCGCCGAATGCGGGTTCCGTCGGCTCTTCGGTTACGATCGCGGGGACGAACTTCTCAACGACGCTCACATCAAACACAGTGACTTTTGACGGTGCGGCTGCGACGGTGATGAGCGCGACCACGACGAGCCTTTTGGTGACAGTCCCGACCAACGCAACAACGGGAAACGTCGTAGTAGCCGTTGGAGGACTATCCAGTAACGGGGTGACTTTCACGGTGCAGCCCCCAACCCCGACTATCACGAGCCTTTCTCCAACATCCGGGCCCGCCGGAACTGCGGTCGTGATCACCGGGACGAACTTTTCACTGAGCGAGTCTTCGGTATATTTCAATGGAACAGGAGCCGACAGCTCGACTACGGGAACTACGAGCATTACTGCAATTGTGCCCACTGGCGCGACGACGGGAAACGTAGTGGTAACTGTCGGTAGCCTATCCAGCAACGGAGTTAATTTCACGGTGGTGCCGACTCCGACTATCGCTAGCCTGTCTCCAACATCAGGCGCCGTTGGGTCTACCGTCAAAATCACCGGGACGAACTTCTCAACAACACTAGCGGCAAATATGGTGGCTTTTAACGGCACACCGGCGACGGTGACGAGTGGAACCAGCACGACGCTTATGGTTACGGTGCCGACGGGCGCGACGACCGGGGACGTAGTCGTCACGATAGATGGTGGGGCGAGCAACGGAGTCAACTTCACGGTACTGCCCATGATCTCCAGTGTATCGCCGACCTCTGGCGCGGTAGGTGTGCTGGTGACTATCACTGGCACCAATTTCGGAGCGACCCAGCAGAACAGCACTGTAAAGTTCAACGGAATAACTGCGACGCCATGTTCAATTTGCTGGAGTGAAACCAGCATCACAGTGCCCGTTCCGAGCGGAGCGACCACAGGCAACATCGTTGTACAAACTAGCGGGTTTAGTACGAATGGTGTGAACTTTGCACTTCTGACGCCCACGTCAATCGCCGTTGCTCCGCAAAACCTTTCGGTGCCGCTTAACAGCCCGCAGCAATATACGGCCGTGGCAAGTTACTCCAGCGGGCCCAATCAGAATCTCGCAGCTTCTGTAGCGTGGAGTTCTTCCAATACTTCCGTAGGAACGATGGGCGCAAATGGCCTTCTAACCGCTGTCGGCCAAGGTCAGACAACGCTTCAAGCGACGTACGGGACTTTGAATGCTTCGGCCACGTTGACGGTAACCGGACCCGTATTCGTCCCGGTGGGGGATCTAAATACCGCCCGATGGCTTCATACCGCGACCCTTCTCTCCAATGGTCAGGTTCTCATCGTTGGAGGCCTAAATGATCAAGAAAATAGCTTGGCCAGCGCGGAGCTATACAATCCGGCGACGGAGTCATTTACGCCGACAGGAAATCTTGAGACGGCGCGTGCAGACCACACGGCCACACTCCTCTCCAACGGAATGGTGCTTATCTCTGGAGGAATCTACGTCAATAGCGGCAATGTAACACTTTTGGCGAGCGCCGAATTGTATAACCCTGCGACTGGCACCTTTACGTACACGACAGGCAGCATGAACGAAGCACGCGACGGTACGGCGGCGCTGCTAAACAATGGGCAAGTTCTGATGGCCTCAGGCGACCTTTCATTTTCGAACCCCGCGACCGCCGAACTATATAACTCCGCGACCGGAACGTTCACTCTTACAGGCAACCTGTTCTATCCAGTAGACACCACGGCAACCTCGCTCAATGATGGGACAGTTCTCATGGCTGGAGGCGACGACTACGAGGGCAACGCTTTGTCTGTCGCTCAGTTATACAATCCCACAGCCGGAACGTTCTCGTCTACGGGAAGCCTCAACGTCGGGAGCTCTGGTCATACGTCCACGTTATTGAATACCGGGAGTGTTCTCATCGCAGGGGGCTCGTTCAACAGCAACTCTCAAGGCCCTATATCGAGAACGGAGACCTACGATCCGGTGGCCAAGGTATTTACCCTAAATGCAAACATGGCAATTGCCCGAGGGACACACACGGCGACACTACTTAACAATGGCTCGGTGCTGGTAATCGGAGGGGACACTGCCTCAGGACTTACAGGCACAGCGGAGCTATTCAATCCCTCGACCCAGACTTTCACTGGCGCCGGTTCCCTTGAAATTCCACGCGATGGCCACACGGCGACCCTTCTCAACGATGGAACGGTTCTGATTGTCGGAGGAGATAGCAGCGCCGGTATATCGGCGAGTTCGGAGCTCTACGCACCAGCGGGGGCTCCTAAACCAACTTCGCTGCAAGTCACGCCTGCGACGACGAACATGATCGTCGGCGGCACGCAGCAATTCACCGCGGTGAATAACATTGGCTATCCGGAAACTAATGCAACTTGGACTGTGAGTAACCCAAGTCTTGCGACGATTTCATCGGATAGCTCGCCGATTCTTACAGCTATCGCCGCCGGCACCGTCACACTCACTGCTACCGTGGATGGAGTCTCCGCGCAGTCGCAAATCACGATATCGGCCGCCGGAATAACCCCCACGCCGGGCTCTACAGTATGGTCCGTCCCCGCCGTTCCCGGCTTTTCTCCATTACAGCTCGCGCAGGCAATACCATCGAGCGCTGGTCCGGACATGTATTTGATTCAATCAAACGGCACAACAGCTGTTGTTCAGGCCTACACTGGTGATGGACAGCAAATGTGGCAAAACAACTTTCCAGTGTTGAACGCTAACAATGTTCCGGACGCAAATGGCGGACTTCTAATAGTAGAGAACCAGACCTGCACGAACGGGCAAACCCAATCCATGAGCATTGTGGACGTAGACCCCACGACCGGACAACCCTTGTGGCAGATTAATGCGGCGGGCATACCCGGCGAGGGCCAGGGAGGGGCAACACTGTACTGCTTTCCGGATGCTCCACAAATGGCGGTTCGAGGGGACGGGACGATTGCCATATCCGCGCCGGGTAATACTTCTGGCTTGCCGGAATTCGAGCTGGTAAATGGGACTACCGGGAGTGCCGGTGCCATTTCGATCCCCCCCTCCCTATTTATGGATGAGTTCGGGAATGTGATTCAAGGTTATTCGCCCATCGGTGCGCCCATTGTGGATTCGAGCGATAACACATATGTGGAATATGAAGTCCGTAACGTTAACTCCGCCAACCAGATAACCTCAGCGGTTCTTTATCTAATGGAAATCGAAGAGGCCGGTCCGATCACGTCTATACAATTGAGTTCCACAACGAGCAACGAGAACATGTTTCCTGGCCGGATCATCCCTGACGGGCAAGGCGGAGTTCTAGCAACTTGGGTAATCGTTCCGTCGAATGGGTCAATTCCCGCGAATCCGTATCAAGCGGCATATGTGATTTCCGGAGCGGTTACCGCTTCCTACAGCTTGCCTTTCACTCCCAGAAATTTTGTCCTGGGGCCGGATAGCTTGCCGCTCAGTCCCTCGCTGGTCCTTGGAGAAAACGGCGTAGCTTTCGCCACCGATGGCGCAAGCACCGGTGACATTACAAATGGCCAGGGTCCGAAGATTGTGTCTTTTAACTTCGCGTCGGGCGCCGTGAACTGGACTTATCAACCGTCGACGCAAAGCGCGCTATCGATTATCGCGACTACGTCTAGCGCAGGCGTCGCCATCAATGATTCGCAGAACGGCCTCATGCAATTTGATTCCGACGGAAACGCAACAACAACAGGAACAACGTCTGGGGGCATACCTCAGTATTCTTGGACGCAAAATTGGTACACGCAAGGGGGAGTGGGACTCTCGCAGCTAGCTCCACCATTCGGGCTGGATCCAGGCGGCATCTGGGCAACACCAAACGGGAATCCTTCACAATCTTCGGCTGCCATCCCGTTGTGTGAATGCTTCGCACAATCGACGGATCCGACTCAAACACCAGAAAACCCAGCCATAAAACTTACTTCAACCGGTACCGCTATGAGAACCGGCCAATCGCCTGTTCTCGCTCAACCTGCAGCTGCTTCGAATTGTCCAGTTTGTACTTTACCGGCCCCGAATCCGCCGAGCCAAACTACTAGCTGTACCGCGCCCACCGGTGGCCAGTCCACGTTCGTAATTTTGGTGGGCGACCCGGGGATAAATGTGGCTACTGGACATGAACACAACGTGGGAGACCTCTTCAATCTAGCGGCTCAAACGCAAGCCAACTCGTTGCAGTCTCAGGGCAACAACGCCATTGCTTGCAGAGTGTCGACTATTCAGGATGTTTACCATGCTCTGACATTAAATGGATCCATATCCGGGGGTGTATACTATTTTGGACACAGCGGCGTATTTGACATTCTTACGGCTGCGAAAGTGCGGATCTCTCGAACTACTAACGTGTTCGTCGGCCAGGCAAGCGGATCCAATACGAATATCACCGCACTGAACGTGAATTTCCTTAGCCCCATTCAAACAGCTAACGCAGGAGGGAATTTTCTGGGTCCTAACGCAGCGATGACCATCAACGGTTGCCAAGCTGGCTTAACGGTCTTCGACACGAGCGTCAACCAATACGCTTCCATTGCGCAACTCATTTCAGTAAATATCGCAAGAGGTGTCTTTGCTTATGACGTCGGGATTTATTTCAGCCAGTTGGACGCCCAGCAAGATCAACACATAAGGGGGGTGGGCCTTTACCCGCCGGATGCCCTTCCTATGTACGTTGTGCCTGAGGGATCACCGGGGCAGAAGCCGGGCCCGCTCGCGTGCACTCCTACTCAACCCTATTGCGTTAAAAACTGAGCAAAGAGGCTCTGTGAGCCTGCCAAACGAAGATAAGACTAAAGGACGACGCGTTCGCGACTTTGTTCTTGCTTTGATAGTTGCCATAGCGTGCGCGACCACTGCATCTTCGCAGACTTCGGGGTGTCTCGACGACGCGCCCGCAAAAAACATCGAACTATTGTGGGCTATGGCGGCTCGCGGTGAATTATTAACTCCCGAGGGATGGCATCGGGCGTCTGGATACTTCGCGAAGCCGAACGAGCAACATGACGACAAAGTCATCGAGGTAATGTCTGGATACTATGGACTGAATTCTTATTCAAACGATGGCAAGGTTGCCACGGTAGACATGGAATTTACCGATGCGGGGAAAATAGACTCTTCCTTACATTACACGCCTCCAAAAGAGACCGAGGCATACAAGACGGCTTTCAGGTACAAGCTCGTAGCCGGGCCAGCATATATAGCATGGTACGGCCCAGACGGGAAAGCCGTCCAGCAAAAGGCGATACCCGGTGAGAAAGCGTGGCTAATCGATAGCCCACCCCCACGACCATGGGCAACTGTAAATGCCGCGATACGTTACGTTCTCGAGATGCGCAACAAGACCAATGATCCTATCATCAAGAAAAATGCAGATGAGACTCTCTCCATACTGCTCAAGATGCACTAACGAATTATTCGGTTGGTGGTACGATCTCATCCTTTAATAAGCTGACTGTTTACCCCAACCCCTGAGTAAGCGCCGAGCTAAATTCCAAGTTGTTCAGCATCAATGCGCGATGTCATGCTGACCCAAAACCCCGCTGAATTGCTCTGAAAGCCTGATGTTCATGATCGGATTTATGATCGCGATGTGTTTCGCCGCGAGATCACAAACCTGATCGCTGCATGGGGGAACCTTTATCGGCCATTGGCGCAGGTACGGTCTGCCCGTCAACGATTCGCGACGGATCACGGGCTAATCGAGAGTTATTCCGGGGCTCATCTCCTCGAACCGAGTTTGTAGGAAGGTCACGCGATTCTCGGACAAACGCGCCGCGCGCCAGATTCGCCGGTTGTGACTGGACAAGGGAAAGCTAGTTTGAGCTGAGGCCGGAATTTGAACTCGAAACGACTCAACGGGTATCGACAGAAGTCACTTTGAAAATAAACTATCGAAATAATTGGCGCGCTCAGGGAGACGATCTTAGAACTCTTCTCGGCGACTTTGGGATCGAACTTGGCCGAATGTTTGGTAGCGGAATGGCGCAACTCACTGAAATCTTGATTCTAATGAAACGATCCAGCCGTTTTCGACACTATCCCACGAGTGGAAGATATCGCGATCTAAGAAGACGAGGAAAGCGATCCCGCGCTTCTTGACGCGTTCATCCGCAGAAGTGTAAGTACGTCTGCCCTACGTACAAAGCGAGTTCACTGATTCCGGTGCGTTTTTCTCACTCCATTTCGCCCATCGTCCGTGCGCATAGCAGACGCAGATCTTTGAAAAGAACATCCACGCCGGTGTTTCTAGCGGAAAATGGCCGCAGCTCGCCACCGCCAGTGTTACACTCCTCGCCACCCATTAGTTCGCGAGGCAAGTACTTGCAATTCCACTCCTTTGACGAATCCTACGTCACGCGTCTGCTGGCTGGAGATCTTCGTACGCAAGAGCATTTTGGCGCGTACTTCAGCACGCTGATCCAATTGAAATTGCGCTCTCGACTGCAGTCGCGAGAAGCCATAGAGGACGTGCGTCAGGAGACCTTTGTCCGATTTTATGCCGCCCTGCGCGATGGCAAAATTCTTCACCCGGAGCGCCTGGGATCATTCGTAAACTCGGTTTGCAACAATGTTTTGTTGGAGCACTATCGCGCGAGTGCGCGTCACGGTTCGCTTGACGATGAGGATGATGACGAACGGAAAGAACTTCCGGGTAATGCTACGGATTTGCTGGGCGTTCTCGCCTCTAAAGAAACAGAAAAGAAAGTCCGTGAGATTCTGCAGCAGCTTCCAGAACGCGACAGGCGATTGCTGCGCGAGATTTTCCTGGAAGAACGCGATAAGGACGAGGTCTGCCGCGAACTCGGCGTAGACCGGGATTATCTCCGGGTGTTGCTACATCGGGCCAAGAAATCCTTTAAGTCGCTGTTTTTAAGCAGCTTGGGAGAAGGCACACAGGAGCTTAATTCAGCCTGACGTCCGTGAAACGCTAGGCCGCGCTGTTGCACTATCAATTGAGAGGAGCATGTCTCTTATGGACCACGATGTGGTCGTTGGTCAAAAAATGACGGAAAGGTATCTTCTCAACGAACTTGATCCCGAGGTACGCGACGAATTCGAGGAGCATTTTTTCGACTGCCCGGTTTGCGCGCTTGACGTCCGCGTCGGCGCGATGTTCGTGGAGCAGAGCAAGCTCGTTTTGGCGGAGAAGTCGATTGAGGCTACGACTCCTCATCCGGCGCCGGTAAAACCGGGATGGTCTGCCTGGTTGCGTCCGGCATTTGCCGTTCCGGTGATGGCGCTTTTGCTGGCAGTGATCGGATACCAAAATCTGGTCACGTATCCGCGCCTGGTGCGGACTATGAACAGCCCGAAGGTCTATCCCATTGCGCTGGTGAATGTCGGCACCTGGGGATCCAGCGAGCGGGTGATTCCGATACGAGCGGGGGAAGGCTTTGCGCTTTTAGTGAGGATTCCACCGGAGGGCGGTTACTCGTATTATAAAGCCGACTTAAATAATCCAAAGGGTAAGGTGGAGTGGACGGTCACGATTCCTGCTACATCCGGGCAGGATCAGTGGTCGGTTCAGGTGCCAGGAGCGGATCGGGAAGCGGGCCGGTACACTCTAGCGGTGCACGGAGTTACGGCTGCTGGTGAAAGTAAGGACGTAGGTCGGGCCTCATTTGAATTGCAAATTCAGAAATAAGCTCAACTGGGAGGAGCTAAAACCATGGCGACAATGGCGAGACCAATTGTAACGGGCGAGGAAAAATCATCACATAAGTATCATGCCGAAGCCAACATTCTAAATGGGCATTTGCGGCAGCCAGTGGACCAGGAGATCAACCAGCAGGCGCCGGTGAAATTGAACGATCTGCGGGGCGGCCATTTCTTTCAGCGTGCCGAGCGCTATAGCCTCGAGGGACTCATTTCCTTCAGGTCGGGCTATTCGCACGTTTCCGGCAATCGGAGTTTGAAGAATCACGGATGGGTTACGCTGGCGACGTCTGTTCTCGAAGGGCTGAATGTTCTTGATGTGATCACGGCCGATCGCGTGGTGGCGCAGGTTTCGACCGAGCATCCGCTCGAAGACGGCCACACGCCGCACGTGACGTTTCTGGGCACGCACTTCGAAAATTTGCGCGTGGGCGGATACAAAGTCGAAGTGGAGCTTGATCTCGGGATTTGTGGCGAGAAACCGCAAGGCGATAAGCTGTACACTTCGGACCTCGGTTTTCTGGATCGCGCAGAGGGGCAGTGTACCAGCATTGCTCGTGCGCCAGGTCTTCCCATCGGGGTTCGGGCTGAGTACGATGCTGACCTCAAATATATCGACGAACTGAAAGCGCGGGGCCCTGGAGAAAAGAGCAATGGATCCGGCAAGAACGGTTCCGGTGCCAAGGTCGTATGCTCGCTGGTGAAGAGTATCGGGCCCATCCCAATTCCCGGAGTGAAATCGTTCGGGAATGTCCTGGAGATCCCGGGCTTCGGCGTCGTGTCGTTGGCGGAACTCAGAGTTGGCGAGAAGCTTTACGAGCCCTCGGACTGGCCAAGCAATTATTTCGACGTGACCATGCTCAGGCTGGAAATGGGCTGCATCGGGGACGGAACAGCCAGCGCGGCAAACGCGACGGCCAATGGACACAATCATCCCTGAGGTTGGTTTCGATTTTGCTTTTGTCTGCGGCGGCCGGGACGGTTTCATGCGGGGATCGTCACGGGCCGCCGCAGGCAATGTTTGACCATGCTTACAACGCTTTTCTGCACGGCGAATCGAAACAAAGTCAGGATGAAGCGGTTCAGGGATACTTACAGCTTCGGAGTTCGAGCCCGGAATGGGCTTCGAAATTCCTAATTCTAGAAGCGAAAGCGATACTCGCCCGAGGGCAGTTCGAAGATGTCCTAAAACTGCTCGAATCCCATCCGCTACCTTCCGATCGGGCTGACTTTGAGATCTCCGTCCTGACGCTTGCCGGAGTGGCCAATGTCCATCTTCGCAACCTTTCCGAATCGCAGCGCTTATTGAACGAGGCGGAGAAGCTCTGCGGCGTTTCTGCTACCGAGAGTTGCGGGGATCTGCTTCAGGCTCGTGGTGTGTTGGCCGACGAGCAAGGCCAGTCAGGTAACGCGGAAGAGCTATATCAACAGAGTCTCACCTTTGCCCGGTCTCACCATGACTCATATCTGGAGTCCACGTCGCTTCTCAACTTGGGGAATGAATCGCTAAATGAAGGGCGCTTCGATGAAGCGATCGATCGGTCGGAAACAGCATATCGTTTTGCTGAGGGCACCTACGCCAAGATCCCGGAACTTGTGGCGCAGGGGAATATCGGATGGGCCTATTACAGGCTCGGCGATTCCGAAAAGGCTTCGGAATTGTTTACCGAATCGGAGGACGCGGCTGAGCAAGTTCAAGACGTATTCGATCAGGAGAACGACCTCACAAACATCGGCTACATCCAAATGGACGCGCACAAGTTCGATCAAGCCGGACAATCGTTTCGTAAAGCGCTGGACCTCGCGGAAGGAATTAAAGCTCAACAGGACATCTATGACGCACTACGCGTGCTGGCGCGGCTTGCGATGCAGACGGACGATTTAGACAAGGCAAGCGAATACGCCGAGCGAGCTTTGAGCATGGCACAAAAAAGCGGGAATCATGGGGACGAACTTTATCCGTTATTGGTCCAAGGTCAAATCGAAGCCCGCCGAGGCAACTCTACCGTCGCGCAGCGGACCTTCGAGGCTGTCGAGTCGGACAAGATTTGCCCCGCTTCTTTGAAGTGGGAGGCGGAGCACTCGCTGGCGAGGCTCTATGAAGGCGAAAATCGGCCGGATTCTGCTGATCGTGAATATCGCGCCGCGCTCGCCACGTTCGAAGAGGCTCGCGACGCGGTGAACCATGGAGAGTTCCAGCTTTCTTTCCTCACCAACGCCTCGCGCATCTACGACGATTTCGTTCATTTTCTGGTGGCACGCGGAAAGACGGATGAAGCTCTGCGTTGGGCCGATTACAGCCGAGGCCGCACGCTGGCCGAAGGATTGGGATTGTTGGCGAGTGGACCAAACAATGGAGCGCCGCGAGTGAATCCTCAGGAAATCGCACGGCAAGCGAACGGCACAATTCTGTTTTATTGGCTTGGCGAGAAGCAGTCCTATCTCTGGGCCATCACTTCGCGGAAAACCAATCTTTTTGTTCTACCGCCGGCATCGACGCTTGAAGCGAACGTCGAGCGTTATCGCGGAGTTCTCGGTGGACCGGAAAACGCTCTCGAATCGGCTAACGGCGATGGGCAATCGCTTTATCGCATGCTGATCGCGCCGGCCGAATCGTTGTTTCAAAAAGGGTCTAAGATTTTTGTGGTCCCGGATCGCAGCCTGAACAATCTGAATTTCGAAACTCTTCTCGTTTCTGATCCAGAGCTGTCTGAACCCGTTTCTTCTAAACCGAAGCTGCACTATTGGATTGAAGACGTGACCATTGCGAATGCCAGCTCGTTACGCGTGCTCGGAGCGCTGAGTCCGAATAGCAGTCGGAACAAAGAGAAGCGCGAACGCAACTTGCTTCTCATCGGGAATAGCGTTGCGCCCAACAGCGAATATCCGGAACTCCCCAAGGCGGCCGCTCAGATGGAAAGTGTCGCCCGACATTTCCCCGCAGCGCAGGAGCGGATACTCGCGCATGAGCAAGCGACTCCGTCGGCGTACCTGGAAAGCAATCCGGAGCGATATTCCTATATACATTTTGTCGCGCACGGAACTGCCAGCCGGTTGAGCCCGCTCGACTCGGCCATCGTGCTGTCGAAAGACAGCGCCGAAGACTATCGCTTCAAGCTCTACGCTCGCGATATCATTCGCCATCCATTGCGGGCTGACCTAGTCACAATTTCCGCATGCTACAGCGTCGGTGAGCGCTCGTACTCGGGCGAGGGCTTGGTCGGACTCTCGTGGGCTTTTCTTAGAGCCGGCGCGCAAAACGTGATCGCCGCTTTGTGGGAGGTGACGGACGCTTCCACCGAGCTACTCATGGATAAGTTTTATGGCGAGCTAGACAAGGGGTCGAGCCCGGCCTCCGCTCTCCGCGCCGCCAAACTGTCCTTGCTCCACGACAGCGCCTTCCGCAATCCCTTTTACTGGGCGCCCTTTCAGCTTTACGCGCGTCTGGCCGTGGTGCCGAGCCACAGTGCCCACACGGTACGACCTGAAGTAGGACGGGAGCTCTCGGGAGGGAACCGCGACCGATGATCCTCGATTGAGCCCTGGACACATACGCATCACGAGCGGTTATGGCGGGCGTAGATCTGCCAACGCTCGCTGCCCTGCTCGGACACATGAGCGTACAAATGACGATGCGCTACGTGCATCCAGCTGAAGAACACAAACGTGAAGTGACTAATTGCTTTGGAAAAATGCGTTCTTGGACCGCGTGGACCGACAGTCAAAGATAGAGCTGTTCAGGAAATCGTTGCAAGTAGCTTACGCGGTGCAGGTTGCACGTGATGGGTGGGCAGGTCAGTTTGCGAGAGCACCTGCCAACAGAGCAGGTAGTCACTGGCACGAAATTGTATTAGACTCACTATTAGAATCATATAGTTGCAGGGGGCGTGTAGCTCAGATGGGAGAGCACCTGCTTTGCAAGAAAGCAGGCAAAATCACACAAGTGCCGCATCTGGTGTCGCTCACGCGGACTCACGCGATGCAATCAACCTCTTGAATGGACCGAAGCTGGACCGAAGTCTATAGGTGACCCCTTTGCGATGGCTACGTTCTTAGGTTCGGCGCTAGTTTTCGAGTCCAATCCGCCCATGTTCGAAATGGGATCGTAACGCGATCGGCTACCTTGACGCTGGTGACTCCCGGTCCGATCGCCTCGACAATTCCCGCACCTTCACCTCCAATGACAGAGGGAAGCTTCGGATTTAAGACTTCGAAAAACTACTCGTATCTCAGTGCGATCATCGGGTCGACACGCATTGCCCGCCGCGCGGGGATGTAACAGGCCGCAAGTGCCACCGCGGTCAGCACCAGGGTGACCCCCGCGAACGTCAGCAGATCCGTGGGGCTCACGCCATACAGCAGCCCCGCCATCAGGTGCGATACGATCACCGATCCCACCAGTCCCAGCGCTGCGCCGGCCGTCGCCAGCCCCAGTCCCTGGCGCAGAACCATCCCCATGATCTTCCCCCTCTGCGCCCCCAGCGCCAGGCGAATGCCGATGTCCCGCGTGCGCTCGCTCACGATGTACGAAATCACTCCGTAAATTCCCAGCGCCGCCAGCAGCAACGCCGTTACCGCGAATGCCGCCACAATATCCATCGAGAATCGTCTCTGCTCCAGCGACGCCGTCACCGCATCGTTCAGCGTCTGCGCCCCGTAAACCGGTAGCTCGGGGTTTACGGACTGCACCATCGCGCGCACCTCTTCCGGTATCGCACTCGCATTCAGGTCTCCACGCAGAAAGATGGCCAGCTCCTTGGGCGTCTCCTGGTACAAGCTCAGATAGATTTGCGGAACGCTCGCGTTCGCCAGCGACTCGGTTCGAGCATCCGCGATCACCCCCACGATCGTGATCCAGGTCTTGCTCGCACGTTGGCCAACCCCAGGCCTCCCATTGCCAAGCTTCAGCCGCTTCCCAAGCGGATCCTCGCCCCGCCAGTAAGTCTCCGCCATCGCCTGGTTGATCACGGCGACCTGCGGCGCATTCTCGTCGTCGCCGTCGTTGAACAGACGGCCCCGCAGCACCGGAATCTCCAGCAAATGAAAATATTCCGGCGTAACTTGCGACCGCTCCACCAAGGGAGTCTGCTTGCTCTGTGTCTGGCGTCCTTCCACGATCAGCGCGCTCCGGTTGCCGTCGTGGCGCAGCGGAATCGACGGCTCCGCTCCCAGCGCCGCTTCCTGCACTCCCGGCAGCAACCGGCTGCGCCGCAGCAATTCGCGCGCAAACACTGCCTCCTGAGCGGCCGTTCCATAAATGTCCGTCTTCGGATCGTTGGGGCTCGGCAGCCACAACTGAACCGACATCACATGCTGCGGATTGAATCCCAGCGGCGCCTTGTACAAATCCCAAAAACTGCGCAGCAGCAGGCCCGCGGCCACCATCAGCACCAGCGACAGCGCAAACTCCGTCACCACCAGCACGCGCCGCGTCCGCGTCTGCTCCGTGGAACCCTTCGACCCACGCCCCTCTACCCTCAGCGTATTTGCCAGATTCAACCGCACTGCCTGCTTCGCGGGCGCCAGCCCGAAAATTACCCCGGCTGCGATCGAAGCCGCCAGCGCGATCAGCAGCACGGTCCAGTTGATCGACAGGTCGTTCAGTCGAGGCAGGCTCTCCGGAATCAGCCGCAGCAAGAATCCCTTCATGCAGAACAGAATCACCAACCCCGCCACTCCTCCCAGCAGCGAAAGCAGCAGGCTCTCCGTCAGCAATTGCCGCGCCAGCCGCTTGCGTGCCGCTCCCAGCGCCTGGCGCACCGCCATCTCCCGTGATCGCGCGCTGGCCCGCGCCAGCAGCAGATTCGCTACATTCACGCAGCCGATCACTAGCACCAGCGCCACTGCGCCCAACAGCAGGATCAGCGACTGCCGGACGTTGCCCACCAGGTTTTCCTTCAGAGGCACCAACCGCACCGTCCACTTGCTGTCGGCCGGATAAGCGTCCGGAAATTGCTCCCGCAACGCAGCAACCAACGCGTCGAGCTGGCTCTGCGCCGCTGCAACCGTCAGCCCCGGCTTCAGGCGCCCGACCGTTTCCAGGGGCAACCGCACACTGCGGTTCGGGGCCTGAGCCGGATTATCCGAAAAACCCAACGCCGCCCACTGTTCCGTATTCCTCTCGCCCACGGTTCGCCCCGGGTCGCGAAAACCCGGCGGCATCACCCCGATCACCCGATACAAATCGTTGTCCCCGCGCAGACTTCTTCCCACAATGTGCGGATCGCTCCCGAAAGCCCGCTTCCACAACCCGTCACTGATCACCACATCCAGCGTGAACCCCGGCGTTTGATCCTGAGGATCGAACGTCTGCCCCAGCTCCGGTTTCACCCCCAGCATCGCAAAATACGCCGGCGACACCCCCTCATACTGCATCCGCGATGGCTGCGATACACCCGTGAGGTTCGCCGACCCGAAAATCTCCAGCACAACATACTGAAAAATTCCCGAACGCTGCAGATCTTTAAACTCCGGAATCGAGATGCCCGCGTCGGTAGCGCCTGGACCAGGCAGATCGTCCTCAATGCTTACCAGTTCCTCCGGGTGCGGATAAGGCAGCGGATGCAGCAGCGTGGCATCGACCAGGCTGAAAATCGCCGTGGTCGCGCCGATCCCCAGGGCCATCGTCAGAACCGCGATAGCCGTAAACCCCGGCGACTTGGCCAGCATGCGTATCGCGAAGCGCGAGTCCTGCAACAGGTTTTCAAAAAACGGCAGCCCCTGCTCTGCATGGTAATCCTCTCTCACTGTCCCCACCCCTCCGAACTTCATCACGGCCTGCCGCCGTGCCTCCTCCACATTCATCCCCGCGCGGAGATTCTCCTCCGTCTGCCGCGCCAGATGCTCCTCCATCTCTTCCCGCAGCCGTTTGTCGTCTCGCCGCCCGGTGGCAAAGTTCTTGAGCCGCGCCAGAAACCTTCTCAGGAATCTCATGTCAAGTCCTCCGCCTTCGCCGCGAAGAATCGTGCGATGATCGCCGCCGTTTGCTCCCAGTCCCGGGTCTCGGTCTCGAGCAGCTTTCGTCCCGACCGTGTCAGGCGATAGAAACGCGCCCGGCGGTTGTTTTCCGAGGCGCCCCACTCGGACGAAATCGCGCCCTCCTGCTCCAGCTTCAGCAGGACGGGATACAAAGTGCCTTGGTTCACGGCCAGCAGATCCCCGCTGATCTGCTCGATCCGCCGCGCGATCCCATAGCCATGCAGTGGACCGAGCACATCGAGCGTCTTGAGGGCCATCAGCGCCAGCGTTCCCTGCAGAACATCCGCTTTTTCAGTCATAGAGTCGCTCTTTGGGTTTCCCACAGGAGTCATCGTGTCATACTACCTTTTGGAAAACAACAGGTAATGATTCGAATGACCCGGAATGTTCGCAACTTCCATGGTTTTCGGACGATTTGTTTCCGCGAACGAAGAACAGCGTCGTGTGCGGATAGCCGGGAATCCGGGGATCAGAACCTGCCACTCCAGTTCAGTTCGCGATAAATCGCCAACCCGCGTCTCCAGCCTGGCCGATCGCTGTGCACTATCCGCGTGGGTGGTTCAAGAGTCGTTCAGGAATCGTCGTGGAGCGTTTTGACATAAGTGGACGCAAATTTTGGTGCATTGGAGAAATCCGAATTTCCACGATGATTCGTGAGCTTGGCCGGCCCAAAGAAACGGTTCCCTAGAGCGCCAGAGCCTTCGCAAGTGATTGATTTTAGGTCGGCCCTGCAGCGCGACCCTTCGGTCGGTTACCGAGTCACTTATCGAGGAGGCGATCAATGCCGAAATATTGGCTAGTGTTTTCAGTTGGTTCAATCTGCTGTTGAGCTCAGAAAGCGTTTGGGGTAGACTCCCCGCTGACTTTGCCTGCCAGCTAAAACATTCGTAGTGCGTATCTCAGCACCCTTCTCGGCACCCTCGACCGCAATAAAGTGGCGACTCCTGCTGTAAACTCGGCCGCGAACCTGTGATGAGGATATCCACGAGACGTCTAGCGCTCTGCTGCCCAACCACTGCTCGCCGGTGAACGCGTCAGGACACATAAAGGGACGAAACTTTATCCCTAATGCTGAATCATACGAATGATTGGCTGAGTTTTGTCTTCGTTGGGAAGAGAGGATTGGCATGTTTCGCGTCAGGCTCGTGTTTATTGGCATGGTTTCGGTGGCTGTTCTAGGGGTGTTGTTGTTTCGGCGGCTGGAGGCCATGGACGGGGGCACACGCCCTGCTAACGACGATGCGCAACGTACTCCTGTGCTTGTGGAATTGTTTACCTCCGAGGGGTGTTCCGACTGCCCTCCTGCTGATTCTCTGCTGGAAAGATTAGACCGATCCCAGCCCGTAAGCGGCGCCGAGCTGATCGTTCTGAGTGAACACGTGGACTATTGGAACGATATCGGGTGGAAGGATCCCTACTCCTCTCATGAATATAGCGAACGACAAGGCGCTTATGCGGGGAAATTTGGTCTTGGCAGTGTTTATACGCCTCAGATGGTGATTGACGGACGCTTTGAATTCGTGGGTAGCGACGAGAGAGGGGCGATTCGAGCAATTGAAAACGCAACGAAAGCTGAAAAGATACCGGTCAAGATCTCTTCGATTCATTTGGAGTCCGGCAACGTAGTCAGTCTGCACGTTGACGCCGGTCAGTTGCCTTCTTCCGTTGCTGCAGGGTCTGCGGAAGTGTTGATAGCAACGGCCGATGAAAGTGACGAGTCACACGTGAGCCGCGGAGAGAACGCCGGAAGAAATCTGAAACACATTGCGGTTTTGCGGAGCCTCACCCCAGTCGGAACGGTGAACCGGTCCGGGGAATTTTCTCAAGATGTTAGGATCCATGTTAATCGTGAAAATAGCGGCAACGTAAGGTTTGTCGCTATCGTGCAAGAAGCGCCGGTCGGCAGGGTGCTAGGGGCGGGATGGGCCCGGCTTTCGAATTAGACTGGTAGCGCGTTGTGTTTAGCGTCCAGTCGCATATTGCATTGAGGTGACTGAATCCGAGGGGAGCGAATGAAATACGGAGTCATGGTTGGATTGTCAATCGCCATCTTTGCACTAGCGAGTATGCAAGAAAACTCATCAAGCAAGCAGGCAGACTCGCCGTCGATCGGACTGCAAGTGGGAAATAAGGCACCGGCCTTCGTTTCTCGCGATCAGTTTGGTCATGACCAATCACTCGCGACGCTGAGGGGGTCGAGTGGCACGGTCCTTCTTTTCTTCCGCTCTGCCGATTGGTGACCGTTCTGCAAAGCGCAGCTCGTGCAGCTGCAAAGTGCCAAACAAAGGTTCGAAAAGCATGGAATCAAGGTCGCTGCCATCAGCTACGATAGTCCGGCGATCCTCAAGGACTTCTCTGAGCGGCACAAAATTGAGTTTCCGCTGCTGGGCGACCCTGATTCCAAGATTATTGGCAGCTTTAACGTCCTAAACGCAGAAGCGACTGGGAAGAACAAAGGGATGGCACACCCCGGGTTTTTCTATATCGACTCGGGCGGCGTCATTCGTGAAAAATATTTCGAAGTGAAGGATGTCGACCGATTCACGCCGAACAATGTGATTGGGAAGCTTTTCCCCGAACTGACCGAGGAAGTGAGCCACAATATCGAAGCGCCCCATCTTCAGCTTACGCTCGAGCAGTCGGATCGCGACGTCGTACCCGGTAGCCGGGTAAGCTTGATTGCCGAAATAGAACTTCCCCCGGGCACCCACGTTTATTCTCCCGAAGTGCAAGGGTATAAACCGATTCAGCTCGCAGTGAAGGAGACCTCGGGGATCGAACTCGCGCCGGTGATATACCCGAGCTCGAAGGATATCTATCTGGAAGCCATTCAGGAACACGTCCCGGTCTTTGAGGGGAAGTTCCGTATCGTTCAGGATGTCACCGTCAACTTCTCCCCAACTTCCGATATTGCTCGCTCGCTGATTTCCTCAGGTAAGACGATCTCGATCCGCGGGGAGTTGAATTATCAGGCTTGCGACAAGACGGTGTGCTATCCGCCTACATCCGTGCCAGTCATGTGGAGTTTGAAGGTTTTTCCTCTGGATCTTAAGCGATCTCCAGACGCCATTCGGCATCAGTAGCTGCTAGAACTATGGAAGGAAAACAATCAGTGAGTCTCGGATGAGGAAACCATGAGCGACGTTGTCTATGTTTCGAAGTCAAGTATTGAACGAAAGGCGGGACCGCTTCGCATCGCACACCTGCCCGGAGAGTCCCAGCCCGTTATCTTCAGCGTGCACGGGGCGATTGCCGAGCACTATAAGGTTGATCCGGCGAAGCTGACGGAGTCACATTCATCCACGATCGACTACGTGATTTGTGCAACCGCCGGTTGAATGATGGGCACATTCGGAGGTGCGCTGGAAGCGCGCCACATCGATGCAAGCAATGGACGGCTGACTGCAGATGTAACAGGCGAAGTAGAAACAGAGGAGGGCGTGTTGGTAATCCGGCGAATTCATGTGGCAATGACCCTGGCAGCTCCGGAAGAAACCAGGGGGACGGTAGAGCGCGTGCATGGCATTTACGCGATGAGGTGCCCGCTTTATCGGACATTGCACAAGACCATCCAACTCACGTCTTCTTTCGAGCTGGTAGCTCCGACAGCCGAGGTGTGAGGGCGCTCATGGCTGAAAAGGAAGCAGTAGATTCACACGATAAATCGTCTCCGGGTGGCGCGGCGTGAGACATGCCATCCTGGGTGCCGGTGGAATTGGAGGCTTAATCGGAGCGTCGTTGGCTCACCAGGGTGACCAGGTTACTCTGCTCCTGCGCCCGGAAACCCTAGCACAGCATCCCCCTTACATTCGACTCGAAGGACCGTTCGGGAACTTCCAGGCACCGGTCCGAACCGATGCGATACTCCTTGAACCCGTTGACGTGCTGTGGGTAACTGTCAAAGCGTACGACCTTGTCGCAGCGCTACGGGCAGTTCGACGCAATGGTTCCAGGATTGTAACTGTCGTACCACTTCTAAATGGGATTGATCATGTCGCATTGCTTCGAAGGACCTTCAATCACGAAAGCGTTGTTCCCGGCACGATTGCCGTCGAATCGGAGCGCGTTGCACCCGGTCACATTATCCAGCGTTCGCCGTTTGTACGCTTGGCGCTTTCCGCGACTGGAGAGCGGCAG
>PKWH01000149.1:7380-19013 GCA_003131985.1 Acidobacteriota bacterium | reverse complement strand
TTCCAGCTTCTGCTCACCGGCCTGCACGAATTGAGCGAGGCGATGTGGCTGCCGTCAAGTAAAAGGGAAATGGCGACGATAGGTCCCATCGTGCGTAACGAGGTGTTCTTTTTTGTGGTGATCCTGGGAGTAGCGGCGCTCGTGGTGCTGCGCGAATGGTTCAGTGCGAAGAACCCCGCGTCTTCGGAAGCAGCGAATCCGGCCGATCGGCGGATGCGCGAATGGGAATTCCGGCGGCAGAAGCGTTGGAGTTTCGCAGCGGCGATTTTGTGCGTAGCCGTGGTGCTGTCCTTCGCGGCGGAGTACGTATACGCTCGAGCGGTAACGGCGCCGGTGCACGCGAAGTCGCTTGTCGCGCAAAATGGGCAGGTGGACGTTCCGCTCTCTGAGCTTACGGATTCGAGTTTGCATTTTTACACTGCCGACGTGGACGGAACCGTGATCCGATTCGTAGTGATCCACAAACAAAATGGCGACTACGCCACGGCGCTGGACGCTTGCCAGATTTGCGGTACGGCCGGCTATCGCCAGGAAGGGCAGAACGTCATCTGCAGGAATTGTGGAGCGGCGATTTACATTCCTTCCATCGGAGAATCGGGCGGCTGCAACCCAATCGCGGTGAAATCCCGAGTAGAAGGGGGACAAGTGATTGTGGATGTTTCGGCGCTCTCCAATGCCGTCTCTACGATTCACCCCTGAACGATGTTTGGCCGGCTGGTAAGAGAATCCTTCGTTCGCAATCCGCGCAGGAAAGTCCTGGTTGCGGCCGCTCTGGTCGTGGGCATGGCCGTGGCGACCTCTACGCTGACTATTGCATTGGAGGTTGGCGACCGTCTGGCGCGCGAATTTCGCAGCCTGGGTGCGAATCTGTTGGTTACGCCGCAAGCGGATACGCTCCCCATAGAAATTGGCGGCGTCGATTACCGGCCGGTGAACGAAGGTGCGTACATCAGCGAAGCTAACCTCGGAAAACTAAAAACAATTTTCTGGCGCCACAATATTCTGGGATTCACGCCGTTCCTCGATGTGCCGGCTACGATTCAATCTGAAAACTCCAAGCCCGTTCTCGCCATGATCGTGGGGACTTGGTACGCCCAGGATGTGTCCGTTCCCGATGGCACAAAATTCAAAACTGGCCTAAGCGTCACGCATCCTTGGTGGAAAGTTCAGGGCCGCTGGTTTCGCGACGACGCGAACGAATGCGTGATAGGTTCGGCGCTGGCTGCGACAATGCCGGGTGTCACACCTGGAACGGTGATTCGCGTTACCGGCCGGTCGCCTGGCGATTCATCGCAAGGTCAATCCAGCGCAACGCAAGCGATTCCTCTCCAAGTGGTGGGCATCGTGTCGACCGATGATGCGGAAGACAAATCGCTGCTCGTGCCTCTCGCAATCGCGCAAGAATTGTCGGGACATCCAGGGCAGTTCCGCCAGCTTTTCGTGAGTGCGCTGACGAAGCCAGCGGACAAGTTTTCCGAACGCGATCCACTAAAAATGACGCCTACGGAATACGATCGCTGGTTCTGCTCGCCATACATTTCTTCGATCAGCTTCCAAATAAAGACCGTGCTGCCCGGAACGGACGTACGCACCATTCGCCGCGTGGCGGACACGGAAGGCCGCATTCTTTCGCGCGTGGGCACGCTGCTATGGATTGTGACGCTTGCGGCGTTGGGCGCTGCGGCGCTGGCGGTTGCCGCAACTTCAGCCACAACCGTTCTGGAGAGGCGCGCCGAAATTGGGGTGATGAAAGCGCTCGGCGCAACCAACTNNTTGGGTTTGCAATCGGAGTGATTCTGGCGCGGAGTCTGGGCGCGAGCGTATTTGGAACACCGGCTTCGCCGCGGCTGATTTTGTTTCCGGTGGTTCTCGGCCTTGCGGCGATCGTGGCGTTCGTGGGGAGCCTGATTCCCCTGCAGCGCGCTTCGCACTTCAATCCCGCACCGATACTGCGGGGCGAGTAAATGTTCTGGCGCTTGCTCTGGAAACTCTTGCGCGGCAGCAGCGGGCGGCTCGTGGTGGCGATTCTGGCGCTCGTTAGCGGCGGCATGGTGATTTCCGCGCTGCTGAATCTTGAATTCGACATCGAACGCAAGCTCACTCAGGAATTTCGCATGTTGGGCGCGAACCTGGTGATTTCGCCGGGTCATGATGCTGCTCAAATGCCCGGAGCTGCACCGTCCGCGCTGATGAATGAAAGCGATGCGTTCGCCGCAATACAGAACTTGAAAGACCCAGCCGTTGTGGCGGCCGTACCTTTCCTCTACATCGTCGAGCGCGCCGACGACACGCCCGTGGTTGTCGCCGGAACCAAGCTGGAAGATTTGCCCAAGCTTGAACCGTCATGGAGGATCGAGGGGCAGTGGACTTCGTCTCGCGACGATCAAATACCTTGCGTAGTTGGACGCAACGTCGTGCAACAACTCCATCTTGCTCTGAACAGTCCTCTCCATCTGTCTTACGTGGGGAAGACTGCGCAGCTTACGGTGGTGGGAATCGTGGATGCGGGCGGCGCCGAAGACAATCAGGTGTTTTTGCAATTGCCTGAGGTGCAGAGCTTCGCGGGACTTCCGGGCCAGATCGGTCTAGTGCAATTGAGCGTGAGGGGCACTGCGAAAAGCATCTCGGATTATGCGGCGCGGCTCGCGACTGCACTTCCGGCATACGAAGTGCGGCCTATCCGCCAGGTAACCGAAGCCGAAGGTGATCTCCTGAATCGCATTCGCCTGCTAATCGTGTCCATGGTGCTGCTGATTCTTGTACTGACGGCTCTTTGTGTCCTCGCGACGATGGCGGCTCTCGCCATGGAGAGGCGCCAAGATGTAGGGCTGATGAAGGCGCTGGGCGGCTCGATTACGCGAATCGTCGCGTTATTTATGGCTGAAGTGGGGGTTCTCGGTGCGGCCGGAGGACTTGTGGGCGCCATTTTGGGTATTGAGCTTTCGCGCTGGATGGGGCAGCGCGTTTTTGGCACGGCAATTTCGGTGCGCTGGGAGATCTTTCCGCTGACCATAGCTCTCATGGTCGCGGTTGCGCTCGCCGGAGCGCTTCCTTTGCGGCTGCTGGGAAAAGTGAAACCGGCCGTGATTTTTCGAGGGGAATAGTGGCGACGCTCGTACAAGTGGAAGATTTGCGCAAAGAATTCGGAAACGTTTGCGCGCTCGCGGGAGTGTCGTTCCGCGTCGAGGCAGGCGAATGGATTGCCATTATGGGACCGTCGGGCTCGGGGAAAACCACGCTGATTAATATTCTGGGCGGCCTCGATACGCCCACTTCAGGGCAAGCGATTGTGGATACAGTTGACGTCGGTCGGCTGGACGAATCCGGGCTCACCCGTTTCAGGGCGCAGAAAATCGGTTTCATCTTTCAACAATTTCACCTGGTGCCTTATCTGACTGCGCTGGAAAACGTGATGCTGGCGCAATACTTTCACAGCACTACTGACGAGAAAGAAGCTCGCGAAGCGCTCGAACGCGTAGGATTGGGAGATCGCATCGAACATCTGCCCGGAAAGCTTTCCGGTGGTGAACAGCAGCGGGTGGCCGTTGCCCGCGCGTTGATCAATCATCCGAAACTCATACTCGCCGACGAACCAACGGGAAATCTAGACGAAGCAAATGAGGAGACCGTCATCCAGCTCTTCCGCGATTTGCATCGCGAAGGTCACACCATTCTTATGGTCACGCATGCTTCGTCCATCGGGAACTTGGCCGATCGCCGCATCGAATTCGCGCATGGAAGGCTGGTGCAGGTTCCGGCGTCATTAAAATCCGCTACCTAACGCGGCTGCGCCGAGATCAAACGTCAAAGCAGGTCTGCTAGAATAGGAAGAAATGCCGATAGCACAGGATTTGCGAAAGAAGCCGACAGATGTAAAAGTTCGCGTATCGACGGGCCAAGGCGTGGAAATCACTTGGTCGGACGGCCACGCGAGCCGCTACGACTTTCCGTACTTGCGGGAACGTTGTCCGTGCGCGCTGTGTAACGACGAGCGCGAAAAGAAGGCTCGCGTAGGGACATCAGCGAGCGGAGCTAGCGCTCCCAGCGCAGTACTGCCGATGTTTAAGCCGCGTGTGACTGCCAAGAGTGCAGTAGCAGTGGGGAACTATGCAATCCAGATTGAATTTTCAGATAGCCACGCTACGGGAATCTACAGCTTCGAGCATTTGCGAGAAATCTGTCCCTGCGAGGCTTGCGTGCGCGAGTTTGGTCCGGCGCCAAAAGAGAAGCTTTCCTGAAGCGAAGGTCGCGCCTCTGTCGCGCGACCTCGCGCCGGGGAAGAAATCCCGAACAAGCAACACTTTGTTTTTGCAATAAATTCAACGTATAGTTCTTCTCCTCATCTCTATATAACGTATGTCATCCGACTCCACCGGCCACATTTTCACACCTGGTAGGGTACGCCCCGTAGCCAAGGTCCTCGTGGCCACTACGGCCATGCTGGCGTTCATTTCCTTCTGGCGCGCGGCCGCTATCGTCCTGAACGACCTGGCCTCGTCGGCTTATTACGCGGGTGGCGAGGCCGAGCAGTTCATCGGCAAGACCGCTCCGTGGTTCATCCTGGGCATCATGCTGTTCTCCTACGCGGTGCGCGCGATTTACGTAGAGAGCTGCAGCATGTTCGTCCGGGGCGGCGTATATCGAGTGGTGAAAGAAGCGCTAGGCGGAACGCTGGCGAAGTTCTCGGTTTCGGCGCTGATGTTCGACTACGTCCTTACCGGGCCTATCAGCGGCGTGTCGGCGGGCCAATATTTCGTAGGCGTACTGAACGAATTATTCGTGTACGCCCACATTCCGATTCATCTTCACGTGAACGGAACCGCTGCCGCGGTAGCCATCGTGATCACGCTTTATTTCTGGTGGGAAAATATCAAGGGTGTGCCGGAATCCAGCGGCAAGGCGCTGCGAATCATGCAGCTCACCACCATCATGGTGATCGTTCTGATTGGCTGGTGCTTCTACACTTTATATGCGCGAAGCGGATGGCACCTGCCTCCCGCGCCGCTGCCTCAGAACATGAAGCTCGATAAGGGCTCGCTTGGCTGGCTGGACCGCTATCAATGGGCGCACACGATCACGCTGATTGCAATTTTTGTCGGGCTGGGCCATTCCGTGCTGGCGATGAGCGGCGAGGAATCGCTTGCGCAGGTTTATCGGGAAATTGAACACCCCAAGCTGCCCAATCTGAAAAAAGCCGGGCTGATCATCTTCATNNGTAATGATCATTCCGGACAACGTGCGGGGAAAATTCACCGAGAACTTGATCGGCGGACTCTCGATGCATCTGGTCGGAAGTTTTCCCGTACGGCTCGCGTTTCATGTGTTCGTCGTGGTCGTGGGTGTTCTGATCCTTGCGGGAGCTGTGAACACGGCGATTGTGGGCTCGAACGGAGTGCTCAACCGCGTGTCGGAAGACGGAGTGCTGACCGACTGGTTCCGCCACCCGCACTCGCGATTTGGAACCACTCACCGCATCATCAACATGGTTGTNNCTGGTGCTGCGCTACACGCATCCCCAGGATCGCGAATATCGCGTGCCGCTCAATCCCGTTATTTTCGGCGTGGAAATTCCGATTGGACTGGGGTTAATCACCCTAGTTCTGCTCTCGATTGCAGTGATCAATTTATTTACAAAACCAGATGCCACCATGGCGGGAATTACGTTCACTCTCATTCTGTTCACTGTCTTTGAAATCTCGGAACATCGAATGCACAAACGGCAGGCAGGCGCCGCTCACGTCGAGCTCGATCAGTTCAATCTTGCGCAGGAAGCCGAGCTCACTCCCACGAGCGTGGGTGTTGCTCCAGGCAGCATCCTTGTTCCGGTCAGCACCTACTACGCGCTGTATCACCTGGAAGCTGCTTTAAAGCGCGTAAAAGGACTGGACGCCGAGATAGTGGTATTGCATGTGCGCATGTTGCGGCGGGCTGCTTCCGGCGAGTACGATCTGGATCCCGACCAGCTCTTCAGCACCATTGAGCAGTTGTTGTTCACCAAGGTTCTCGCCATCGCGGAAAAAGAAGGAAAGCCGGTGCGCCTGGCTGTGGCTGCCGCCAACGATTTGTGGGAAGGCATTCTGCGCACCGCGATGAATCTTGAGTCGAGCACGATTGTGAGCGGGAGCTCGTCGAAAATGCCCGTGACGGAACAGGCCCGCGAGATTGGGTTAGCCTGGGAACGCATGCCGGAACCGCGGCCCCGCTTGGCCCTGGAGATTTTCACACCGGTGGGCCAGGAATATATCTTTTACCTGGGCCCGCATGCGCCTCGCCTTACACCCAAGGAAATTGATGTACTGCACAAGATGTGGCTCAAGTTCAGCGAAAAACTGCCAGGCGAAGAACTACACCATCACGACATCATTCACTTCGCGCTGACCGAACTGGAACGGGAAATCGCGGAAGGGCAAGGTGATGAAGTGCTCGAAAGACTTCGGCAGCATCTTCGGGAAATTCAGACTCGCAGGCTGAATCCTCCGGTAGATCCGAAAAATTTGCCGCCGAAACCAAATTGATAAGACTTTTGAACGGGCGCCCGCTCTTCCGAGAATGTTCAGGCTCGAAGCTCTGAAGTGCAATTAGGGCAGCGCGTAGCTTTGATCGGGATTGCAGAAAAACAATACGGGCATTCCTTGGTCGCCGGCGCCGCAACGGGAACAGGTTTTTTCCAGCGATTCACTTGGCGTATCACTAGGAAGATTACAAATGCTACGATCAGAAAATCGATAACGGTATTTAGAAACAACCCGTAGTTGATTGTCACTACTCCCGCAGCTTTGGCAGCAGCCAGCGAATCGTAATGCGTATGCGAGAGGTTCAGAAAAAGGCTGGAGAAATCGACTCGCCCAAGAATAAGGCCAATCGGCGGCATGATGACGTCGCCTACCAGTGAAGTGATAATCTTTCCGAAGGCGGCGCCGATGATGATGCCTATGGCCATGTCCATCACGTTGCCCTTCATCGCGAATTCTTTGAATTCTTTCAGCATGTTCTTGTCCTCCTGAAACCCTGAGTCTGTATTCTCCGGCTTATGTTCGCTGATTCAACTAAACAGGCGAACCTGAACTTGCGAGCGAGATTATCGGGAAGCGGCGAGACTAGCAAGAGCGAAGCAGGCCTTTCGACATTTTCGAAATATACGACCAGGCGTGTTCATTCACTGCGAGCGAAAAGGGCTGCGCCCAGGACTCCGCGCAAGACGAGCACCCCTCCGGCAAGCCCGAGAAGCAATGGGATGTAACGAGCGGGAACAAGCGGAATGCCTAGAATAAGCGCGCCGACCAGCGCAAGCGAAGCGGCGCGTATCTTCGAGGGCCAGCGGGCCGGCGTGGGCTCGCGACGTACCCAAGCGCGCGCGCCCCAGTAAATAAAGACAATTCCAAGGGCAATTAAAGGCGCCGGTCGCGCCGGCAATCCCACGCGCCCGGAGACCGCCAGCAGTATCAGAAGCGCCCCGAGGAGCAAAACGATGGATTCATTCAGGAGTTGGAAAAGCTTTGCGGACGTCAACATGCGTTCCTCTGGCCAAACAGGCCAATCCCGCGATTTAATCCCGCGAATGCGTCGAACCGCGCGGTCAGGTATCATGGCACCGCACAACGATGGCGTCGCGGACATGGAATGATACAATTAATCTTTTCGGGTGTCGCATCGGCGGCTGACAGCAATTCCTGAGGAGATTTCAGTGCATAAGGTAATCATCATCGGAAGCGGATGCGCCGGCTTAACCGCGGCGATTTATGCGGCGCGTGCTGATCTGAAGCCGTTGGTTCTGGACGGTTACGAGCCCGGCGGGCAGCTTGCCCTGACCACCATGGTCGAAAATTTTCCGGGATTTCCGGAAGGTATCCTGGGGCCAGAATTGATCGAGAACACTCGCAAACAGGCCCAGCGATTTGGAACTGAGTTTCGCTCCGGCGCGGTAACGTCCGTGGACCTAAGCAAGCGCCCATTTAAAATTGAAGCGGGAAAAGAAAGTTACGAATGCGAAGCGCTGATCGTTGCAGCCGGCGCGTCGGCGCGAATGCTCGGCATCGAATCAGAAGGGCACTTGCTCGGGCACGGCGTTTCCACCTGCGCCACATGCGACGGCTACTTTTTCCGCAACCGCGACATCCTGGTCGTCGGCGGCGGTGATACCGCGATGGAAGAGGCTACCTTCCTTACAAAATTTGCGAAGAGCGTTACCATCCTGCATCGGCGTAACGAGTTTCGCGCGACGAGAATCATGTTGGATCGCGCGCACGCGAATGAAAAGATTAAATTTCTGACGCCCTACGTTATTGACGAAGTCCACGACGTGACTAAGAAGTCGGTGGAAATGGTTACCGTCCGCAACGTGGATACCAATGAGAAGAAGACCATCGCTACGGAAGGTGTTTTCGTTGCCATAGGCCATGACCCCAACACGAAAGTTTTTCAGGGGCAGCTAAAGATGGACGATGCGGGCTATCTGCTCACTGACCACGGCTCGCAGACGAATGTGGAAGGCGTGTTTGCTGCCGGAGACGTGCAAGATCATCGTTACAGACAAGCGGTTACCGCGGCAGGATCAGGTTGCATGGCGGCCATTGATGCCGAAAAATTCCTTACCGGACTTAAGGACTGATGCGTCTGTTTCGCTCTGCGCGTAATCGCGTCTTGCTGCAAGTTCCAACGATCTTTGTTCGCCGATTCGTCGTAGCATCCTTCTGATGCGCTCATTTCTTCTGCATCTCTCAGAGAGCAAGCGGCTCGCGCCGCTGATCATGCACAATTCGCTGAGCCGGCGCGTGGCGCGGCGATTCGTTGCCGGTGAGACTCTGGACGATGCTGTCGAGGTCGCTCGCAACGTAAACAGCACGATGCAATTGGCTAGTCTCGATTTGCTGGGCGAAAATGTGTCAGATGAGGCCGGAGCGCGCCAGGCTGCCGAGAATTATCTCGCGATTTTTGAGCGCATTGAGCGCGAAAAACTGGACTCGAACGTTTCACTTAAGCTCACGCAGCTCGGCATCGATCTGAGCGAGAGTTTGTGCCAGGAACTCCTCGAGAAAATCATCGCACGTGCTGCGGCTCAGGGAAATTTCGTGCGCATCGACATGGAAGGCTCTCCTTATACGGAGCGCACCGTCGAAATGGCTAAGCGCGTTCGCGCGAAGTATGCCGCCGTAGGAACGGTAATGCAGGCGTATCTATACCGCACGGAGAAGGATGTCCTAGATCTGATTGCGGCGGGTTGCCGGCTTCGCCTTTGCAAGGGCGCGTACAAGGAGCCGCCGGATATTGCATTTGCTAAAAAGTCAGACGTGGACGCCAATTACGTGAAGCTGATGAAGCTAATATTGCCCAGCGGGATTTATCATGGCATCGCTACTCATGATCCCGCCATGATTGACGCAACGAAGGAGTTCGCTAGCGAAAAAAATATCGGCCGCGAACAATTCGAGTTCCAGATGCTCTACGGAATTCGTACCGATCTGCAGAAGCAGCTTGTTCGAGACGGCTTCCGGCTTCGCATTTACATTCCCTACGGCACGGACTGGTTTCCTTACTTCATGCGCCGCCTGGCCGAGCGTCCCGCTAACCTCACCTTCTTTTTGCGCAACTTGCTCTCCAGGTCTTAACGCAATGCGGTTTTCTGAAGACAAACGTTGCAGCATCCCAAACGTTCAATCTGTAGAAACTCGGAAGCAACTCTAGGACTTGCGGCACACCGCAACACCGTCGCGCAGAGGAATGATCACGGGAAAGAGTTTACGCGAGGAATAAATCAGCTTGTTGAATTGTTGGATCGCGCGCGTTTTCGGATCCTTCGCCTTTGCGGTAACGTGGCCGGACCACAGTACGTTGTCGGTGATTAATAATCCACCCGAGCGCAGACGGGGAACCGCTTTGCGCAAAGCCTCGGGATATTGATGTTTATCCACGTCGATGAAGATCAGGTCAAATTCGCCGGGAACTTGATCGATCAGATTCACGGCATCGCCGGTCATGATTTGGATGCACTGTTCGACCCCGGCGCGTTTAAAGTACGCGCGAGCACGCGCCGCATTAGCCGGGTCGCCATCGGTGTAATAAACCTCCGCATCCACGCCTGCGGCGCGCGCCAGCCAGATGGTGGAATATCCGATCGCGGAACCCATCTCGAATATTCGCTTGGCGCCGGAAATTTGCGCTAATAGATAGATCGATCGTGCAACCACAGGGCCAATAATCGGAACGTCATGCTGCCTCGCGTAGCGCTCCATGTCTGAGATTATGGCGTCGCGCTTGGGCAACAGCCCCGCGAGATACTGTTCGACCTTTGCATTCAAAATGCCGGGCATTTTATTCCTCTCTCATCAGCTTTTATCCACATCGCTAACCGATAGAATCACCGGGCTTCAATGCGTGAATCTCAAGCCCCGAAATGTCCTGCGTGATTTTCCGGAGTTCTTCGGGCCGTCCGACCAGCGGTGGAAACGTGCCAAAGTGCATCGGAACCACTTCGTGAACTCCGAGAAGCCTGATCGCCATGGCTGCTTCTCGCGTACCCATCGTGAAATGATCGCCAATTGGCAGAAGAGCGAGATCAGGAGCGTACAGTTCGCCGATTAATTTCATGTCGCCAAAAACAGCGGTATCGCCGGCGTGGTAAATCTTCAGGCCACCGGGAAGGCGGATGATGTAACCGCAGGCCTCTCCGCCATACACGATCTTATCGCCGTCTTGAATTCCGCAAGAGTGAATCGCATTCACCATGGTGACTTCAATCTCGCCCGCTCGCTGAGTGCCGCCTTTATTCATTCCATTCGTATTTGAGACGCCTTTCGATTCCAGCCACACGCACGTCTCGTAGATCGCAACGATCTGCGGTTTAAACTGTTTTCCAAGCGCCACGGCATCCGCAATATGGTCAAAATGACCATGCGTAATAAGCATAGTGTCGAGACGGTCGAATTTTTTGAGCGGCTCAGGACACATGGGATTCGTCTGCACCCACGGATCAATGATGATCACTTTTCCGGATGGTGTAGTGATGCGAAATGTCGCGTGGCCGAGCCACGTCAGTTTGTTTCCGCGCGTTTGAAGCATGAACGATTCCCTCGTTGAATAAATTAACTGTGTCCGGCTGAATTGCTTGAGTCGCGATTCAAATCATTGTAGGCCGTGGGTTTTGCGAGAAGATCGCGGAAAGCTTGCTCGAAAACGGGACGGGGCCGTGTGCCCAGAAAATACCCGCCGATGTGTCCATCACGCGTGTAAAAAATAGTCTGCGGCATCGTGCCTTTCCAGTCCGGATTTACACCTCGGTAGAACGCGTCGAGATCGATTCCGGGTTTCTGGCGGTAGTTCGGGAAGTGTGGTTGCGTGCGCGCGATGAACCGGCGAACTAGATTCATGTCCGAATCATCATCCATGTTTATCCCAATTACACTCACGCCTTGAGCTTTGAATTCGCTGGCCAATTCAACGATCAAGGGGTATTCGTCGCGGCACGGCTCGCACCAGGTGGCCCAAAAATTCACGACCAGCGCTTTGCCGTGGTATTTCGCGAGAATTTGTTGGTAGCCTGTCAGGTCAATGACCGGCGGATCCGGCACTTTCGCAGCCTGGGCCGCACCGGCATCCGGCTTTCCGCCGGCGTTCTCCGTTCGAGCTGGATGAACCGC
>PKWH01000149.1:0-7332 GCA_003131985.1 Acidobacteriota bacterium | reverse complement strand
GGGAAATGTGATTGTTTCGAGGAGAACGCGATATGGCTTACGTAATTGCTGAACCCTGCATCGGTACCAAAGACACGGCCTGCGTTGATGTGTGTCCGGTGGATTGCATCCACCCGCGAAAAGACGAGGCGGATTTTGAAGCAGAGAAAATGCTCTACATCAGTCCGGTTGAGTGTATTGATTGCGGAGCTTGCGTCCCGGTCTGCCCGGTAACAGCCATTTTTGCGCTCGAGGATTTGCCGGAAAAATGGGCAAGCTTCACGCCCATCAACGCGGACTGGTACACGAACAAGAAGACCTAGGCTAATGCTTTCGTGCGCGAGCGATCCTGTTGAGGTCGCTAAGANNCTGATTGAGTGATCCGCCGTTTTCTTCTGCAGGTGGTTAGACTTCGAGGCCAAGTACTTTCCGCCCGCTTTCACTGATCATGCTCGGATTCCACGCCGGCTCCCATACGATTTCCACGGTCACGTCGCGCACCTCGTCGATGGTTGCTATCCGGGCTTTTACCTGCTCGGGAATGGCCAGAGCAGAAGGGCAACCTTGCGTTGTCAGCGTCATTTTCACCGCGACGTTTCCAGCGTCGTCGGACTGCGCATCGTAAATCAGCCCGAGATCCACAATATTGATGGGAATCTCCGGATCATAACATTGTCGTAGCGCGTCCATGATGCGTTCCCGTTCGACCGACATTTAGTATCTCCTCGCTTGAACAGACTACAATATTGGATGCCGCTGGAATTCAACCGTCGCAATCAAGCGTCAAGTCAGCGTTTCATAGTCGTCCGCGCGTGTCAATCATCGCCGCCGCTGCTTCCTGGTGGAAGCGCCTTGCTCCGGCGCAACTGCGGAATCTCCGCCTGTTCGGGTTTATGGCCTTCGCCAATGCTCCGTGCCCACCGTTTTGCCGATGCGCGCAGGTCCTCGATCGCCAGACCGCGATGATGCGCGGGAAAACGCGACAGTTTGACGATCCCGGCAGCGAGCAGCGACTCCGCCCCATCGGGGTTTGCGCGGCCGTAATGATGAAACGCCGCCGCGATTTGAATAATGCCCTGCAGAAAGGTTCTCTCCGGCTCGGATTCCACCAGCCAGATCTCCTCCCACACTTCGTGAGCCTCGAAAAATTCCCGAGCGTTAAAATGCGAAACGCCCCGCTGGAATTTCTCGTCTCGTTCTCTGGAATTCATCGCCTGGTAATCCTTTTCCCGTTAAACTCTCTAAATCGCGAGCCATCATAGCAGCCGCTCATCGAGGGAGCGAGGAGACCGTGGAAATCAACATCAAGCTGCCGGCTGTGAAACTCGGCACGATCGAGGCCGACGCCGTGCGCGTTGCCCCCGCCGATCAAGCGCTAGCGCAGTTGATGGACGAAGTCTGCGAACGCAAGCGCCGTGAATTCACTCTGGAATCTTTGGCGGAATCGAAACCGGTTCGGGACGTCCGCGCAATGTTCCGCGAGTGGGGCATGGACCCCTCGAAATATCGTCCCTCTTCGGAAGCTTTGCTGCGGCGCGTGGTGCAAGGCAAAGGTCTCTATCGCGTTTCAAATGTAGTGGACGTCGGAAATCTCGGATCGATCGAAACAGGATGGCCATTCGGTTGTTATGACCGTTCGCGAATTCAGCAGCCCATCGAATTTCGTCATGGTGTCGCAGGCGAGAGCTATGAAGGCATCGGCAAACAGACTTGGCATCTTCAGGGCCGGCCGTTGCTCGCCGATTCCCAGGGTCCGTTTGGCAGTCCCATAAGTGATTCCACGCGCAGCATGATCACGGAGAGCGCCAAGGATATCCTAATCGTTCTTTACGTACCCGCCGGCGCTATCGACGCGTCCTTAGAAGTGGCGATAAAGCGGATCATCGAGCGCCTCACACTGTTCGCTGGAGCATCGGTCACGCGTTCTGGAATCTCTCGACTAGGCTGACGCGGAGCCGTGAGTGCGCAATTCACACGCTCGCGATAAATATCTAGAGACATGCGGGCGGCCCGTTCCTTGGGAAGTTCGCCGAATTCAGGTTATTCTGTGAACATCAAAGAGGTACAGAAGTGGCGAAATTTCAGCTAGCGCTCCTGATTCACGCGCATCAACCCGTCGGGAATTTCGATGATGTGATGGAGCGCGCCTATCAACATTCCTATCTGCCTTTCGTGCAGGTCCTCGAACGCCATCCCGCGATTCGCCTGGGCCTGCATTATTCAGGCGCGTTGCTCGAGTGGCTGGAACGCGCGCATCCGGAATATTTCGAGCAGCTTCGCGGGCTGGTAAAACGTGGGCAGGCGGAAATCGTAGGCGGCGGCTTCTACGAGCCGATCCTGGCAGTAATCCCTCCCGAGGATCGCTTGGAACAGATCACCAGGCTCGCGGATTACATCGAGAAACATTTTGGCCGGCGTCCAAAGGGTGCATGGCTTGCAGAACGAGTGTGGGAGCCGCAGCTTCCGTCGTCGCTCGCAGCAGCGGGCGTTGAATACACCCTCGTTGATGACAACCATTTCCTCGGTGCCGGCTTTGAGTTGGAGCAACTCTTCGGCTACTACACTGCTGAAGATCAATGCCATTGGGTGAAACTTCTTCCCGGTTTGAAATCGCTGCGATACTTGATTCCGTTCCGCGGCGTGGAAGAGACTACTCAATTTTTGCGCCGTGCTGCCACCGAGCATCCGGGCGGTTTTGCTTCCATGGGCGACGACATGGAAAAGTTCGGCGTGTGGCCCGGCACGTACGATCATTGCTATCGCGATCGCTGGCTCGAAAATTTCTTCTCCGAGCTTGAACGCAATGCCGATTGGCTGGAAACCAGCACGCCCGCTGACAGCGTCTCTTCGCACGCGCCATTCGGCCGCGCCGACCTTCCGACTGCCTCCTACACCGAAATGATGGAATGGTCGTTGCCCACGCCCGCGCGAAATCGCTACCACGCGCTGACGGCAGAATTCGCCAACCGGCCGGCAGACTTGCCTTTCCTGCGCGGCGGCATTTGGAGAAATTTCTTCTCGAAGTATTGCGAGTCGAACCTCTTGCACAAGAAAATGCTGCACGTGTCGGCGAAAGTCCGGCGCCTCGATCAAAGCCGCCGCCACGACAAGCCATTTCTCGCCGCGCGCGACCAGGCTAAAACACTCGTCCTCCGAAGCCAATGTAACGACGCCTACTGGCACGGTGTTTTCGGCGGCCTTTATTCTCCCCACTTAAGGACGGCACTTTGGCAAGCCCTGGTACAGGCGGAGGCTATTGCTGACTCTCTTACGCACCGAGGCCGCGAATACGCCGACGTAGCAACACTTGATTTCAATGCCGACGGCCGCGACGAAATTTATTTCTACTCCGACCGCTACGCTGCGGTTCTGGTGCCTCACGACGGCGCTACGATTTCCGCGATCGATTGCCGCGAGTCCAGTGCCGCGTTGATTAATTCGCTTTGCCGGAAACCAGAGACGTATCACGCGGCTTTGAAGAATTTGACTGCGAAGAGCACGCAGGGTGTGCAGTCCATTCACGAACAGACGCGTATGAAGGAACCGGGCCTGGAGCGATTTTTGAATTACGATCGCTGGTCGCAGAATGCTTTCCGGTTGAAGCTTTTCGGCCGGGGCAAGAAGTATGAGGATTGCGCAACCGTGCGGCTCGAAGAGGATGCCGGCTTGGCTGGTGGCGGATATCGCCTCGTAGACCTCTCGCCCGCAAACGCCACGTTTGCGTCGGAAGAGAGCGCGGATTGGCCCGCTGAGAAGACATTCTCCTTTGCGCCGACGCCCCAAGGATTCGAAATTGCCTGTGATGTGAAATTACGGCGAACTGCGCCCGGCTCGGCTTCCGTGTTCGTCGGAATCGAGGCGGTCATAAATTTTCTGGCGCCTTCCGCGCCGGATCGATATTTTGAAATCCAGGGCCAGCGCTATCCTTTGCGTTGGGGCTCCGCAACTCCTGCTTCGGAATTGCGTGTTGTCGATGAGTGGCAGGGAGTAAGTGTGACGCTGGGCGCGCCAAGAGCTCAGGATTTTTGGGTGACGCCGATAGAAAGCGTCTCAGAATCCGAGGACGGTTTCGAGCGCATCTACCAAGGCTCGCAAATCATCGCAGTGTGGCCCGTGGAGCTGGCACCGGGCGCGGAATGGAAGGGAAGACTCGCGCTGAAAGTCAAACACTTGCCAGGCAAGCGCGATTAGTGACCGCGCTCATTTGCTCTGAATCGCCGGGCTCTGCTACAGTGCGCTGGAAGAAAAAGTGGAGGAAGCGATGGCCGTGTCTAAGGAATTGCTCGACATTTTGGTTTGCCCGGTGGACAAGACTCCGGTTGTTCTGACAGCCGACAAAAATGGATTGAAATGCTCAGCCTGCCGGCGCGTTTATCCGATCCGCGACGACATCCCGGTTATGCTAATAGACGAGGCGCGCATCGACGCTCAGTAATTCCCCAACGCGCCCGAAGTCCCGTCGCGTCCTCCCTACGAAATCTGGCGGTTATGGCGGGAAGCCCAGCGATTGATCCTTGAATTCCACCCAAATGCGAACTTCCTTCGTTTTACTTTGTTTTGCCGCGTCGTGATCGTCAGGAAACGGCTGGTAAGGACTGAGTTCGATCGTGGCTACAACGCCAGAAGACGCGCCGCCCGAGGCGTTAGGCAAGCGTTCCAAGTTTTCGATGTGATAGCTCTTGATCGGGCCGTAATAGCCGTTCGGTCCCCAATCTTCGAGGAAATCTTTTAAGGAATACGTCGGCGTTGGTTTCCAAATTCGATACCCTTCTTCCATATTTTCCGCAACCAGAGTATCCATAAAATGCCGAATTGTTTTTTCTTCCTTGTGAAAGCGAAGCAAATACGCAGCCGCGCCTATAAGAAGCGCGATGAAGACCAGGCCGGTGATGACATAACGCATCATCTTGGCCGGCGGATGTTCTTCGGTTGAATCAAAAAGTCCCACAAGCGCTCCTTGGATTTACAGTTGGCGTTTGAACAGCGCCAAGCACCCGGCAATCATGACGGCTGAGATGCCCAACAAAACTAACACGTCCACGTAAATTCCTCCAATGCCCGTGTCTTTGAGCGTCAGGTTCCGCAGAGCGTGCACGGTATACGTGAACGGGTCGATGATCGAGATCCAGCGAAGCCAGCGAGGAAAAGCTTGAATCGGATAGACCGCGCCGGAAGGAAAGAAGAGCAGCGTATTGAGAACGCCGAACGTGGCGCGCGGCACCAACGGATCATCCACGCGAACCATCAGCAGAAACATGAAACTCATCATCGCGATGGCTGCCGCAGTCACCACGATCGCCAGATAAAACAGCCGCACCGGATCCCAGATTCGCGGAATCCCCGCAATCATTCCGCCGATGACGGTCAGCACCATTCCAGCCATTAATCCTTTGATCGTGCCCGCGCCAATCAGGCCCGCCACCAGTTCTGTTTTCTTGATGGGAGTTACAAGATATCCTTCGTGCAGGCCGCGCGCTTTGTCGTCAATAAAAGTAATGCCGCCGCCGATCATGGCCACCACAAAGATGGAAAGCGCGATCGACCCTGCCAGCAGATATTTGATGTAATCGATGTAGGGATAAATTTCCACGGTGTTCAACTGCACTTGGTTGGCGAGCCGCGGCGTCACATCCGGAGCATTGAGCTGCTCCACCATCTCCTGGACGCGCTCCAGAACCGCGCTCGAGATGAATTGGTCGGTATTGTCCTGCATAAAAGCAATTCGCGGGCGATCGCGATGGTAGAAACGCTGCGAGAAATCCTGCGGTACGTAAATCACCGCGCGGACGTAACCATTGCGAAGATCTTCGTCGGCCTTTTGTACGGAATTATAATCGATCACGTGGAAGGTTCGCGGTCCTGCGGCAATGCCGTTAAACATTTCGCGAACCTTTTGCGATTCCGCCGAATGGTCCACATCCACGAAAGCCACCAGGACGCCGGTAACCTTGCCGCCAAAAGCGTAGCCCAGCACGATCAATTGCATCAGAGGGAAAATCATGGAAGTCATCATCAGCGCAGGGCTGCGGAAGAATTTGCGGAGATCGCGTTCGATCAGCGCCCATGTGCGGCCGAAATTCATCGCCGGCGGCCTTCCGCGCATTCCCGCGGCGCTTTGCGGCTAACGATAGAGGTGGCCAACGTCATAGCGCGCTCCTTCTTTCGCCGCATCCCGCAAATCGTTTCCGGTGTAGTGCACGAAAACGTCGTCGAGCGTCGTGCTTTGCACTGAAACTCTTCGTACCACCACGCCTCGAGAGCGCGTTAAATCCATCAACGCAGCGATGGCGGCCGGCCCGTCATTCGACGCAATGTGCACAACGCCATCGCGGTCCGTTACGCTGGTCACATGCGCCAATGTTTGCAATTGGGCGATCCAGTCGGCTGGAGCTTTTTCAAATTCAGCTTCCACCGTATCTGTGCCGGGAATGCTGTCCTTCAGCCGCGCGGGCGAGTCCAGAGCGGCGAGTATCCCGTGATCCACAATCGCGATGCGGTCACAAAGCTTGTCGGCTTCGTCCATGTAGTGCGTGGTGATTAATATCGTGAGTTCGGATTTCTCGCGCAGCGCGCGAATCATTTGCCACACGTTCGTTCTTGAAACCGGATCCAGGCCGGTGGTCGGTTCGTCGAGGAACAAAATCTTTGGCGAATGAATCAATCCGCGCGCAATTTCAAGCCGCCGCCTCATGCCGCCGGAGAAAGTGCGAACCAGCGCATCCTTGAACTTGAGCAGATCCACGTCCGACAGCAAATCGTGGATAATCTGGCCGCGCTTCTGCCGGGGAACTCCGTAGAGTTTTGCGTGCACCTCCATATTCTCTACCGCGGTGAGCTCCGGATCGGAAGTCAGCGCTTGGGGAATCACGCCCATGGCGAAGCGAACTCCATTCGCGTCGGTGCGAATATCGTGNNACCAGCTCGCCGAACTTTTTCGTGAGATGTTCAACTTCGATTGAATTCATAATTTGCGCCGAACCTGGATCTGGTTCATGACCGAGCGAACCAACTTTTCCTGGCAGGCGGAGGAAGCAGCACGATCGCCGTCATTCCCGTAAACAACCGCCGCCCAGGATTTGGAATGGATACTTTGATTGCGAACGTCGTAATGTCCCGCTTCGTGCGGCTCACGTCACGCTGGGTCGCGAAATCATTCTCCGGACCCTTGAAAAACACAGGTCCTTCGGTGATATTTCCGCTCGGCAGCTTCACGCGCAGTTTTTGCCCGAACTGGATCGAATCGATATACGTTTCTTCCACGTCCGCGTGAACCCACAAATGGTCAATGTCCACGATCACTACGATGGGCGAGCCAAACGCTACAACTTCTCCTTGTTTGGCCACTCGCACGGA
>PKWH01000049.1 GCA_003131985.1 Acidobacteriota bacterium | reverse complement strand
CTGCTCGGCATTCTGGACAAAGCCACGCTGACGCTGGGAGACAACCGCCGCGTGGATTTGTCGCAGACCATGATTTTCATGACTTCCAACCTCGGCGGCGGGGAAATCACCGAGCTGATGACCGGAGGAATGGGCTTCGCGCCGAAAGTGAAAGCGGATACCCAAGTGCGTCTGGACGAAAAAGTTGAAAAGACAGCTTCAGAAGCGGCCAAACGCAAATTCGCGCCGGAGTTCATGAACCGCATCGACAAAGTGATCGTGTTCCATCCGCTGCGATCTCAGCAGCTCGAGCAGATTCTGGAAATCGAGCTGGGCATGGTTCAACAGCGCGTGCTCGAGACGGCGAAAGGGCGCTTTTTGTTTCGCGTCACTTCGTCGGCTCGCGATTTTCTGCTGCGCGAAGGCACCGATCTGAAATATGGAGCGCGCCATTTGAAGCGAGCTATCGAACGTTACGTCGTGTATCCGCTGGCGAGCCTGCTGGCCACCGAGCAGGTGTCGCTTGGCGACGTGATCTCAATTGATTGGGATGGGCATGAACTAGGGCTGACCTTCCTGAAGGAAGCGGAAGGCGCGCTGGTTCCCGTGGCCGCTCCGGTAAAGGAAAAAAACACGGTGGCCGCCGCCGCAAGTTCTGACGGCCGTCCCGTCGTTTTTCCTGCCGCAACGGCTGTGATGGACGTGATGATCGAAAATCGCGCAGCGCCGGCGCCAAACCGCAGCATTCCTGTTGAAAAAGCGAAGAACGAGAAAAAATAAAGTCTCTGCGGAGAATTGGCCGTCTTTCGGCCGTCGCTACCAGCCGTGGGTGTGCGTCAGTAAATTCGACCACGCGGCACGGCTTTTCTTTTTGCCGCGACAATGCGCTACACAACCCCGCATCAGGTGACCATCGAGATAGTTGAACGGCAGGTTGCGCCAGCAGCCAGATACCTAGGTAAGTTTGGCAACTATGATTCGGAGTGCTCCGCCATCGGCTCGTCGAAGCTGCCGCCGTAAATGCTCGGCACCTTTGCGCCCATCGGGCGCAGGTAGGCGCTTAGCTGGCCGCGATGGTGAATCGAATGATTGAGCATGAATTGAAGGTACATCACCGCGGGTAGATTGAACATTCCGAACATTGGCAGAGGCGTGGCCCAAAAAGCGGCGGGCAGTTTCGCCACCTCGTCGAGCTTCGTTGATAAATTATCTTCATAATAAGAAGCGATGTCGGCGGCATCGCTGAAATCCGCAGGCATGGTGTCGTCGTCCATTTCGAATTTTCCTTTCAGGAATCCGTCCAGAAACCAAAGTTCCGAGGAAGCGAGATGCCATGCGAGTTCCAAAGCGCTGTAGGAATTCGGATGCGGGCGGTAATCTCCCTTGTCACGGGGAACGGCCAACAGAACGCGCAAAGTGGTTAGAGATTCCCTTTTGGCTTCGCCGATAAAGACGGTCAATAGGAATGCGGCTTGGTCAGGTGTCATCCTAAGTCTCCTTCCTCAGGGTTTCCATCTGAGGATTGGTTTGCGCGCGGCGGCGACTTCGTCGAGCCGCCCGACGCGTGTGGAATGCGGCGCGGTTTTCACCAGCTCCGGATTCGTTTCAGCCTCGGCTGCGATCGAACGCATCGCCTCGATAAAAAAGTCGCACTCCTCTTTCGATTCCGATTCAGTGGGCTCGATCATCATCGCGCCCGGAACGATCAGCGGGAAGGCAGTGGTATAGGGATGAAAGCCGTAGTCGATCAGGCGCTTCGCGATGTCCATGGTGTTTACGCCGTGCTTTTTCTGGCGCGCGTCGCTGAAAACGACTTCGTGCATCGACGGAAGACTGTACGGCAGATCGAAGACGTCTTCCAGCTTCTTGCGAATGTAATTTGAATTCAGCACGGCGTCTTCCGTAGCCTGGCGCATTCCCGGGCCGTAAGCCAGCGTGTATGCGAGAGCGCGCAACAGCACTCCGAAATTTCCGCAATAGGCACGCACGCGTCCCACGGATTTTGGGCGGTTGAAGTCGAGCGCGAACTTGCCGTCTTCCTTTTGCAGCACAACCGGCACCGGGAGGAAAGGTTCGAGAATTCTCTTTACCAGGACGGGTCCGGCACCCGGACCGCCGCCGCCGTGTGGCGTAGAAAATGTCTTGTGCAGGTTCAAGTGCATCACGTCCACGCCGAAATCGCCGGGGCGGGTGACGCCCGCCAGCGCGTTCATGTTTGCGCCGTCCATGTAAAGAAGGGCGCCGCGTTCGTGCAGAATCGCCGCAATCTCCGCGATGCGCTCTTCGAAGACGCCCAGAGTGCTGGGATTGGTCAGCATCAGCGCGGCGACATCTTCGGTGCAAAACTCGCGGAGATGATCAGTATCAATCTGGCCGCGCGCATTGGATTTGATGTTCTTTACTTCGTAGCCGGCAATCACCACTGATGCCGGATTCGTTCCGTGGGCTGAATCGGGAATTAAAACTGTTTTGCGCGGATTTCCCTGGCTCTGAAGGTACGCGCGAATCATCAGCAGGCCTGTAAGCTCGCCCTGCGCGCCGGCTACGGGCTGAAGTGTCGCCGCATCCATGCCGGTGATCGACAGCAGACATTTTTGCAAATCGTAAAGAATGCGCAGGCAGCCCTGCGAAACTTCGGCGGGTTGCTCGGGATGTTCGGTTGCAAGGCCGTCGAGCCGCGCCACGAATTCATTCACGCGCGGGTTGTACTTCATGGTGCAAGACCCCAGCGGGTACATGCCGAGATCGATCGCGTAATTCCAGGTGGAAAGCCGGGTGAAATGCCGAATCACTTCGATTTCGCTGACTTCCGGAAATCCTTCGATTGCGTCCCGCGTGAATTCGCTGCCTAGCGCTTTGACGGGATCCACGGCCGGCACGTCGAGCGGCGGAAGTTCCATTCCGCGCTTACCGGGCGCGGACTTCTCAAAGATCAGCCCTTCGTTCTGGTTCGGGTGCTCGCGAACCTTGAGGATCTTTCCAGCAGACGCTTCAATATCGATGGACTTGGAATTCAATTCAAACAGCTCCTTAAACCGGGCGCTCGAGTATTCGCTTGATGGCAGCGGACAGGCGTTCAATTTCCACGCGCGGCGTTGTTTCTGTGACGCAAACCAGCGCACGCTTGGTCAATTCCGGATAGTGAATGCCCAGAGCAAACGGCCCGATAATTTTTTCGCGCAAGAGATCGGCATTGACCATTTTTACCGAGCGCGGAAACTCGAGCACGAATTCATTGAATGAAGGTCCGGAGAAAACGCGCCGCACGCCGGGAATGTTTTCGAGTTCAGCCTGAGCGAAGCGCGCCTTCGCGAGATTCTGTAGGGCTTGTTCGCGCAGGCCTTCCTTGCCAAGTAAGCAAAGGTGAATCGTCGCCGCCAGGGCGTACAGCGCTTCGTTGGTGCAAATGTTCGAAGTCGCCTTTTCGCGGCGGATGTGTTGCTCGCGGGTTGCCAGCGTCAAGACAAACCCTCGGCGCCCTTCTGCGTCCGTCGTTTGGCCCGCCAAGCGGCCGGGCATTTGGCGCACGTATTTATCTCGCGTGGCGATTACGCCGACGTACGGGCCACCGTAGCTGGGAGGAATGCCGAACGACTGGCCTTCCATGGCCACAATGTCGGCTTCAGCCGGCGGACGAACGATGCCGAGCGAAACAGCTTCGGCAATACTGGTGACAAGCAACGATCCCGCAGCGTGCGCTATTTCCGCCATCGCAGGAAGCTCTTCGATCACTCCAAAAAAGTTTGGCGACTGGACCACGATAGCGGCAGCTTGCGCGAGGCTCTCTTGCTTCAGCGCTGCGCGATCGAGTTGCCCGGATTCGGTATAGCCGACTTCTTCAATCTCAATGCCGAGATTTTTCGCATACGTCTGCAATACGTGGCGATATTCGGGATGCACGCTGCGCGCGACAAGGACGCGATGGCGCCCAGTAAGCCGCTCCGCCATCAAAACAGCTTCGGTGAGCGCGGTCGAGCCGTCGTACATTGAAGCGTTCGCCACTTCCTGGCCGGTGAGTTGGCACATCAGAGTCTGGAACTCGAAAATGGCGGTCAGCGTGCCCTGCGCGAATTCAGCCTGGTAAGGCGTGTAGGAAGTGAGGAACTCGCCGCGTTGGATCAGTGAGTCGGTCACTACCGAGCGCAGATGCGAATAAACTCCCGCGCCAAGAAAGGAAGTGTAGCCGCGAGAATTTTCCGCAGCGCGAGCCTGAAAATATTGGATGATCTCCGCTTCCGAAAGCGGTCCCGGCAAGGTTAGCGGCGCGCGCAGCCGGAATTTTTCAGGAATCGACTGAAAAAGCTCCTCAATCGAGCGGGCGCCTATCGTTTCCAGCATTTCCTGGCGTTCGGAAGGACTTTTGGGAAGATAACGCATCAGGCGGAATGTTCCTTCGCTTTTTCCGCGATGTAAGCTTCGTAAGCGGCGGCGTCCATCAATCCAGCCGCTTCTTTGGGGTCCGCCAGCCGCACTTTTATGAGCCACGCAGCGCCGTGCGGGTCTTTGTTGATCATTTCGGGAGAATCCGCGAGCGCGGGGTTCGTCTCAGTAACTTCGCCCGAGACGGGGCTGAAAATTTCGCTGACCGCTTTCACGGATTCAATGGTACCGAAAGACTGCCGCGGTTTGAGCTGCGTGCCGACTTTGGGCATCTCGACGAAAACGACGTCGCCAAGCTCGTGTTGCGCGTAGTCCGTAATACCGACGGTTCCGTTCGAGCCGTCAACTTTCACCCACTCGTGCTCTTTCGTGTAGCGATAATCCTTAGGGTACATAAGCGCTCCGTGAACCAGTTCTAATTGGATGCTCTTGACCTATTGTGGTCGCTTGTAAAATGGCAAAGCCACGATTCGTGCGGCTTCTGACTGCCCGCGGATGTTGATTGCGATATCCGTTCCGATGCCGGTCGATTTCGGAGGCACATAAGCCATGCCGATATTTTTCTTCAGGAATGGCGCGGGCCCGCCGCTGGTTACTCGCCCCGCTTCTTGGCCGTCGATCAGAACCGGATAGCCGTCCCGCCCGATACGCTTGTCGAGCATTTCGAATCCGATCAACTTACGTGTTAGGCCTTCCTTCTTCTGTTGAGCCAGCACATCACTCCCTAGAAAGGGAGCCTTCTCCATTTTGCAAATCCACCCGAGGCCCGCTTCCCAAGGCGTAGTCGTGTCGTCAATCTCATGCCCGTAAAGGCACATACCCGCTTCAAGTCGAAGAGTATTCCGCGCGCCCAGACCGCAAGGGATCATGCCGGCCGGTTGTCCTGTGTGCATTAGATCACTCCACAGCTTTTCGGAATGCTCGGGCGCAAAGTAAATTTCGAAGCCGTCTTCGCCAGTGTAGCCGGTGCGAGCGATCAGGCAATCGATGCCGCTTACTTTGCCGAAAGCGAAATGATAATAGTGGATCGAATCGAGCGCGACGGTAGTAAGCCGCTGAAGGATATCCTTTGCGCGCGGCCCTTGAATCGCTAGTTGAGAGTAACGCGGACCCGCGTTTTCTACCTGCGCATCGAATTTATTGTGTTCGACGATGTGTTCGAAATCGTGATCCTGATTGCTCGCGTTGACGCAGAGCAGATAGTGCGTGTCGGAAATTTTGTGCACCAGCAAATCATCGACAAAAGTTCCGCGCGAAGTCATAAGCCCGGAATAGTGCGCCTGCCCCACATTCAGCTTCGCAGCGTTGTTGCATGTGACCAGTTGGACCAGACCCAGCGCGCCGGGTCCTCGAATTTCGATCTCGCCCATGTGGCTTACGTCGAAAAGCCCAGCGCGGGTGCGCACGGCTTCATGCTCGGCCAGAATGCCCGAGTATTCGAGCGGCATATCCCAGCCGCCGAAGTTCACCATCTTGGCGCCTAGTCGGCGATGGATGGAATTCAGAGCTGTCTTGCGCAGTTCAGCGGTTGCCGACGTTGTCACAGAGGATTTCTCATCATTGCGGCGAAACATCGAAGCTAGCATGCGTGTTTTCGAGTGTCAAGGAACGGGGCCGCCAGTCACTTTGGGTTTCTCCCCCATCGGCCTGCTCCATTTCGCGTTCGTTAGCAGTCCGGGAGGCTAGCCTCCAGCAATACAACAGGGTCGGGTACGATTCTAGTACTCTAAGGGAATCCCTACGCGCAAGGCGCTTGTCCGGCGCGCACGCATGTCCTAAGATTGAAGAAAGGCGGGTCCCGAAACACTGGAGAGTCGCAGGTGTTAACTGTTTGCTCGCAATGCGAAAAATCGGAACCGGAATGCTCCTGCGTAAAGTACTGCTGTTTCTGCCAGTCCCAGCACAACATTCATATGGGCGTGGACGGACTGTACTATTGTCCGGATTGCCGCGAAGCTTGCGACGTGCGGCTTGCAGACACCGATGGGCATTGATCCAACACGGACCGAGTTAACGTTGCACGACGACCCGCGGCTGATGGCGGGGGTCGTTGCAATTGTGTCCTTTGCCGCTCACCGTTGCGGCCTTTCCAGCGGAGCGCAGGAAGGACTGGCCGCTGCTGCTGCGGAAGCGTGCCGGGAAACTTTTCCGCTGGTGAATGGTAATGGGAGCAAGGATTCTTCGCTGAAGGTGATTGTCTCGGATTTTCCTGACCGCGTCGAAGTTTCTATCGAGCACTCGGGAGAATCGCTGCCTTCGGCGGGGCTCGACACTTTCTGCGACGCCGCAAGTAGTGCCGGCTCGCAAACGGGACTGAGCGGAGCATTGCAGAAGACGAATGTAGACCGCGTGCAATACGAAACGCGCGACGGTGTATCGCGCATGACGCTGATTAAGTATTGCGACGAACGCCGCGCTAAAGCTTAACCGCCAGTTTCTGCGCTTCTCCCGTCGAAGTTCCTCTTACATGGAAGACGGCACAAGGGCCTTGGTGCGAATTAACGACAGCAGTTCGTCCTGGCTCACCGGCGCGTCTATTTTCAGACGATCTCCCGTGGGTTTCACGCTAACGTGATCCAGTGCCTTCGCGAAATCCGGGTTCGATTGCGCTTCCTGGTAGCGGCGGTACATGATGCCCGCCTGCATCGCAGCCCCTAAAGTGTTCGCATCGTCCACGGAATCGCAGACGGCTTGGAATTGAACGTCGATGCCGGTATCCGCAGTTACGCTGATAATCATGGCATGAATGCGGGCAACTATTGCGGCAGCTTGCGGAAACTGGCTGGCCTGGGGAAGCAATTCATGCATGGCCATCCCTGTAGAGCTCTTGTCCAGTACGGCCCAGATAAGTCCGCTGCCGTTCGCTTCGGTGATCAGCGGGTAAAGCTTGTCATTTGTGAACAGGCTTTCTGAAGTGCCCATGCGGACATCAATCACCTTTTCCAGCGCGGCACGATTGCCGAACGCTGCCGTATTGGAATCGATAAAAAAGAACAGAATGTCGCTGGCGCCGCCGCCGCTTCCGAAGGCGTATAGATGATAACCATTGCTTTCGATCATAGGCAGCTTCTGAGCCTTGAATTTTGCTTCCGTGCTGGAAGGATCGAACGCACCGAGAGCAATGCCCAGGATCTGTCCGCTGGTGCCGTCCGCTGACATGATCGCCCCCCAGGCTAGGTCAGTCACTTGCGAGTTTGGATCGATACCCGCGGACGAGAGAAATTGTTCGAAGTCGCGCATCTGTTTGGGAAGCATTTGGTCCTGCATTTGAGCGAACCACGGCAGCTTGCGCGCGGACTTCAAATCAGCATAGGCGAACTCGTTGGTGGACTTTGGAAACATCCCGATGACGGCAGTGCTGATTGAACCCGCTGCGGTTCGGGAAGGAGTAGTAGTCCAAATGCCGAGCAGCGCGACCGCTGCCAAAGATGTAACGAGAACGAATCGAAAAATTGGCTGTCTCACGTTGTTTTCCCCTCAGATCATTTGAGTAACTGATTACGCGACGGCTAAGCCGCAGGAATGCTTGTAACGACGGTTGCCGGACACGGTGCTTCTACAGTATAGATGCTACGAACGCCGTTAGCGGGGTGAAGTTTTTCCGATGCGCGCCGCAAGTAACTCGGATTCCGAGCGTAAGCGCGTCGAAAATGCCGAATCCGTAATGGACTGCAAATTAATGGCGACGTTTTCGAGCGCCCCTTGAACCGCCGCTCCAGCCATTAGACGTCCCACGCGTATATCGGAAAGCATAGACGGGCTGGCTATCTTTTCCAGTTTCCCGAGCAGGTCAAATACAACCGCCGCTCTGCGCGCCACTTCCATTGGGACGTTCGCGGCGCCTTGCAGGGCATTTTGAATCGTGGATTCGCGGCGGCCTTGTTCCTCGGGCGTCAATTGCGGCAGCTTGTAGGCCGCCATCACGGATTCGAATGAAGCTGCGTCGCGATCAATCGCTTCGGCCAGTGCGCGCGAAGCGGAATGAAATTCCGCCAAGGCATCGCTGAGCGGTTCCACGTGCGCTGCCTGCGATTTCTTCTTGCGCGAAAGCCCGGCAACCATCTGGCCTAGGCTCGCTCCCAGGGCACCGGCAAGCGCGGCCACGGAGCCGCCGCCGGGCGTTGCTGTGGGCTCGGCGACAGCGTCTAGAAACGGTTGCGCCAGCGCCGCGAATTTTCCCGGCCCTTCCGCAGCCGAAGCGCCCGCAAAGGAAGCCTCGATACGGTTTTCAAACACTTGCGCGGGTGAAAAGTTTTCGAGTTGCAGATAAAAGTCGGCGGTCAGTTCGATAGCTCGCTTGGGGATCAAGCCGACAATTTCGCTGCCCACAATCGAGACGCCGTAGCGTTCCGCTTCGCGCTTGACCATTTCGAACACGCGATGGATGGGCGTCTGCTCGAAATCAGTCANNTTCGAGAACCGAATATTCTTGCCGATGCGATTGGCGATGCTGACGTCTGAGGTGTTCAGATTGATGTTGTACGCGATCAAGAATTTGCGCGCGCCAACTACTGTGGCTCCGGCAGTAGCATGCAGACGCTGCTCGCCGACATCGGGAGCGCGGTTGGGATTGCGCGGGACTTCTTCGAGCAGGCCTTCGAATTGGCCCTTGCGAATAACCTCGAGGTTCGTGCGTTCCGGTCGTTGGGCTGCGGCTTCATAAAAATATACGGGAATCTGAAAACGCTCCCAGATTTCGCGGCCGACTTTTTTGGCCAGGGCGACACAATCCTCGATGGTCACGCCCTCGATGGGAATGAACGGAACCACGTCGGTTGCGCCCATGCGCGGGTGCGCGCC
>PKWH01000284.1:208-5272 GCA_003131985.1 Acidobacteriota bacterium | reverse complement strand
ACCGCCTCCGGAACTTGATATTCAGCGAACGCGTTCCGTCCGTCCTCCTGCAACGCCCGCACTCGCGCCGCCACGATCGGATCGCTCGGAACCGCAAACGGCAGCTTATCCACGATCACGCACGAAAGTTGCGCTCCCGGCACATCTACGCCTTGCCAAAAACTGGCGGTCGCAAATAGCACCGCATTCGGCGTCGTTCGAAACCTGTCCAGTAATACCGACTTCGGCGCCGTCCCCTGCAAAAGCAGCGGAAATCCCACGTGCCCCGATACGCGCTGGTAAACGTCCCTCATCTGCGCATAACTGGTGAAAAGACAAAACGCCCGCCCCTGCGAAATCTCCAGCAGCTTCACAATTTCCTGCGCGCAGCGCGCAGAAAACGTCTCATGCCGCACGTCCGGCATTCCCGCCGGAATGTACAGCAGCGCCTGCTCGCGAAAATTGAATTCCTGCGGCAGCACCACTTCCTTAGCCGGCAACACCCCCAGCCTCTGCTTCAGATAATCGAACCTGCTGCCCACGGCCAGCGTTGCCGACGTCAGCACCACGCTGTCGAATTGTTCGAAAAGTTTTTCGCGCAGAATTTCGCTCACGTCAATCGGCGTCGCCGTCAGAATCACCCCTTTTCCCCGGCGCTCGTACCAATAGACGTAGCTCTTCTCCTCGCTCTCCATCAAAAACTCAAGCTCCCGCCGCAATTCCGCAGCGCGCCGCGCGAGCGTGATCACTTCCTCGGGCTTGGGCGTCATCGCCGATAGTTCCGTTTCGATCCGCTTCACCGCGGCAGCCAATCCGTCAAACGCCTCGTGATGCTTCTCCAGAAATGTCTTTCTTTCCGCCGTGCCAAACGCGAACCGCCCCTCGCGCTCCGGAAAATTCTCGAAAAAGCTCCGCCCGCGTTCGCGCACGCGCGTCAAATGCTTGCGAACCGGCCCCGCTTCGATCCGCAACACTCGCAGCATATTCTCGGTGTCTCGCGAAAGTTCCTCGAATTGATAGCTCGAAACCCGCCTCCCAAAGTAATCGCTCGCCACATCTTCAATCTCGTGGGCTTCATCGAACACCACGGCCGAATATTCCGGCAGGATCGACCCGAAATCGTCTTGCCGTATCGCCAGGTCCGCAAAAAACAAATGATGGTTCACGATAATCAGGTCCGCTTCCTGCGCCCGCTGGTGCATCGCAGTAATAAAACACCGGTTGAAGTCGCCGCATTTCTGCCCCGTGCACAGATCGCTGCGCGCATCGATCCGATGCCACAATTCCGCGTCATCGGGCAAGAACGTCAACTCGCTGCGATCTCCCGTTTCCGTCAGCTTGCTCCAATCGCGTATCTGCGAGAACCAGTCGATCTCATCGATGCCTTTCAGCACCGCCTGCCCCTCCATTTGATTCACTTTCGTGCGGCAAAGAAAATTGTTCCGCCCCTTCATCAGCGCCACTTTCAGATTCGGTGCAAAATGTTTCTGCAGGAAGGGCACATCCTTATTGAAGAGCTGCTCTTGCAGCGATTTCGTCGCCGTCGAAATCACCACCCGCCGCCCGCTGCGAATCGCAGGAATCAGGTACGCCAGAGTTTTCCCCGTCCCGGTCCCCGCCTCGATGATGGCGTGCTGCCGCTTCTGAAACGCTTCATCCACCATCTTGGCCATCTCAAGCTGCGACGATCGGTACTCATACCCCGGATGGCTTTTCTCCAGCAATCCGCCCGGGCCAAAAATATCCTCAATCGTCACTTCCTCGGATTTTTCAGCCGCAGCTTTTTTCGAGATGGATGCTTTAGGCATTCGCAGAACCGCAGGATCGAACCTCTAAAGTAGCATACCGAAATGCTTTCGTCAGACGATGGAGTCCATATAGCGGCTGGCAAATCGATTTCTTTCAGGGGGTCGGAGCTTTAGCTCCGACATAGGCGACCTGCACTGCATGCGCTTTAGCGCCAGAGGAAAGTCCTTGTTTTTTCGTTTTCGCAAACTTTTAGCAGTCTATGTTCAGCGTCGAGAAATGATAATCTAATTCCCCTCGCCATCATCCGGTGCGGAACTCAATGACCGAAAAACTGCCATCCATCGTAATCGTCGGACGCCCCAATGTGGGCAAGTCCACCCTATTCAACCGCCTCACCGGCACGCGTCGCTCCATCGTTACCAACGAGCCGGGCATCACGCGCGACCGCATCTACGGCACCGCAAACTGGGAAGGACGCTCATTCCAAGTAGTAGACACCGGCGGAATCGTTCCGGAAGACAAAGCCGGCATCCCCGGAGAAATTCTGCGCCAGGCTCGCGTCGCCATCGAAAACGCAACCCGCGTCGTCCAGGTCGTCGACGGCCGCACCGGCCCCACTCCTCTCGACGAAGAGCTCGCGCTGCTCCTCCGCCGCGCCGGCAAGCCTCCCGTCCTCGCGGTAAATAAAGTTGACATGCCCAAGCAAGCCGAAATGGCCGCGCAATTCTACGAATTGGGCGACGAAATTTTCCCAATTTCTTCCGAGCACGGCTTCGGCCTCGACACCCTTCTCGATTTCCTCACCGAAAATTTCCCCCGCGGGGAAGTGGTCGTAGAAAAGCCTTACGTCAGCATCGCCATCATCGGCCGTCCCAACGTCGGAAAATCCACGCTCCTGAATCAACTGGTAGGCTCCGAACGTTCCATCGTCTCGCCCGAGCCCGGCACCACGCGCGATGCCGTTGACACCGTCCTGGATCGTAAAGGTAAGTTGTACCGTTTTCTCGACACCGCCGGAATTCGCCGCAAAGGAAAGACCAAGCTCATCGCCGAAAAATTAAGCGTAATCATGGCGCGTCAGCACCTGGAACGCGCCGATGTCGCTCTCCTCGTCGCCGACGCTTCCGTCGGCATCACCTCGCACGACGCCACCATCGCAAGTTACGCCGAGCAGTCCGGCCGCTCCGTAATCATCGTCCTGAATAAATGGGATCTCGCCCTCGAAGCCGCCCAGGAAAAATCCTCCGCCGAAAAAAAGCGAGGGGGCAAAAGTGCAGGCATGAACGCGAACAAGCTCGTTCTGGATTACGAGCCCCTGGTTCGTGCCCGATTAAAATTTCTCTCCTACGCTCCGGTAGTTTTCCTCTCCGCAAAAACCGGCGAGCATATCGACAGGCTATACACCGTGATCGATCGCGTAGTCGAAGCCCGCAACCGCCGCATTTCCACCGGCGAGCTGAACCGCTGGCTCAAGGAAGTGGACCTCGACCGCGGCACCTCTCCCGCCAGTCGCGAAGTAAAAATTTTCTACATCACCCAAGCCACCACCGCCCCGCCCACCTTCGTCCTTTTCACCAACCAGCTAAAGCCCCTCCACTTCAGCTACCAGCGCTTCCTCGAAAACCAGTTGCGCGCCAAATTCGACTTCACCGGCACCCCCATCCGTTTCAACCAGCGCCTAAAACAACGCGGCTCCCGCCACCGCGAAAGAAAAGACCCCCGAGATTAGAGAACACAAGGCGGGTTGGAATTTTTCAATCTCAATGATAGGTACGCAATCGCAAACTGATCGACAGAGCAAACTTCTCTTCATTCTCTTCTGCATTGGGGCGTGCCTGCTGCCGATTTCGAAGGCTCAGACGAATCAGCCGCTCTCGCAACACCCTCCAATATGGTCCGTCGAACCGAAAAAGGTTGGCTACAGTTTGTCGACGTACAGATACTTTCGCGCCACGATCGGAGGTGACAGAGTAAAAATTCAGTTTCTCGATGACCGGCGGCTTGCGCTGGCGTGGCTGACCCCCGATGAAATTCCGGCCAAGCCAATCGGACCTGCAACTAACGTCCCGTCCCATTTGCATCTTGCGATTCTTGATGCCCACACGGGCCAGCAAACCGCGAGCCACGAATGGCCGTGTTCTTCAGTAGGCGTAAACCTTGCGTACACCGCATCCGGCCAATGGCTCCTGTCGAGCGACCAAACGATCACGCTTTATTCCTCATCGTTCGATGAAGTGAGGGATTTGGACAACGTTAGAACTGAGCGGTCTCACACCTTTGTTTCACCGAGTGGACGTGCCTTCCTTTCACGCGTCTCCGATTCTCACGGCACATGGCGTTCGCAATTGAGGGACTCAGCCACTTTTGACGTGCTGGATTCCTGGAATGACGGTCGCGTCGCGAAGGCTCATCTAACATACTCAGATCATTTCATCCTGGCCCAGGTTAGCGGTTCGTCAAATGTTCAACGGTTCTACCTGAGAAAAGTTGGAGGGGATTGGAATCCATATTCGATTTCAGTTTTTGATTCCCAACCGCCGGGGGAGATTGGCTACGGATTCGTGAATGACAGTACGATTGCGGGTTTCGCCGGTGGCAAATTGGCGTTACAGACAGTCGAGGGCATCGAGCTATTCAACTCGACGCTTCCCGAGGCTGGCCTGTACCTTTCCTCGTGGTCAACGACAGCAACTTCGACGCAAGGAGAGAGATTCGCCGTAATCTTGGATCGATCGAGAGGGTTAAGTAACAGAAGTCTTGATCTGTATCCACTCCAGTCGCAAGATCGGGTTGTCGTCTATAGCATTTCGAAACGGAGCGCGATTTACAGCGTAAAGGTTAAGGGAATTTCGCCGTGGCTATACCAAACACACGCCCCGTGGAACGTAATCGCGATCTCTCCTGACGGGCAGCTGCTCGGGGTCGTCTCTGATGAAGGTGTGCGGGTTTATATCCTGCCTCCCGCCGAGTAGCAAACGCACAAATCCCTTCGAGTCGCCGATCAGTCGGCCTTTCGCAAAGTACGCGCTATCCGATATTTGTAGGGGTTGACACTGCGCGAAATCAGCCTACGATAAGGAAATCCATGGCCACGCCCGCTCAAGCTCCGTCTTCTTCTCCCATTCCGGACAAAAGTCTTTTCCGCATCGGAGAAGTCAGCCGCCTAACCGCCACAAAAACTTTCGTCCTGCGCTACTGGGAAACGGAATTCCCCACGCTCCAGCCGGTGAAAAGTCCCAGCGGCCATCGCCTCTATCGTCGCGAGGACATCGAAACCGTTTTCGAAATCAAGCGCCTGCTCTACGACGAAGGTTTCACCATCGTCGGCGCCCGCAA
>PKWH01000284.1:0-186 GCA_003131985.1 Acidobacteriota bacterium | reverse complement strand
CAACGCAAATTCCTCCTCGATTTGCACGAAGAGCTCCTTGCTGTCTTGACCCTTCTCGAACGCGAGTGATACGCTGATTGCTGGCCGAACGCGGTCGGGACGTAGCGCAGTCTGGTAGCGCGCACGCTTGGGGTGCGTGAGGTCGCTGGTTCAAATCCAGTCGTCCCGACCATCTTCTTCTCTCTT
>PKWH01000234.1 GCA_003131985.1 Acidobacteriota bacterium | reverse complement strand
CTCTGCACCTGCTTCAGTTGCCGCAGGGCGTCGGGACGGTTCCCGGCGTGCCGCCACATTTCCTTACCCTTCACGAAGAGGGTATCCCAGTGATAAACGCGAGGGTCCACTGCGAGCAGCCAGCGTTTTGGTTTGGTGGGCGGTTGTGTCATCCGTCAAAAAGTGCCGCGCGCAATATACACGGAAAGGTATGCAAAATGGCTAACTTTATTGGCAGAATTTTCGAGCTAAGGGTAGAACGAGTAAAGTGGAGTCTAAGTCCAGTCTTAACCTACGTCTACGAAGATGTCTTCGCCGCGAACTTCCACGGCATATGTCTCGACGCCAACTGCGGGGTTGTTCACCAGCTTGCCTGAAGTTACGTTGTACTGCCACCCATGCCAGGGACATGTCACCACTTGCCCGTGAAGCTCGCCTTGCCCCAGCGGCCCTCCGCGATGGAGGCATAAGTTATTGATTGCAAACAGCTTGCCGTCCACATTAGCGAGCGCGAAGGTCTTGCCGTCAATCTGAAACTCGCGGATCATCCCTGGTGGGACTTCGTCTGCCTTCGCTGTTCGCAGAAACGCCATTGGTTAGGCCTCTGGGTGGATTTAACGCGGTTGCGGCGACTGGGCAACCATCACGCCGCTCTTGAATTCCTCGACCATCGCCGGCTGTAGCCTCACTTCCGTAGGCCGCTTGGCCAGCGACATCAGGTCAATCTTGTCCTGGAGCTTCAGGAGCGCGTAGAACAGCGCCTCAGGCCTTGGCGGGCACCCGATCACGTACACATCCACCGGAACGATGCGGTCAACGCCCTGGAGCACCGAATACACGTTAAACGGGCCTCCTACGCTCGAACACGCGCCCATCGAGATGCACCACTTCGGCTCCGGCATCTGCTCCCACACGCGCTTCAGCACCGGCGACATTTTCAGCGTCACCGTCCCGGCTACGATCATCAAGTCCGCCTGCCGCGGCGACGGCCTGAAGACCTCCGCGCCGAATCGCGCAATGTCGAATCGCGAGGTAGTCGAAGCGATCATTTCGATGGCGCAGCACGCCAGACCAAACGTCAGCGGCCAAATCGCGCTCTTGCGCGCCCAATTGAAAACGTAATCCACCGTCGAAAGGACATAGCTGCGTTCAAACCGATTGTCGATAACTCCCATGCGCCTATTCTACCTCACCAATCTGCCTTGCAAAGACGCGAAGTATATCCGCGCCGGTACAGCGAGTCAAACCCGCCGCGAACCGCAAATAGATTTCAATGTGGCTCGCGAGCCGGTAGCCACCAGAAAACTCACGGAACAAATTTCATGGAACTTCTTCACGGAACTTTTTCATGGAACTTCGATCAGGACGAGCGACATGTCGTCGGCGGCCGGGCCGTTGCGCCATGCTTCGATTCGAGCCAGAATCTGACGCTTCATTTCAGCCAACGGCAACTTCGAAGCCTCTCGGACGATTTCTCCAAAACCCTCGACGCCGAGCATATCGCTGCGAGCGTTGAAACTTTCGGTGAAGCCGTCGGTGTAAATCACCACGCGATCGCCGGGTTGCACCGGAACTTGTATCGCAGCTTCGTTATCCACAGCGTCATCGAGCAAACCGAGGACTGCGCTGCGCGATTCCAGCAGCCGCGGCGTTTCGCCTGGTTGAACGATCATCGCCGGCGGATGGCCGGCGCCGGCGAATTCCAGGCTGCGGTCCTCGTAATTCAGCCGCGCAGCTACCATGGTGAAGTAAAACACTGAGCTGCCGAGATTCCCTTTCACGAAAGTGTTCAGGTGCTTCATCATCGCGCCGAGTCCAATGCCGCGCTCTATTTGAGACATTGTCTCCGTATATATCCGGTTGGCGACGAGCGCTGAACCGATGCCATGCCCCGAAACATCGCAAACCATAAGGCTAAGGTTGGCGCCGCGCGGCGCGACGAGCCCAAAATCTCCGCCAATCGTTCGCACTGGCTGATAGAAGGTCTCGACCAACACCTTGCCCCAGGTCAGTCCGCTCGGCGCGAGGCTCTGTTGCACGCGCGCCGCGAGCAGCAAGTCTTCTTCGATTTCGCGATGGCGCTGCTCGAGCTGAACGTTGGCTTGACGCAGGTCATTCTCAGCGCGTTTCTGTTCGGTAATGTCTGTGGCCGTGACAACCGCGAACGAGTTGCCGTCGGGGTCTTTAATTTGGCGCGAGGTAATCAGCACCGGCAATTTTTCGCCTCCGACCCGCGGCACGAAGAATTCGTACTGGCCTTGTCCTTCCGCTTCTCGCTGCTCGATGTGCTTCAAAAGCGCCGGGACATCCTCGGGTGGATACAATTCCGCGACGAGGCGCCCCACGAGTTCTTCCGAGGTCATCCCGATCATTTTCAGGAACAGGCGGTTCGCGAAGACCACCCGGCTGTGACGGTCATTGATGATCACGCCCTGATTCAGGGTCTCCAGAACGCATTTCATTTCGTCGATCCACTTATGCTGCGTGTCGTTCAAAGCCGTCTCCGTGCCGCACAAGTTCTGACTAATCTCGTCGCAGTATTCGATGCAATCATACCGCGCCTCGCTGCAAGTTTATTGGGAGCCGCACACAAAACGGACTCTGCGCCCGGCGAACACTTACTTTGTGCCGTAGACGAGGAGAGCGCCGATGGCGCGGAAGGCGGCTAGCTCCTTTGCGTCGCGGAACCAGCGGCCGTTGTAAACCTCAGGCGTGGGAGTGGGGTCTGGGAGTAGGTGGTGGGCAACATTCGCGAAACCGGCGTCACTAAATATTTTCTTCCATTCATCGGCGGAAAGCAGATGCGTGGGGACGGCAAGCTTTTCGCCCCACTGATGGCAATACGGATTGTCGCGGTAATAGTTGATCAGGATCCAGGCCGAGCCGCCTTCGTGCAACACGCGATAAATTTCGCGGATGCCCTTGGCGGGGTCGGGCCAGTAGTAGGAAGATTCAACTGAAATTGCGCGCGAGAAAAAATTTGCTTCCCAGGGAATTTCGTTCA
>PKWH01000346.1 GCA_003131985.1 Acidobacteriota bacterium | reverse complement strand
CATCTGGTTTCAGAAAGCCATCGATATTGACCCCGACCGCGATACGGCCTACCGCTACTGGGGTGATGCTATCTACCACGCCGGTGATAGCGCGGGGGCAAAAGTGAAATACGAACAGGCAGTTGTGGCTGAGCCGTACGCCAAGCCTGCTTGGATTGCGCTGCAACAGTGGGCCACCGTCACCAAGACGCCGGTCAGCAGGCTGGAGATCACGCGCCCTGACTTTACGACCCCGGATGGAAAGCTTCAGGTGGATCCCGCTCTGACCACCGAGACAGGGGACGGTCACGCTTCATGGCTGGTATATCAGAATGCTCGTGTGGCTCACGGCGCGCGCACGCTTACGCAGCCCATAGTGGCGGGCGCATCCGATGCAAACGGACAGTTAACTCCGAAGGGCTACCGTCATTCGCTCGCGGAAGAGACTGAGTGTCTGACCGCGATGCTCGCGAGCGTGCAGGAAAAGTTAAACAGCGGCGTCGTAACGGCGGGAAAATTGGAACCTTCGATCAAATCCCTGCTTCAGCTTCAGAAAGACGGCATGCTCGAATGCTGGATTCTGCTGGGAGGCTCGGACGGCGGCATCCGGTACGACTACCCGGGTTACCGCCAGCAGCATCGCGAACTGCTCGTTGCGTACATCGACCGCTACATCCTCAATCAGACGCCACCTAGGTAGCAGTTAGGCTAACACTTCAACGCCCGCGGGGCTGGCGGGCTTGGTTCGCTTCTGCAGCAAGGCCAACTTTTCTTCGTGAGTCATGGGCTGCCAGGGGACAAGTTTTTCGGCTAGGACATTCATTCGGCGAAGGACGGTCAACTCGAGGAAAAGCTGCATGACGTCCAAGTCGCGGAAAACCAAAGAGCCGGACTCTCTCATCTTGTCGCGAATTTGGTCCATATGGACGGGCATTTCGGTCCAGTGAAGGCCAGAGCGGTGGTGATGACACAGATGGTAGCCTTCGTTCATGAAATTCAGCTCGTCCAACACGGTGACGGTGTTGGCAAAATAATCCTCGGGATGTTCCGGGTCACAGAAGGCGTGTTGAACCCATGCGGTGAGCGCCATGATGAAATTCATGCAGAGGAAGGGAACCAGGACGTACAGGATTCCGATTTTCNNTTCGGTTCTTGTCGTCCCCTTTCTCTTTGAAGTAGGCGTAGGGGGCAAATCCCAGAGCGGTCCAAATATTGTCCGAGAGATACCAAAGGAAATGCAGGGGACTGGTTCGATCGTAGCGGCTGGAGGTGACGGTATCGTCGGGTCCGCCGTTCTCGCGATGGTGCAGGCCGACGTGAACGGTCCGATCCAGTTCTGGAACGTTGCCGTACAAATATCCGAGGAAGAATTCGACGTAGCGGCCGAAAACTTTGTCGTATTTGTCTGAGAAGTAGCCTTGGCGGCGGTGCGCCTCCAAGTGTTTGGCGCTGAACATTCTCACGAACCGCTGAAACTTGAGGCCGTACAGGGAAAGATAGAAAGCGAGCACGAGCAAGAGCCGAGGTTTCCCTAAAACTAGTTGGACAATGAAAATTGGCAGGGCGGTAAGGCTGAGCGAAACTATGAGGCGCAACGCGGGGAGGTCTCGCGAGTCGCGCAAAACTTTTTGGCCGAGCCGAGCGATGAACTGGTCGTAAGTGCGAGAGAGAAATTGATATGCGTCGCGCAGGAGATGAATCTTTCCGAGAAGCATGGCCACAAAATAGCTTCCGATGGAGAGCACGGCCACGAGCGATACGGCAGCAATGCTTGCGAAAGCTATGAGTACTGCGACGGACCGAACTACGAGGATGGGTATGGCTCGAAGGCTTGCGGCGGGCCAATACGTCTTTGAGCGAGCGCTCGTTCGCACTTCGTGCGAATCTGCTTCCGTTACTGTNNACTTTACACTTAAGGAGAGCAAAGTTCCAGCGTGGAACGGTTAGGATGATGACCATTACGAGTATGCGGCGGTTGCGTTCGGTGCGGCATGACGCCGGCTAACCACAAGGTTACTGAAGATGGAGCGCCGAGCGAACCGGAATGCTCGGCCACCTGCCTATTCTTTATTGAGCGTATGTGCGCAGCTTTGGGATAATTGTCGGCGTCGCGCAGCGCGCAACTGGCTCATGGGTAGCACGCGGAAGTCGTTTCGAATAGTTCTGATCTTCAGGACGCGCCAGCGGATCGTTTCAACCAGCGAACGTAGCCAGTAGTTCATGGCGTCTGTCTCCTATAAGTGCAATCACTGCGAGCCGGGTTTCCAAGCATGCCGCACACAGGCAGCCCGTTATGTGAACGGCATAAAAATATTTCATGCATACTCCGCAACGGAATCGTTCGAAGGCAATTTTTCGGTTTTGTGGGCAAAATCTCGGCAGCGAGGGCTGGTGTGGCCAACGACGGCGAGGCAGTCCATACCGACGCGCCTCATTCCGGTAGCGCGCGAAAAGATCCGGCCGCCCGCCATTTCAACGCTTGAAGTCGGCCGCGCAGGAATTTCAGAGGCAGGTTCGAGATGGGAACGACAAGTCAAAACCCGCACCCTTCTAAAACCGAAGAGTGCGGGACCCGCCCGCGAACCGCAGAAAAGATTCGGTGTTCTGCGAGTTTCAGTCATGCTTGGAGCGAAGCCCGGTGCCGCGCGGAGAGATCGGCCACCCACCTCGGATTGAGGCTACTGCTCCTTCAATGCTCTTGAAGGTGACACAGAGGCCGCGGATTTGGCGGGAAGGAATGACACACACAGCGATGCTATTACGCATGCCAACGAAATAAGAATGGCCCGAACAGTCGACCATGAGGCTCGTCCAAGGTAATCATTAGTCGAGAGTCGAGCCAGCAGGGGCCAGAGAAACGTAGAGAGAGAAACGCCCACAAGAGCCAACCATCCAGCACGTCTAAGGATAATCCTGAGAATCGCCCACTGCGACGCTCCGAGGCAAATGCGTATCGCAAGCTCTCGCCGCCGTGCCTCCACATGGTAAACGAGCGCACCATAAAGACCAATGTACGCCAGACAACCCATGATCATTGCCCCGCATAAAGCAAAATATAGCCGGTCTCTTTCAGGTTTCAAAGAGGCCTGCAGATCGTCCCACACCTTGGAACTGTCCGACACTTTCAATTCGGGGATTAACCTCGTCACCTCGGCATCAACAATCTCTTGCAGGGTATTTAACGGAATCGGCCCATCAACAATTACGCACGATGTCACGGTGAACCCTGACGAAGTGATAGACGAGAAGAAAGTCGGATCAGCAGCTCCAGATGGACCGGAGAGCCTGGTATCCTCCGCAACACCTACTATTGTTACCGGGTAACTGAATGACTCTCTGCCGGCGAACGCGGGATAAATAATGTTCACTTGGCGGTCAACTGGATTCATGCCTTGCCAAAGTTCACGCGCGAGCAATTCACTGATCACAATTTCATTTTCAGAACTGAGAGATCCATGCCACGCAACAGGTCTTCCGCGAATTATCCGTGTTCCAATAGTCCTGAAATAGCCCGGGCTCACTCGGATTTCGTAAGCCTTCGCACGATAGCCCCTCGAATCACCAGGCCTCTGGAGATCCACTGTGAATCCCCTCGGCTCAAAAGGCGCGTCAGAAGAAAAGCTTGCACTGCGAACGCCAGGGACGGCAGAAACCGACTCTAGAATCTGATGAATGATCGAATAAGACGGAAATGAATTGGCGCCATTCGAGGTGAACGACACGGTATTTTCGCGAGGCACGAGATTGACTACTTTAAGGCTAGCCGGCTCGTAACCGAGTGGCGCGCGAATAACCGCCAGGCTTCCAGAGACGACCATCCCGGACAGAATCCATATGCATCCGCATAAGACGATTTGGGCAATCACGGGCAATTGAAGCAGGAATCCGCCGCTCCGGCTCGTCGTGCTGGCTTGGCCAGACCCCGGCGCACCCGTGTCCCCTAGAATACCAAGAGCTGGAAGCAATGCCATCAGAGCCGTCAAACCGCATGCAACGGGAACCTGGATTGCGAAAGCTAGAAAGCTTTCCTGCCACGAACCGCGAACCGTATCTCCGTAAAATCCAGGCAAAGCAGCGATTGCCCGCAAACCACCGAAACAAATCACCGCTGCAACGGTCAAGCTCGCGATCATCATCGCAGCCGGGCCTGCTATCATCTCAATTAATAGGACATTGAACCCGGCGCCCAAAGCTCGTTTAATTCGAACCTCTTCCAGGTAGCGCGGGGTACGTGCAAGGAGCAACAAGGAAAAGTTAAGACAGGTGACAATTGTTAATGAAAAGGACAGAAACACACCAAGGCGAAGCCACTTGCGAACCTTCCCATCCCGTCGCGAATCCCTTGTCAACCCTTGGGAAGCCTGGAGAGTTAGACCATTGGGTCTGGCTCCTCTAAGTATTTCGGTGAGAGTTGCTGATAACGTGGTGGACGAAAGACGATTGGAGGCCGCAACGACATAAAAGCTCGATATGACGCTCCATAGACCTGCATCTGCCTGGTCCGGGATTCGCATCACCAGTGGGACAATGCTGTGGGCGGGGACCCATGCATCAACGGAGTCACCCAATGTCCCAGTGAATTTTGGGGGAGCCACTCCTACGGTCTCAAGTTGCGTCCCATCGATCGTGACATACCGTCCAATTGCACCGGACGGAGATCCAAAGAGGCTGACTGCGGAGCGCATCCCAAGAATAATGCTACGATTCGAGGGAGAAGACTCGTCGGTCACGTTGAAGTCCTGTCCTGCGGAAAGGGGCTCGCTGAATGTCGAGAAGAAACCCTTCGATACGGCAGCAACCCTAAACGGCTGCGCCCTTCCATCGATCTCAATGTGAGTGCCAATCGGGACGCTATAGGCTGCTACATTTGCCACTGAGTTGGTTAGATTTCGAACTTTCTCAAAGTCTCGCCAGGAGACCGGAGTCGAACCCCCATCTCCTGTAGGCTCGGCGATCGTAGCGTAGCCCAAATGGCGCATTCCGGCGGAAACGAGAGAAGACGCGGCAAATAACAAAGAAAGTGCTAATGCGGATGAGCCAACTCCAATTCCGAGAACAACAACACCGGAGATTGTGAGAACCTTGGCGCTGCGAAAAAACCGGCGAACTTCAAGTACGATCATTTGGTGTCCCATATTCTTGGAGACATGGCTCGGCGGGTGGCGAACCCATTGGTTTCGATATTTTCCACGTTGACATGACGCCCGGATAGTACCACACCACCAGTTCACTACTTAGTTGACGCGGCTAAGTGAGGAGGACGATTTTTCCGGCGGCGCCGCTTGTTAGGACTTCGNNGCGTTTTCCAGGCCGGCGATTATGCCGGCGTGGATTTGTGTTTCTTCGGCGGGGGTGAGGGCCCAGAGGGTGAAGGCGCGGATGGAGCCGCGGCGGGCCATTAGGTCACGAGGGTTGATGGAGATTTCGCCGCGGTTGCCGATGACGATGATGCGGCCGTTGGTGGCGAGGAGCTTCATGTCGTTCGCGAGATTTACGTTGGCGAGCATTTCGAGAACGATGTCCACGCCGCGGGCGGCGGTGGCTTTCATGATTTCGTCGAGATAACCGGGCTTGCTGTGATCGAAAACTTGGTGAGCGCCTTCGCGCTGGACGAGGTCGCGTCCTTTTTGGCTGCTTGCGGTGCCGAACACGGTGAGCCCGAGGGCGCGTGCAAGTTGGACTGCTGCGATGCCGACACCGCCGCTCGCGCCGTGGACGAGGACCGTCTCCGAAGCGCGCGCTTGCGCTGTTTGATACAGAGCGTGATAGGCAGTTCCGTAGGGAACCCAGACTCCGGCGCCTTGAGCGAAGGTGACATTCGCGGGGAGAGGATGGACTTGGGATTCGAGAGCGAGGGCGTATTCGGCGTAGGCGCCGGTGACGGTCTTGGCCATGTAAACGCGATCGCCGGGTTTTACTTTTGTAACGTCGGGGGCGACGGATTCGATGACGCCGGCGCCGTCGGAGCCGGGAGTGTAAGGCAACGGAGGCTTGACGGCGTATGTGCCGTTGCGCATGTAGGCGTCGTAGGGATTGACGCCGACGGCGTGGACGCGGACGAGGACTTGTCCGGCGGCGGGCTTTGGCGTGGGGACTTCTTCGAGTTTGAGGACTTCCGGGCCGCCGAATTCGTGGACAACGATCGCTTTCATTTTATGGCCTCCGCGGTGATGCAAATCTTGCTAGCTACGAATTAGATTGGACGCTTGAAGAGGATTTTAAAGAGAGAGTTGGGGAGTGGGAAACATAAAACAAGCTCCCAGCCCTGGGCGCCGAGGTCGGACGCGACGTCTTCCAAATGCGCGCCGAGTCTGGGACCCTGCTCAACCAGTCCGTTCTGGTTTAGCGTAATGGATAAGTAAGCCCACTTTTGCACTGGCAACTCCTAGACGGTTGTAGCGCGACTGTACACGAGTCTGTATATGTTTCGCCAGCGGACCGAGCATCGCAGGGAGCGGAGCGCTGGACGAAGGGAAGGCTCGGCAAAAAATCCGCCGAAAGGAAAGTTTGTNNAGCCGCGACCCACAAAGAATTTTGAGCGCAACGTTGAAACCCGCGAGTTTCAATAGTGGATTACGAGAACTCCGGTGCTGCGCGGAAGGGTTAGCCACCCGCCCACCCGCCCGGCTCGCGTAAGTGTTGGTTCCATATCCGGAAAAGCCGCACATTTTTTAATGGTAGAATACGTCCACACAT
>PKWH01000173.1 GCA_003131985.1 Acidobacteriota bacterium | reverse complement strand
CAAGGACGCGGCGGTAGTGCAGCGCCTTCACGAAGCTGGTGCGGTGCTTGTCGCTAAGCTGAGTCTGGGCTCACTCGCGCTCAATGATATCTGGTTCGGCGGCCAGACGATGAATCCCTGGTTGTTGGAGGAAGGGTCGTCCGGATCGAGTGCGGGCCCAGGCGCCGCCACTGCCGCGGGACTGGTGGGCTTTGCCATCGGCAGCGAGACTGGCGGCAGCATCGTGTCCCCTTCGATGCGTTGCGGTGTTACCGGATTGCGACCTACCTATGGCCGAGTGGCACGCACCGGCGCGATGACGCTGTGCTGGTCGCTCGACAAGCTCGGTCCGATGACTCGCAGCGTGGAAGACACCATGCTTGTGCTGCATGCCATTTCAGGACCTGACGCAGGCGATGTGTCAAGCGTACCCAGCAAACTCGACTTCGATGCCGGCGCTGCAGTCCAGGGGCTGCGTGTCGGTTATTTCCCTGCATGGATGAAAGAGAACCCCGCGACTGACGTGGACCGCGCAGCTCTAGAAGCGGTAAAGAAAGTCGGTATGGTTCCAGTCGAGGTGTCGATTCCCAACTGGCCGTATGACTCGCTCGACCTGATTCTTTTCGCCGAAGGCGCAGCGGCGTTTGAGGAACTCACGTTGAGCCACGGTTTGGATCAGCTCAAGATTCAAACCTATGACGCCTGGCCCAACCTTTTCCGGCAATCCCGATTTCTTTCGGCTGTCGACTTTGTCCAGGCCGACCGGCTGCGGCGCAAAGTTGCCGAAGAGATGGCCCGCATTTTCTCAGAAGTGGACCTGCTCCTGGTTCCATCGTTGCGCGACGAAATGCTGACCATTACCAACTTTACCGGACATCCCTCGCTCACATTGCGCGCGGGTTTTGTCGAAGTATCCGAGGCGCGCAGCGACTGGGCGCCCGACCCAAGCAGGCCGCTGCCGAAGTTTTCTCCGCCGCGCCGCGTTCCGCACGGCGTCACCTTGATTGGCAGGCTTTTCGACGAGGGCACAGTGGGAAGCGCCGGCCTCGCATTACAGCGCGCTTTTGGCGTAGTCGGCGAGCGCCCGCCCGGTTTCTGAGGATTCGGGAAAAATAGACGCACAACGAGGTATAGACCATGACTCTCTTCGCGCGGGTACTTTCGCTCGTGGCTATTGCATTTCTTGCAGCGGGAATAGTGTTTGCGCAAACGCCTTCTAAGTATCCGGTGACTGAGGGCGATTATGTTGCCCACAGCTTTAAGTTCAAATCGGGCGAGGAGCTTCCGGAGCTGCGCTTGCACTATCGGACTTTGGGAAAACCGGACCGCGATGCTCAGGGTCGAATAAAAAACGCGGTTCTCATCCTGCACGGAACCGGCGGATCGGGTCAACAATTCCTGGTCCCGCAGTTTGCCGGAGAACTCTATGGTCCTGGACAACTGCTCGATATCAACAAGTACTTCATTATTTTGCCGGACGGAATCGGCCACGGAAAATCTTCGAAGCCGAGCGACGGCATGCACGCCCATTTTCCTTCCTACGACTATGACGACATGGTGGCTGCGCAACATCTTCTCGTTAAAGAGGGCTTGGGAGTGCAACACTTGCGATTGATTTTAGGCACATCGATGGGCTGCATGCACTCGTTTGTTTGGGGCGAGACCTACCCGGACTTCATGGACGCATTGATGCCCCTCGCGTGCTTGCCCGTGCAAATCGCGGGACGCAACCGCGTTTGGCGCAAAATGTTAATGGATGCGATCCGCAACGACGCTGCCTGGAACGGCGGCGAATATGAAGAAGAGCCAAAGGAGGCACTGCTCGCCGCCGAAGATTTCTTGGTAATTGCGGGAAGCGCGCCGCTCTTGATGCAAAAGACTCTGCCAACTCGCGATGCCGCGGACAAATATGCGGACGATGCGGAGAAACGGGCCGCGACGCTGGACGCAAACGATCTGCTCTACCAGGTGAACGCGTCGCGTAATTATGATCCGTCGCCGCAACTGGAGACGATCACGGCGCCCGTGATGTGGATCAATTCCGCCGACGATTTCATCAATCCGCCCGAACTTGGCATCGCCGAGAAGGAAAGCAAACGGCTGAAGAATGGAACGTTCGTTCTGATTCCCATCAGCGAGCAGACACACGGCCACGGAACACACACATGGGCCGCGGTCTGGCAATCCTACCTGAAGCAACTTTTGGACAAATCAGCACAGTAAGGTGCCCACTGCCAGTTGGCCGGACGGTCGAAACTGACCGCTCCTCGCATTCGCATATTCTTGCAAACGCCGATAAACTAGAGCCCGATGAAAAAGATTGCGATACTCGGCTCCACAGGCTCCATCGGCCGTCAATGCTTCAAGGTGATTGATGCGCATCCTGGAAGATTTGAGGTCGTAGCGCTGGCTGCGGGATNNGTGGCCACGGAATCCGGCGCGCGCGAACTCTGCGCGGCTTTGAAGAAGAATCGTGGGCACAAGGATCCTGCTCAGCCAGGTTTAGAAATACTTTTTGGCGCCGAAGGAATCGAACGCGTCGCCACGCATCCCGACGCGGAGATGGTTGTGTCAGCCGCTGTCGGAGTGGTCGGTCTCCCCGCAAC